>NZ_JAGGLK010000003.1:300000-597168 GCF_017874375.1 Methanohalophilus levihalophilus
CATGCAACCATTGGAAGGGTGAAATTCCTGAAAGGTGAAGAAAAAGAAGGTCTGAGACGTTTCCTGCAGGAATATGGGGATGAACATTTCGGTGAGTTTGAAGTAAGTAGTTTCAAACTTAAGAAAAGTACATTGACACCTAAAGGGCCTATTTATGAGACCCTTCATGAAGTTCTGCTTTAATATCACTGGATTTCGTAGGCTTCAAAGCCTTCAGATTTCACAATTCTTTTATCAGGAGTAATTATCAGGCATTCGACTCCTTCAAGACTTTCTATTAACTCCAGCCCATCTTCCTCACCCAGCACAAACACGGAAGTTGCCAGTGCATCTGCCTCAATGGCTGAGTCGGCGATTATGGTTGAGCTGATGAGGTTTGAAACTGTATATCCAGTTCGTGGATCTGCAATATGTGATACTCTGGCGGAATCGTTGAAGTACCGCTCATAATTCCCGCTTGTGGTTACTGCTTTTCCTGAGACGGACATCAATGTGACAGGTTCGGCTTTTTTCTCCGGGTCCTGCAATCCTATAATCCAGGTTTCACCATCAGGTTTTGTCCCAAAGAAAAATCCGTCTCCTCCTGCATTCACAAATCCACTTTTGAATCCTTCATCCATAAGAACTCTTGCAGCTTCATCCACAGCATACCCTTTTGCTATTCCTCCGAGGGTGATTTGCATACCTTCTTCAATTGAAATGGATGTTTCATTGATGGTTATTGCAGAAGAGTTCACAAGTGGCAGGATAGTATCAAGTTCTTCCTGTGTAGGTGGCTGATTTGGTCTGCCTTCTCCGAATTTGCTCGCCCAGAGGTCGAGTACAGGTTTGATTGTAACGTCAAATGCTCCGTCGGTTATTTCGCTGTAGTAAATAGCCTCTTCTAAAACAAAAACAAAGGAAGGATCTACATTCTCAATTGTTTTGTCCTGATTGAGGGTGGACACCTGACTCTGGCTTTCATAGGTACTCATAAGGCTTTCGATTTCTGAAATCCTCACAAAAGCTTTGTCTATAGCTTCATATGCCTGTTCTTCGTCTGCTCCGACAGCGGCAATTGTAATAGTAGTTCCCAAAGCTTCCCTTGTCTGGCTGTAAGTTTCCATTTTTACAGGGGTTCCGCTATCTGAATCAAATCCCACAAAGGCAATCGATGCGAGTATCAGGATTATGAATACTGTTACAATCTTTGTGTCCATGTCCGCTGGTGGGTTTCCATCAATATTAAGGTTTGCGGAGTTTGGGCAGGAACAACAATAAAAATTACAATAGAAGTATATTAATAAAACAAATAGTTTGATATATTATCAGCGAGATCATAGTTTTCCTGTAAAGATGAGGGGATTGAAGTGCGCTAAACAACTAACTCATATGCTTAAATCAGGGTTAAGATCATGAATACTTATGTGAAAATTGTGCATGCACAAACGATAATGACTGAACAGCAGCTTACTACTCTCAAGAGAACGACTGGAGAGCCCCACACCAAAGATGCGCTTATTACTGCCGTAGAATATTATCTCAAATCTAAGTGTGAGAACTAAGTATGGGCCTGTAAATTCCTGGAACATAAAAAAACAAAGTCATGTCTCATGAGGTATATTTCAGGATATGGCATGTCAATATTTACTGGAATTAATTTTTATTCCAGCAATGATTATTCCGGGAAAAGCCTATCAAACCTGAACAATATGTATTATTCATGGGGTCGCCGGAAGAGTCTGCAAAGAGTACATCGCTTTTTCCAATCCTTTTTGTTAATTTCATTGGTACCCTTGGTTTCAGTATTGTTATTCCTTTCCTTGTATTTCTCGTAGCGAGGTTTGGGGGCAATGCCATTATCTATGGTCTCATGGGTGCTATGTATCCGGCTTTCCAGCTTATCGGTGCTCCAATTCTTGGTAGATGGTCAGATATTTACGGGAGGAAAAAAATCCTTCTGCTGAGCCAAATCGGGACTCTTGTTTCATGGATAATCTTTCTTGTAGCACTCTTTTTGCCTGTAAATGAACTCCTCAATGTAGATTCTTCGTTTTTTGGAGCCTTCGCAATTACGCTGCCATTGGTATTTCTCTTCATTGCAAGAGGATTTGATGGTCTGACTGGCGGCAACGTGTCAGTTGCAAATGCCTATCTTGCTGACATTTCAAGTGAAGAGGATCGGAATAAGAACTACGGAAAAATGTCCATTTCTTCAAATCTGGGTTTTATCATCGGGCCGGCACTTGCTGGGTTTTTGAGTCTCACAGTTTACGGGGAGGCAATCCCGGTTTTGGCAGCCGTATTAATTTCAGTAGCGGGGACGATTGCAATTATTCGTTTTGTTCCGGAATCAAGGAAATGTGCTATTTGGGAAGATCATGAGGCAGATAATATAAGTAAACCCTTCGGACAGGAAATAAAGAAATGTCCTGAAACACACGGGCCTGTAAAAATAAAATTTTCAGACGTACTCAGCCTGACACACGTACCGTATATGCTAGTCCTCTATTTTTTCATATTTCTTGGGTTTAATGTGTTCTATACTGCTTTCCCGCTGCATGCCGTTGAACAACTTGAGTGGGGTGTTGCAGATATGGGGATTTACTTTTCATTTCTGGGTGTTCTCATGATTTTTGTACAGGGTCCTGTACTTGTAAGAGCAGTAAAAGTATATTCTGATGCAACTCTTGCCACCATCGGCAGTCTCCTGCTTGGAATATGCTTTCTTCTCCTTCTTCCGGGAACTCTCTTTATGACCTACCTTTCAGCGGTATTTTTTGCTGCCGGGAACGGGCTGATGTGGCCTTCCGTACTTTCAATCCTTTCTAAAATTGCAGGGGATAGGTATCAGGGCTCAGTGCAGGGATTTGCCAGCAGTTTTGCGAGCCTTGCCAGCATTTTCGGGCTTGTGATGGGGGGAGTAGTATATGAATTCATAGGAACGAATACTTTCATTATCACATCTGTAGTGATCTTTTTTGTTTTCTTCCTGACATTGAGATTGCACTCTTTTGAAAAACAACCCTTGGTTTGAGATCCGGGAATTAACTAAATTATCATTCATGATATATTACCGCCTTACAGGGCTGGTCTAACGCACTTTCTCGAAAGATATAAATACAGTAAATCAGTCAGTTTGGCAATCAGTAACAACTATGGATAACAGAATTGTTACCTTCACTGGTTTGCAGGATTATAAAACCCCCAAAAATAACAATCCCTCCAGTGATAACATATTTAACGTTTACAGATTATGTGTCCCGGGAATTTATGAATTATAAAGATGTGTGATTTTTATGGCGAAGCTTAGAGGTATTCTTGTTGCGGTCGCATTGGTTGTTTTTGCGTTTGCAGGCATCAACATATATCTTGGCTACAGCGGTAACGAGGCACTTGCCCATCACTATATGACAGAAGGCGAGTGGTCGGATTCCAGTTGTGGAGGATGTCATGTTGGTACTCCTTTTGCGGATTATGATGAAGTGGGAGAGTCCACTCATATCCAGAGAGTCCCTGAATGGGAACCCTTAACCAATTTCCAGGTGGAATCAGAAGGTGAAGAAGCCTGGGTGCAGGAATTCGGTCGTTATCATCCAGGTGGTGGAATCCTTGAAGAATACGGCGTCGGAATTGACTGTATGATATGCCACGAGCAATATGATCTTTATGATGCAGACGCCAGGGCTCTTGAATTGGCAAACGGCAATTACGCAAATGCCAACAATGCAGCAATGGAGGATGCCCGTGTTGTCGTCCAGCAGGATGGTGTGCGTCTTGGTACCTATGCCCTTGATGTTTTAACCCCTGCTCCAATTTTGTTAATTTTCCACGATACCGTAAATGCTGCACCTGAAAAATCATCCTGTATCAACAATTGTCATATTAAAGATGCACAGGTTACCCCCGTAATGTGGGGAGCTGAAGATTATGAAGAATTTGATGTGCACGCTGAAGTTGAATGCGTGGAATGCCATGAAGCACATGAACATGAAATTGCCGGAGCACCAATAGAATTACTGGAATCCGATGCTGGCCATGAAGAAGAATCATCTGCTCATGAAGACGTATTGTCTGTAAAGAGTTGTGTGGATGAATCATGCCATGCAGGTATTACACACGGTGGAACTACTGACTTCCATCTTGAATTCCTCGATTGCGCTGCCTGCCACATTCCACTTCTTCCCGGTGGCGACATTCCGGCAGGAATGCCAATTGAATCTTTTGACTGGTCAAACGGTGAACGAGTTGACACTTACCATGAGTCTGATTTTGCCCCAACACTCGCATGGACTGACGGAGCTTCCGAAGGTCTTAATGTGGGAGAAGACCGGGCTGAAAACTCAATGCTTGCCCCATTCAACATAATTAATGGTGCCTGGTGGGATGCAGGCCTTGAGGAAGAAATACTTGCTTCCCCGAACACAAGTTCATTAGAAGGTAATCCGATTCCAAATGATGATGTAATGGCTGCTGATGCTAACGCAGATGGTGATGTAACATCAGAAGAAATGCGCTCTTATGACGGAAACGGTGACGGTATGGCTGATTATCCAAATGCCATTCTCAGGCAGGTTGATCTTTATTACAGGCTCGGACACGGCATTTCCGGCTCAGAAGCAGGTATGGCAGATCCTCTTGAGTGCGATGACTGCCATGGTGCATCCGCATCTCCTGAATTACAAAACATCCACTTTGTGGAAAGGCCGGATTGCGAATACTGCCATGAAGTAACGCCTGTCATCGACTGGGCAATGCTCGGATATGATCGTGACCCGGCAGAAACCAATCCGCCAACAGACTTTTCTGTACCGGTAATTGAAGCAACAACACCGGGTGAAAAACCACCTGAAGTAGAAAGGGAACCTGCCTTCTAAGGAGTTGAGATACTTGGCAGAAATATCAGTTATGGAAAATGTCCCTGAAAAAGTGATAATCCCACTCAAGCAGCATAATGGTACCGTCTGTGAGGCTCTCGTGAGCAAAGGTGACATGGTTAAAGAAGGCCAGAAAATTGGAGAATGCACATCAGATTTTTGTGCGTCTGTCCATTCAAGCATTTGTGGAGAAGTAGTTTCCATTGAAGAAGCTCCCATGCCTTCAGGCACAAAAGTAATGAGTGTTATCATCCAGCCCGGCGAGGAAAATGAATGTGTTGATTTTACTCCTCAGGATGCTACAGGTGGAGATTTGATTTCTATTATCAAGGACGCTGGAATCGTAGAAAATTATGGGGTACCCACACATCTGGTTCTAAAACCGGGTGACGGTTGCACCATTGACACCGTTCTGGTTAACGCTACTTCAGCAGAGTGGATATGGGGAGATTACAAAGAGCCTCGTGATTATGCGCTTCAGATCCTTGAATCTCTGAAACTTCTCATGAAAGCTTCCGGTGCATCCAAAGGTGCGATTGTTCTTCGCAATGACAACAGTGAATCCATCAGTGCTTTTGATGGCCTTGTCTTTGAAGGAAAAAGAATAAGCGTATCCCCTCTTGTAGGTAAGAGGCGGGCAAGCTACTACTTCAAAGATCAGCAATCCGACATTGTGGTTTTGTCGCAGAATCGTATTTACGGCAAGAGCATCCTGGATTTGTTTACTTATAATGTTACAGGAAGAAGGGTGCCTTTCAATTGTAAACCTGCTTCCACAGGAGTTGCTATATGCAGTGTTCAGTCTGCAAAGGCTTTCTACGATGTCGTCCATGAAGGAAGGCCCTACATTGAGACAGTTATTTCGGTAACAGGTAAGGTAAACAAACCCCAGAAGATCCTTGTAAAAATAGGGACGCCTTTCAAGGATGTAATCGAGGCTTGCGGTGGCTATAAAGGCGAGCCGGGTAAGCTCATTGCCAACGGTGCTATAACCGGTGTGGCCCAGTATGTGGATGAAGTTCCTGTAACCAAGACAACGTTATCAATTACTGTTCAGGATAAGGGTGAAGTACTCCGGGATGAACCACTTGTGTGCGTACACTGTGCAAGGTGTGTTGATGTTTGTCCGGTTGATCTGATTCCTTCAAGGCTTGCTACACTGGCCGATCAGGGGCGTTTTGATGAAAGCAACCAGATGTATGTTAGCAATTGCATTGAATGCGGTCGCTGTTCCGCAGCCTGTCCCACAAAGATCCCGATTTTACAACTGATACGCTATGCAAAAGAAGCTATTGAAAAAGCGTATGATGATACAGCTCCAAAGGAATCATCAAACCTTGAATTAGGCTGCTCTTGCGGGAGTGTGTAATTATGACATTTACAATTTCAGCTCCGCCTCACAGAAAGCAGGATATAACTTTCAGGAAGATTACATTCGCAAAAATACTTGCACTGGTTCCTGTCAGTCTTGTAGCTGTTTATCTCTTCGGCTTGTATGCCCTGGCATTGATTATTGCAAGCGTTGCAGCTGCAGTAGCCACCGAAGCAATCATTCAGAAAGCATTAGGTCAGCCACTGGAAATTAACAACGGGCATGCAGCATTAATTGGTCTTATGGTAGCCCTTGTTGTGCCTCCGGAAGTACCTATCTGGATGCCAATAATTGGCTCCGCTTTTGGTGTTGCAATTGCAAAACACGCATTTGGAGGACTTGGTTCCTCAATATTCAATCCGGTTCTCGCAGCTTGGGTTTTCCTGAGTCTGGCCTGGTGGTCATTGATGCAGCCAGTTTCATTCCCTATGCTCGGTGGTTTTTCCGACCTTGTGCTTGAAACAGGTGCCGGTCATCTTATCGGCGCATCACCTATTGCTCTTATTGGTGGTGTTTTCCTGATTTATCGCCGCTATATGGAATGGAGGATCCCGGTATTTTACTTCCTGACAACAATTGTGCTGGCAGTGATTGTGGGTGACAGTCTCTCCTATGTTATCACAGGTGCATTCATTTTTGGTGTCCTTTTCCTTGCAACAGATACCCCGTCCTCTCCTGTAACAAAGAACGGAAGAGTGATTTATGGTGTTCTTTGCGGTGTTCTTACAGTTGTCTATGGACACTTTGACAATTACATTTACGCAACTTTCTACGGTCTTTTCCTCGCAAACAGCGTGGCAGCATTTATTGATAATAACACAATGCCAAGCTCTTATGCTGAGGAATCTTTCTTCCAGCGCAAGTATCGTACGATAATGGATAAAATACCCTTTGAGAAGCTGGGGGTGTATATGGATGAGTGAATCCGGAAAGGATATTGCAGTAATTCTTGCAAAACTCGTGCTTGTTAGCCTTGTGGCTGCGGCGTTGCTTGGGATCACTTTTGTGCCTACCCAGGAGCAACTTAAGATAAATGCAATAGAACAGCAAAAAATGGCATTGGCCGAGATTTTCCCACAGGCCACTGAATTTGAGGAAGTGTATGGCACTGTTCCTGATGAAGAAGGAGAACTTCCTGTTCTTTACTATAGGGCGCTTGATTCCTCGGGTAATCTGGTGGGATATGCTTTCTTCCAGGATTTCCCTGGTTCACAGGGTCAAATAAGAATTGCTGGTGGAATAGATCCGTCATTTTCCACAGTAGCAGGTGTACAGGTGATGAAACATTCCGAGACTCCGGGTCTGGGTGCAAAAATAGTGGAAACTGATTTCAGGGATCAATTCCTTGGAGTTCCTCTTGCTGATATGGCCCTTTCAAAAGATGGCGGAAAAATTGATGCCATCACCGGCGCGTCAATTTCATCGCAAGCGGTGGTAGATGCACTAAAAGCAGGTATAGATTCTGTCAAGGAGCAGGAATCCTGAGGTGATTACAATGAGTGATGTTTTTAATGAATATATTCGCGGTATCACAAAAGACAACCCAATTTTTGCTCTTGTGCTTGGTCTATGTCCAACTCTTGCAGTAACCACCTCAGTTGAGAATGCTCTGGGAATGGCTGCAGGTACTGCATTCGTATTGATCTGTTCAAATGTTATGGTTTCTGCACTGAGGAAACAAATTCCAGCTTCGGTGCGACTCCCAATTTTCATTTTGATAATAGCGACTTTCGTATCCATTGTGGAAATGGTGATGGAAGCATATACTCCCGCATTGTTCACTGCATTGGGTGTGTTTATTCCCCTGATTGTGGTTAACTGTATTATTATAGGCCGTGCAGAAGCTTACGCAAACAGGAATGGTGTTTTCTATTCCCTCATTGACGCGTTGGGTATTGCCACAGGTTTCCTTCTGGTTCTTGTACTCATTGGTGGAATCAGGGAAATTTTCGGTACAGGGCAGGTAGAAGTTTTCGGGTATCTTCTTTTCACAGTTCCGATGATGAACCCGGCTACATACATGATCCTATCTCCCGGAGCATTCCTGACAATCGGTATTCTCATGGCGATGGTAAATTATCGCAAGGCTAAAAAACTGGAGAGAGGTGAATAAAAATGGCTGCTGACGCTTCCCTGTTTTCCATATTTATGGATGGTGTTTTCATCAGGAACTTCCTTTTGATACAGTTCCTTGGACTTTGTTCTTTTGTAGGTGTTACAAAGGACACAAAAAGTGCGGCTGGAATGTCCGGAGCAGTTATTTTTGTAATGACTCTTGCTTCAGTGGTTTCCTTCCTGCTTTATACATATGTTCTTGTACCACTTGACTTGGTGTTCCTGAGACTTATCAGCTTCATTGTGGTGATTGCAGCTCTTGTCCAGCTTGTTGAATTCGTTGTACGCAAAAACATACCTTCACTGTATCGTTCACTCGGTATTTATCTTCCATTGATTACCACAAACTGTGCCGTGCTTGGAGTCGTCCTTCTCAATGTGAGTGCAGAATATTCCTTCCTGCAAAGTGTAGTTTTCGGTATCGCTGCCGGTGTTGGTTATACAATCGTAATGTTAATGATGTCAGGTATTCGTGAACGGGTGACACTTGTTCATGTCCCCTCTTCTATGAAGGGTCTCCCACAAGCGTTTATTATAGCATCCATGCTTGCGATGGCATTTGTTAACTACTTCAAGGTGATCCCCTTATGAGCCTAACAACGTTGCTAGTCCAGTCAATGGCAGTCCTTGGAGGGCTTGGTCTTGCTATCGGTATTATGCTGATTGTGGCATCCAAGAAATTCCATGTAGAGACTAACCCATTGGTGGATGAAGTTCTTGAGATCCTTCCGGGTGCTAACTGTGGTGCATGCGGTTATGCCGGATGTGCTGATTTTGCAGAGCATGTTGTGGAAGATAGTGCACCTCTCACCGGTTGTCCGGTTGGTGGTTTTGATGTGGCCCAGCAGATCGGTAGCATCATGGGACAGGATGTTTCCGCAGGTGAGGCTGAATATCCCTATGTTCGCTGTCAGGGCGGCGTTAACTGTGTCAACAGGTTTGACTATGTTGGGATGGAAGACTGTAAGGCTGTTATGATGCTTTCCGATGGAGAGAAAGGATGTAGTTTTGGCTGTATGGGTCGTGGTGCATGTGTTCGTGCATGTCCCTTTGATGCAATTTATATCGGTGACGATAAACTTCCACATGTCAAGAAAAGCCTGTGTAAAAGCTGCGGTTTGTGTATTGAAGCCTGTCCCAACGACATACTTATCTTTGCAAAAGAGGCTGAAAAAGTACACGTCCAGTGCCTTTCCCATGATAAAGGAAAACTTGTCAAGGCGGTTTGTACATTTGGTTGCATTGGCTGCAAGCTTTGTGAAAAGGCCTGCCCTGAAGATGCCATACACGTAACAAAATTCCTTGCTGAAATCGATCAGGAAAAATGTACTGCTTGTGGCGCATGTGTTGACAAGTGTCCACAAAACTGTATTGAAATGAGGTGATTGTAATGGAACAGCAAAATTATCAAACATCCCTTGGTTTAAACGAAAATCTGGTAGCAGTACTTTGCTATGTAGGTTTCTGGATTACAGGAATTCTTTTCCTTTTAATTGAAAAGAATAATCGCTTTGTCCAGTTCCATGCAATGCAGTCCATTCTCACCTTCCTTCCACTGACTCTCATAGTCTATGCAGTTGGATGGGTTCCCTTTGTAGGGTGGCTGTTTGCCGATTTCCTCGGGTTCTTTTCGATGTTCCTCTACCTTGTACTGATTGTCATGGCATGGAGAGGTTCTAAATTCAGGCTTCCGATATCCGGCAAGATTGCCTACAAAGAAGTATATCAGGAATCCTGATTACTTCCTTTTTTCATAAGGCTTAAAAACCATATTGACATTATCAGTTCATCTCTTTCATATTCTGCGGGAGGAGTTTCTATAAAAGAAGAGATCTGGATCGAAAAATACCGTCCTCAAAAACTTGCCGATGTTGTGGGGCAAACCGAAGCAATTGAAAGATTAAAGTCCTATGTATCAACTCAGAATCTCCCCCATCTTTTGTTTTCAGGTCCTCCCGGAGTAGGAAAAACCGCAACCGCCGTTTCTATCGCAAAGGAACTTTTTGGTGAGGACTGGAATGAAAATTTCACGGAATTAAATGCATCAGATGAGCGTGGTATTGATGTGGTGCGAACCAAAATCAAGAACTTCGCAAAAACCTCTCCTATAGGAGGTGCGGATTTTAAGATCATTTTCCTTGATGAAGCTGATGCGTTAACATCAGATGCACAGTCTGCTCTTCGCAGGACGATGGAGCGATACACAAGCAACTGCAGGTTTATTCTCTCATGCAACTATTCTTCCCGCATAATTGAACCGATACAATCTAGGTGTGCTGTTTACAGGTTCCGTCCACTTTCCGGCGATGCTGTCCGCGAGAGGTGCATATATATTGCCAAACAGGAGGGGCTGGATATTGCAGAAGATGGTCTTGAAGCAATAATGTATGTTTCAGGTGGGGATATGAGAAAAGCCATTAATGCTCTTCAGGCTGCTTCAATGTTTGATACTGTCATACATTCCGATGGCATTTACAGGATAACTGCTACCGCTCATCCCGAGGAGATAGTTGAACTTCTTGAAACTGCCCTTTCAGGGAACTTCCTTCAGGCCCGAAAAATGCTGGATAAACTTATGGTGGAAAGAGGTCTTTCAGGAGAGGATGTTGTTGGGCAGGTCTACAGATCACTCATTGAAATGGATATTCCGTCCAAAAAACTCGTTCATATAATGGATACTCTTGGTGAAACTGACTTCCGGCTGACCGAGGGTGCGGATGAGCGAATACAGCTTGATGCGCTTCTTGCACGACTTTCATATTCGAATGCGGAGTAATTTTCTTTATGGCCATTGAAGAATCACTGGTTGATTTTCTTTCTTCCGTACCGCCATGGATTTCAACAATTTTTTTGGCAGCCCTGCCGATTTCAGAACTCAGGGGTGCTATCCCTCTTGCAATCGGTGTTTACGGGATTGAACCTTTTGATGCATACGTTCTTGCGGTAATCGGGAATATGCTTCCCGTTATCCCTCTTTTGCTTTTTCTTGAACCGGTTTCAAACTACCTGAGGCGGTTTAAGTATATGGACATGTTTTTTGACTGGCTCTTCAACAGGACGAGAAAAAATCACACCGACAGATTTGAAAAATTTGGGATTCTGGCACTGACACTTTTTGTGGCAGTTCCTCTGCCGGTAACCGGGGCATGGACCGGTTGTGCGGCTGCATTTGTATTCGGTATTCGCTTTAAATGGGCACTGCCAGCTATTTTCCTTGGTGTTCTCATCGCAGGAATTATTGTAACTTCACTGACAGTAGCAGGTATAAGTATTGCAGGAATCTGAGCTTGGCTTAATCGTGCGATTGCATCATTTCATAAGCCAGCAGGATGTCTTCTGCCTTCACGGTCTTTCTTCCGGCATGGTTTGCCAGCTTGATTGCCTCTTTTGAAATCTTCATGCCCTGCTCTTCCAGTATTTCGGCAAGGGCTTCCCCGGCACTTTCACTGACCCTGTCTGCGCCTGCTTTCCTGATGACTCTTTCTATGGGTGCATATGGTATAATCTGCATCAAAACAACTCTTTATCTTTTATTTATTTTACAGGCAGTCCGGATAAATAGATTTGCCGGATTTGTTTGCTATTTCGGCGCTACCAATATGATGGTTAAAAAATGAAAATCCCTGAATTAGACATTCAGGACTCTTCAGAATCTGGAAATTCAATACTTACATTTCCGGATTTTTTTGCCAGCGTATCTGAGATGAAACCTGCTTCTATGCTGCATGCATGAAGAATCCCACTTGGAACAATGCAGGATCCACAAGCCTTTGCATCATGCGCTTTTCCAGTAACATAATTATCTCGGATGTCAAATATCTGCATCATGGGAACATCCAGATGGGATATCTCCGCAATTTTGTTGCATCCGGTTTTAATATCAATTGAAATCTCTTTTCCTTTTTTTTCGCCATGTATCTTATGCTTATAGCCACATATGTTTGAATTTACTTTTATATCTACCATGAATATCCTTCCTGTTTTCTTAATACCTAGATTTCCCGAGAAACTATATAACGGTTTTGTTAAGCGCCTGCACAACCAATTATTGCCCGTGCATTTCGATATTCTTAAATATTGAGGGAAAATAGTTCCTTTATATTCTGAACATGATTACTGGCAACCATCAAAAACAAGGATGAGGGATTAATTTGGAAAAAGAGAATATCATTAATCAAGTAATTGAAGAATTATCCAAGATAAAAGGCATTGGGCATTGTGAAGTTTTATCGGATGAAGACAGACGTACCATTAGTGAAATGGAAGCCAAGGCTGATGAAATGACTTTGATGGGCCTTGGAAGGGGAGATAACAAAGGAGTAAAAGAGGTACTCAAGTCTGATGTCCTGCTGGTATTTACCACTGACATGGATTACGAATGGCCTCCGGCACCTAATGTAATTCTCATGCAGGACGGGGAAGTTGTTGGTGAAGATACTGATGATGAAGATAAGCTCAAAGAATATGCAGAATCAAATGACGCTCTTGTCATGGGTAATATTGTAATCTACAATAAATGTGCTCTCTCTTCAATGGGTGGAAAATGTGAACCTCTGGTTGTGGTTCTGCCGCCGAAGAAGTGTACTGAAGTGGAGTGTCTCCCTGAGATTTCCAGTGCCCATCTGGCATCGCCCTCTCCTCCTACAGATGAATTCCTTAAAGAACGTATCTGTCAGTCAAATGAATGTGGATCAGGGACTTTCCTGCTCGGTTTTGATATCATAAATGATACTTAATTTCAAAAATGAAATGCAGGGCGGCGGTTTTGCGCTCTGTACACAAAACCTTATATCTATTTAGGACATTTTATTGTTATTAGGATTCGAATAAAGCCTAGTGCTTAAGTGAGGTGACTTTAATTGTATGGAATTGCTCTTGATTTGGGTACAAGTGGATTCAGGGCCCAATTGATTGATCTTGAGTCCAAGGAAACGATAAAGACAGCTATTACTATGCGGCATCCTCTTCCTGGCGGAAACGTCATGGATCATCTGGATTTTGCTATTCAGGTAGGGCCTGAAATTGCGCATCAGATTATTCTTGATACCGTAAAGGAAATTATTGAACTCTTTAATATTGACAATGCTGAAATCGAAAGACTTGCTGTTTGTGGTAATCCAATCCAGCTTTCACTATTCCAGAATATTGAGATCCGGGATCTTGCCTATGCAGGTGAAAGCAAACAGAAGAAACTTGGTGTTCATAACGTTACCCGCGATGCCAGGGTTTTCGAAGCAAATGAGCTTTTCAAGGATACAATCGATCTTCCAAACTGTACTATTACTGTTCCTCCTGCAATTAAACACGAAATCGGGGCAGATGCTCTTGCTATGATGATAAAGACTGATTTCATAGATCAGGATGCTCCTGCAATGGTAACTGATTACGGTACCAATGCAGAAATGGCTTTGAAAATAGGTGGCAAAATTATAACTGGAAGTGCTGCTGCTGGTCCTGCTATTGAAGGTCAGGGTATAAGTTCTGGTATGCTTGCCAGCCCTGGTGCAATTTCAGATGTCAATGTCGAAGGTGACTATTGGAGAATAACTATTCTCGATGATGATATGGTTCCCCGGAGAGCTCACCTCATAGATCCTATCTCTGGTGAAATCATAGAGGAATCAGATCTGGTGGCAAAAGGTGTTACCGGTACCGGAGTGGTTTCTGCTTTGGCTGTTGCAATCAAGTATGGTGTATGCAGCGGTGTTTCCTGCTGTTTTGGGAAAATTCCTGAACTTCCGGATGGTAAGCTGATTCTTGCAAAGGGTGTTGAAATAACAACAAAAGATATTGAAGAGGCTGGAAAAGCTATTGGTGCAATACGGGCAGCTCATCTGACACTTCTCGTTGAAGCAGGAGTTCCCTATAAGGATCTTGAGTATATGTATATGTCAGGGGCTACCGGGGCTTATGTGGATGCCGACAAGGCAAGAAAGCTGGGGTCCTGTCCGAATTTTGCTAAGAATATCGTGCAATTCGGAAATACTTCTCTCTCCCTTGCAAGGGAGCTTGTTCTTGATGAATCAAAGCTTGATGAAGTAATAGAGATAGCTCATCAGATAACAGCTGATCACCTTATGATGGCAACCAGTGATGTCTTTTCCAAATTCTACCTGTGTGAACTCTCCTACTGGACGCAGGGCATGCCTATGGAAACGTATAACCAGATGCTTGAAATGTATAATCTTCCAACACTTCCGGAGATATGTGAAGCTGTGGTTATTGAAAAGCGTGTTTCAAAGGATATTGATGATGTTGGTAAAGACGGTCTCAAAATCCTTGATGACATTGGTATTACCATTGAGGAAAAGGCACCGGACTGTATTTTGTGCCACAAATGTGAGGCAGAATGTCCGGAAGATGCCATTAAGATTGTGGAAAAGGATGGTGTCAGGTATGCCAATTATAACAGTGAAAGGTGTCTTGGAACCAGTTGTCACAGGTGCGTTGCGATTTGTCCTGTTAATGCAATCCACTACGTGAAGATCAGTCTTAAGTAACGACTTTTGAATTTACAATTTTTATCCCTTTGGATTTCTCCTTCTCATTGGGGTGGAGATTTCCAACGGGATTGGTTTTTTATTCTCCGGTGCGCCGGTTCTTCTGGGAGCGGCAATTGACCGGACATATATTATTTAAGGTTTTTGCAATTGGGCGATTTTTTGGAATCTTTTAATTGACAATATCAGTCATGTTTTTTACGATGTATGTATTTTGCCTTCATTTCCTGATTTTGTTTTGTACATGTGTGACATAAAAAAAAGTGAACAATTTACCTTGATCTATGTTTATCTCTTTATAATCTAACCTGTTCATTCGTCTATTGATGTTGCTTTTCTCCGCAGTGACTACGGCAAAAAGCATTCGGAATCACAAATGAATTTGTTTATTGCATATATTTGTGAGCAGATGTGAAATGAACTTGCAATAAATGTCCTTTTTGTGTTAATTTCTACTTGAAATGCGGATACCGCAAGTTCGACAAATATATATAGTGGTAACTAAAACAGGCTATTGATAGCTTGCAATAAAGGTGGAACTTACAACTTTACAAGTTTGGCAATTTCAAGTTTGTTACACTTATGAGGAGGTTGTAAGTCTGTATATGGGCCAAATATTTCATTGTCGGCCTGTTGCAAATTGCCAGCATGTCCGGGCGGTTTCCTACATGGTATGGCCCCCGAATCATGCGAATATGGTTCCCCTTTGTTACACACTAAAAATTAGGAGTGAAAGGAAAATGAAAGAACACTACTATCCAGGACAGAGTCCTCTGGACGGTGTCGAGCTTAACTTGTTCTCACAGGACGATTTAAGAGCAATACACTACGCCACAATGGAGGTCTTCCAGAACCCAGGTATGCAGGTTTCCGACGCAGAAGCAAGGCAGATCTTCAAGGATGCTGGCTGTGACGTTGATGAGAAAACACAGGTTGTCAAAATCCCTGAATACCTTGTAAACAGGGCTCTTCGTGACTGCCCATCAAGCTTCTATCTCCACGCACGTGACAAGAAGCAGGATGTAAAACAGTCCC
The DNA here is from genome assembly GCF_017874375.1 of Methanohalophilus levihalophilus. Classification (NCBI taxonomy): domain Archaea; kingdom Methanobacteriati; phylum Methanobacteriota; class Methanomicrobia; order Methanosarcinales; family Methanosarcinaceae; genus Methanohalophilus; species Methanohalophilus levihalophilus. The sequence continues at coordinate 315,879 of NZ_JAGGLK010000003.1, forward strand.
ACAAAGGAAAAGTAAACTGGACCTGTTTCGGTACTGGTGTCAAGATGTGCAACTATGAGGCACCTGGCGTATTCAAGACCGTAGATTCAGTTGAAGAAGATGTTGCAGCAACCGCAAAACTCTGTGACTGGGCAGACAATATTGACTACTACTCCCTCGCAGTTTCCGCAAGGGACTGGGCAGGCAAGGGTGCACAGGATGTTCACGAAACACTCACACCTATGATGAACACAACCAAACACTTCCACCACATCGACCCTGTCGAGGAAAGTGTCCAGTACTACAGAGACCTTATCGTAGCTTACTATGGTGGCGACGAAGAAATGGCACAGAAGAGACCAACCATGTCTATCCTTCTCTGCCCAACCAGCCCACTTGAACTCAGTGTCAACGCATGTCAGGTCATCATTAAGGGTGCACGCTTTGGTATCCCAGTAAACGTCCTGAGTATGGCAATGTCCGGTGGTTCATCACCTGTATTCCGTGCAGGTACCCTCGTTACACACAACGCAGAAGTACTCGCAGGTATCGTACTCGCACAGCTCACCGTACCAGGTACAAAAGTACTCTATGGTAGCTCAACCACAACCTTCGACCTGAAGAGGGGTACTGCTCCAGTCGGTGCACCAGAACTTGGTTTGATCAGTGCAGCAGTCGGTAAACTCGCACAGTTCTACGGTCTTCCATCATTCGTAGCAGGTTCATAGGCAGATGCCAAGGTCCCAGACGGACAGGCTGGCCACGAGAAGACAATGACCACACTCCTTCCAGCATTTGCAGGATGTAACTCCCTGTACGGTGCAGGTATGCTCGAGCTCGGTATGACCTTCTCACTTGAACAGTTGGTAATTGACAACGATATCATTGAGATGACAAAGTCCGCAATGCGCGGTATCCCTGTCAACGATCTCACCCTTGGTGTCGAGTCCATCCAGAAAGTAGGTATTGGAAACAACTTCCTTGCACACAAGCAGACCAGGGAATACATCGGTGTTGTATCCGATCCAAAGCTCATCGACAGAATGATGTTCGGTGACTGGGAAGCTGCAGGTTCCAAGGACATCGCAACAGCTGCACACGAAGTTGTTGTTGACGTATTCAAGAACCACGAAGTCAAGCCAATCGATGCTGACATCCTCAAGGACATGAAGGCTGTCGTAGACAGAGCTGACGAAGAAGTCAGGGCTTCAATGTAATTACAATATTTCAGGAGTTCTAAAAATGGTTACTCAAGAAGAATTAAACGAGAAAGGAAAAGCCGCAGTTATGGATTTCGACGACGAAGCAGTTGTTGAAGTCGCAGAAGAATGCATTTCCGCAGGTCTTGATCCTGTATCACTCATTCAGGATGGTTACACTGCAGGTATGAACGAAATCGGTGACCAGTTTGAGCAGGGCACACTCTTCCTGCCACACGTTATCGCCGCATCCGAAGCAATGAGCGCAGGTGTCGAAGTACTCACCCCTGAACTCGAGAAAGCAGCAGCAGAAACCGAAAACAAGGGCACAATCGCAATCGGTACAATCGAAGGTGACATTCACACCATCGGTAAGGACATCGTTGCAACCATGCTCAAGATCGCAGGTTTCAAAGTTGTCGACCTCGGAAGGGACGTCGCTATTGCAGACTATGTACAGGCTGCTAAAGACGGTGCTGACATTGTCGGTTCCTCTGCACTCATGACCACCACAATGGTTCTCCAGACCCAGGTCGAAGAACAGCTCAAGGAAGCTGGCGTACGCGACAAGGTCATGACCATGGTCGGCGGTGCACCTGTCACCCAGGACTGGGCAGACAAGATCGGCGCAGACATCTACGGTGAGAACTCCGCAGATGTAATCGTCAAATGTAAGGCAGCTCTCGAATAAGTTTGTCTTACAGGGATGTATCCTCAGGGATACATCTCCCATTTCATTATTTCAGCTGGTTGTTGTTACAACCCGAAATGATGGTTTATATACGCCTCTAATATCTATACAACATCTCTAAAAACAAATTGTATTTGTTTCAACTATAAATTCTTGTAAATTGAGGAAATGAACTGGAGGAGGAATATTCTTTGGATGTTCAGGAATTAAGAAAATTAGAACTTAAGAGGAAAGTTAACAAAGGTTATATGTGGGCTTTCTTCTGTGCAGTACTTTGGGGTCTCTGGTATATCCCAGGTACAATCATTTGGGCACTCCCACCTTTTGACTCAATGTGGGTAAACATTGATGCATCAAATGGTGCAAGTGCAGCTACAGTAGTAACAGCTTTATTGATTTCAGCTTTCAATGCATTGACCGTTATCCTTGCATTGCTTGTCTGGAACGGTGTGCTTGGTAAATTCGGCGAAATGAAGAGAACCCTTAAGGCCTTCCACCCATGCAGCAAATGGTTCTTTGCAGCATCTATCTTTGGTGGTCCTATTGCAATTCTGGGTTCATTTATTGCGATCGGCTTTGTAGGTCCTGCTTTTGGAGCAGTCGCAGCATTGTTGTACCCTGTAACTGGTTCTATTCTCGCATATCTCTGGTATGGTGAGAAAATTACCAAGAGGGCAGCAGTCGGTATCTTCGTCATCATGATTGGTGGTATTACCATCTTCGTAGGTGGCGCACTCACAGAACTTAGCGCAGGCAGTATTGCCTGGGTAGGATATATCGGTGGTCTTATGGCTGCTGTTGGCTGGGGTGTTGAAGGTGCAATTGCAGGTAAGGGTTTGGATATTGCAGAGCCTGACGTGGGTATTACACTCAGGTTCCTTGGTGAGAACCTTATCTACTGGGTAATTCTCATACCAATCGTTGTTGTGGCTATGGGTATCCCTATGTTCTCCTATGCAATCGAAGCGCTTAACCCAATGGCAATTCTGGTTCTTGCTTTCGCAGGTATCACATTCGGTTTCTGTTACGTTTCCTGGTACAAGTCTTTCCCACTGATTGGTGTAGGACGTGGACAGGGTGTAGCAAATCTGTATGGTCTTTGTGCTGTTATCTTTATCTACCTCTTCTTCGGCAGTGTACCGGAGTGGACGATCTGGGTAGGAGCAGCTCTTTGTATTACCGGTAGTTTCATCATGTTCTTTGAAGAAGCCGGTGAAATCGAATCTCTGAGAGGTGACTAAAATGGCTGGAGATCAACCAATAAAGTTCAGGATCCTTCAATTGTTCCTTGATGAACAGGAACATTGGCACAGCGAGATTGTAAAGACCATTCAGGACGAATACAATATGCAGGGCAATTTCCAGAGGGATTCCATCAACTTTGATATCCTTGAGCTGGCTTCCGGTGGCATGCTGAAATCAGTTGAAACCAAAGTTGACGAAGAAGGGGGATACAAGAAAGGTTTCCTTTTGCATAAATACGTGATAACAGACTTTGGAAAGACTCGTGCATCCGATGCATGTCTGGAGTATGTCTGATGGAGGTATGAAGTATGGGAATGATAACTGATATTGCAACTTTGAACAATGCATACTATGGAGAAGGCGTGTATGATCTGTACGCTGCTCCTTTCCCTGCAGCAGAATATACTTGGATGATCGCAGTAATTATTTTGGGATTACTTGCGCTCTGGCAGGCACGTTCTTTCGTGTCTCAATTCTAAAGTAACGACAAAATATATATAGAGATTAGAGGCTTTAATGGATACTGATGGTGGATGTTGCCATCAATATCCATCATTTAATTACATTTTTTCTATAGTTTCCCTATAGAATCAACATTCTTGAAAAGGAGGTTGTAACTACGGCAAACGAAGAATTATACAAAGAATTGGCTGATGCAATCGTCAGCTGCAAAAAGGACGCTGTTTTAGCAGCTGTTGCAAAAGCACGCGGTACTATCGCTGCACCAGACATCATTGAGAACGGTCTGGCTGCTGGTATGAACGAAGTTGGTACACTTTTTGAGAGGGGTAAATTATTCCTTCCACACGTCATGATGGCTGCAGAAGCCATGCAGGCTGGTGTCGACGAACTTCAGGATGAAATGGGAGAATCTTCCGGTAGTGAGAAGCTTGGTGTAATCGTCAACGGTACCGTCGAAGGTGACGTTCACGACATCGGAAAATCTATCGTATCAACAATGCTTCAGGCTGCAGGCTTTGAAGTCCACGACATTGGTCGTGACGCTCCTGTCAAAGATTTCATTGACAAGGCAAAGGAAGTTAACGCTAACATGGTCGGTATTTCTGCACTTATGACCACCACCCTTCAGGGCCAGAAAGAAGTTATCGAGGCTCTTAAGGAAGCAGGTATGCGTGACAATGTCAAGGTCATGGTCGGTGGCGCACCAGCAACCAACGCATGGGCAAAGAAGATCGGTGCTGACTGCTATGCAGAAAATGCAACCGAAGCTGTCAACAAAGCTAAAGAATTGCTCTAATCCTTTTAATAGGTGATTTGAAATGGCAACAGAATACATGCTCAGGATGGGTGACGGTGAAAAGATCTTCATGACAAAGGAAGACATCCTCGCTGACATCCAGGAAGGTAGCGCTGACGCAGCAGACCTTGCAGAAGTTCCAGCACTTACCGATGACGAAATGGACAAGATGCTGTCCATTATTATCAACCCTAACAGGATTGTAGGTGTCGAGCCAGGCAAAGAAGTTCCAATGACCCACGACATTGGTTCCATCAGGATTGATGGTGACCAGGGTAACAGTGGTGTTGGTATCCCATCCAGCCGTCTTGTCGGCTGTCAGATGCACGAGAGAGCCTTTGGTGCAGACACAATGGAACTTGGTCACATTGACTACAGTTACAAACCCGTCAAACCTGTTATTGCACAGGAACAGCAGACAATGGAAGTTTGCCAGATGAACATGGTAATTCCTCTGCTCTACGGTGCAATGCCAAACCTTGGTCTTTACTACACCCCTGATGGTCCTTTCGAGAACCCAGGCGACCTCATGAAAGCATTCAAAATAGCAGAAGCCCGTGAATCCATCGAGAAAGCAGGCGACCATGCAACCCGTGACATCACATGGGTCATGCAGCGTCTCCAGGCTGTTGGTTGTGACGGTGTCAACTTTGACACAATCGGCGCAGCTGGTGATGGTGACTTCTACGCATCCCTCTACGCAATCAAGGCACTCAGGGAAGAATTCCCTGGTATCTACATCGAAGCCGGTATGGCTGGTGAATGTACCCTTGGTATGCACGGAGAACTCGAATACGAAGGTAATGTTCTTGCAGGTCTCTGGCCACATGAGCAGGTCCCACTCGCAGAAGAAGCTGGTGCAAACGTGTTCGGTCCTGTCTGCAACACCAACACAAGCAAATCCGCCGCATGGAACCTTGCACGTGCAGTAACCTTTACAAAAGCAGCAGTCGAGGCAGCCAACATTCCATGTCACGTTGATATGGGTATGGGTGTCGGTGGTATCCCAATGTATGAGACTCCACCAATCGATGCAGTAACCCGTGCAAGCAAGGCAATGGTAGAGATTGCCGGCGTTGACGGTATATAGATCGGAGTCGGCGACCCACTCGGTATGCCGATTGCACACATCATGGCATCCGGTCTTACCGGTATGCGCGCAGCTGGTGACCTTGTTGCCAGGATGCAGTTCGACAGCAGCATGCGCATTGGCGAAGCTAAGGATTACGTTTCTAAGAAGATCGGTGTTGACGTAGCAGATCTTGCCAACGAGCACGTCATGAGAGAAGTTCGTGAAGAACTCGACATTGGTATCATTACCTCTGTCCCAGGCTGTGCAAAGGGTATCGCTGCCAAGATGAACATCGAGAAAGTTCTTGACATCGAAATCAACAGCTGCCAGAAATTCAGGGAAACTACCCAGTAAACCTAATTTCACTTGCCTGCTTTTTAGCAGGCATCACTTTTCTTTTTTTGAAAAATAGTTGTTGACTTTTTGTTATATATATTTCATAACTATTTTATAATTAAAACCCTTTTTAGTATTGGTTATAATCTTGGTTTGTAGGGGATTCACTATAAGTCTACAGATTTCTTTGTTGCAATTCTGAAAATTAATATTTTATAAACAGTTAAAAATGCGCTACATCTTGTTTTAATGAGGATATAATGGCTACAATTGAGACCAAAGAGAGATTGGGGCGCAGTCTTGGTTTTTTTGCTACATTTGCAATAGGGACTGGAACCATGATTGGTGCAGGAATTTTTATCCTTCCTGCAATTGCGACAGCTAATGCCGGACCTGCTGCAATAATCTCTTTTTTGTTAGGCGGAGTTATTTCAATGGCTACAGCTATAAGCATGGCTGAACTTGCAACCGGCATGCCCCGGGCCGGAGGCAGTTATCATTTTATTAGTAGAGCAATGGGAGCTGGATTTGGTGTAGTTGTTGGTTTTGGGGCCTGGTTAGCTTTAATGTTTAAAGGTTCGTTTGCTCTAATTGGTCTTGCCGATTATTTTCAGGTATTTTATAACCTTCCGATCTATTTTGTAGCAGTTGCAACGGGTTTAATTCTTCTTTTTATCAATTACAGGGGTGCCAAGAGCAGTGGCACATTACAGAATATTATCGTTGTTTTTTTATTGCTAATACTTGGCTTATTTATCATCAAAGGCATTTTTATACTTGATATGGAAAAATTCACTCCTGTAGTTCCCTTTGGCTACAGCTCTATTCTTGCTACCACGGGGCTTATTTTCATATCATTTTTAGGCATAACTCAACTTGCGGCAATTTCCGAAGAGGTGAAAAACCCTTCCAAAAATCTTCCAAGGGCATTTATTTCATCAGTGGCGGTTGTAACCCTGATTTATGTTGGTGTTATGGTTGTTATCAATGGGACTTTGAACCTAGAAGAATCAGTAAACACAAACACACCCCTTGTCGATGTAGCTGATTTGATGGCTGGTAATCTTGGGAAGGTGGCTATTGGAATTGCTGGTATTCTTGCTACACTTTCGACAGCAAATGCTGCTATATTGTCATCTTCAAGATTTCCCTTTGCAATGGGTAGAGATTCATTAGTACCTCAATGGTTCATGGCAATTCACAAAAAATTTGAGACTCCCTCTCGTGCGATTTTGACCACTGGAGTAGTAATGATTCTTCTCTTGTTGTTATTTGATGTAGAGCAGCTTGCAAAACTTGGAAGTACTTTTAATATATTGATATTTGTTTTGATTAATATATCAGTGATTATCCTGAGAAAAAGACACTTGGAAGGATATGAGCCTGCTTTCAGGGACCCTTTTTTCCCTCTAACACAGATTTTTGGTATTTTTGGCAGCTTAATCCTCTTGCCTTTACTTGGGTTGTTGCCTCTGTTTTTTGTTTTATTTGTTGTATTTGTAGGATTATTTTGGTATACATTTTATTGTAAAGGGACCGCAGCTCCTGGATACAGTTTGTTCGACATGCTGGAAGACCGGGTTTCAGCTCCTTCCATTATTCCCGAATCTATGATAAAAGTTTTAGTTCCAATTTCTAATCCTCGACATGAAAGGGACCTTTTAAATTTGGCAGATTGGCTTGGGGATGATATAATTGGTCTTCACGTAGCAAAGGTTCCACAGCAGACAAGCTTGAATGCAGCTCAAGAAGCATATCATAAACGTGGTAAAGAAATAAAGCATCTATTGCAGGAAGAGTTTGAGCAGTTCCCTGCTCTTTCTGGTCACAAAAGAGAATTTATTATTGCCTTTGATCACAGTGTTTCAAATTCAATAGTTGAGCAGGCTAATATGGAAAATGTGGATATTATCGTCATGGGATGGCATGGACATAATAGATTCAGTTATTCTCTTGGAGATGTGACAAATGAAGTACTTTCATTCTCAAAAAGTCATATTATCCTTTTGAAAGGTTATCTTCCTGAGAAGATAAAGAGAATTGTGGTAACCTATGATGGCAAAGACAATTCTAGTTATGGTGTTTATTTAGCCAAAAAGCTGGCTATAAGTACAGGAGCTTCAATTCAAGTTGTCAATATCGCCCACCCAGAGAAGGAACCCATTGACAAAAGCAAATTAATTGCAGATCTCAACAAGATAATCGGAGATGATGACAGGGTTTTTGTCACGTATGAATTCATAGAACGATTTTCAATTGCTGATGGCATATTGGAATTTGGAAATAATGGAGATTTATTAATAATTGGAGATTCAGGTCAACGATTCAAGGTTTCGTTACTTGGAAAATTGTCTCAAAAGATAACCAAACATTCTGCCAGTCCAGTGCTAATTGTGAGGACAGCTAAACCTATATCTAGAGAAGGCTTGACTTATTGGATAAGAAAAAAGCTCTAAACAAGCAATATTTAAGAAACCTATTTCAAGGAATAGTTTATTTGTGAATATCACAGGGAATTCGGCCAACATCAAGCATAATCTCTTTTTTACAGGGTATGGATGAAACAATGGTTACATCATTATATTTTATGGAAATAATTGTTCTTTTGCTTTTATTGAGTTTGATGGCTTATACCTTAAGTAAATCATTTCATATCCCGATTATTGTATTTCTCCTTCTAGAAGGAATTATTGCCGGCCCAGAAATATTGAACATGCTGGATCCAAATGTTTTTGGTGATGGCCTAACAGTTATTGTATCACTTTCTGTGGCTATAATTGTTTTTGATGGCGGGTTGCACATTGATTTGAGGCATATCAGGACAGTCCAGCAAAGTGTTTTACGACTTATATCTGTAGGAGTATTGATTACATTTATTTTGACGACTTTTGTCACGCACGTATTGTTAGGTGTTCCACTTGCATTAGCAGCCCTTTTTGGTGCTTTAATCTCAGCGACAGGTCCTACTGTTATAACCCCTATGGTCAAACAGGTTCGTCCTAACCACAAAGTTAGTAAGGTTCTTGAATTAGAGGGTGTTTTAAATGATGCAGGTAGCGTTATACTTGCAGCACTTATTTTTGAATGGATTGTTTCCCAGTTGTCGGGTTTTGAAGTAGTTTCCTTCATCATTTTCAGAATTTTTATAGGTGTTTTATTTGGAGTTTCCAGTGGTTTCCTTCTAAGTAGATTTTTGTCAATGGAATCTCTTATCAGTGATCAAACGACCAGGATCGTTACCATAACAATGGTACTTGCAACTTTTGTAATCGCAGAAATTTTCGGCAACGAATCAGGCATTATGGCAGTAGCTATTTTTGGTATATATGTGGGAAGTTCTAATGTTCCTAATAAACCTGTAATAAAAGAGTTTAAAGCAGATATTGTTATCATTTTATTGTCTTTCATTTTTTTGATACTGGCATCAATGTTGAGATTTGAAGATGTGGCTAATATTGGTTTCAAAGGTTTTGCTATTGTGTTCCTTCTAATGTTTTTCATCCGCCCAATAGCTGTATTCATTTCTACTTTTAAATCAAAATTGTCTCTGAACGATAAATTGTTCATTTCATTTACTGGCCCAAGAGGTATTGTCCCGGCTTCTATAGCTACTTATTTTACGATAAAGCTCAATAATATGGGTATTATTGGCGGCGAATTCCTGGTAGGGCTTGTATTTTTAGCTGTTATAATTACAGTTGTAACAACTGGATTTTTATCTAAAAGAGTAGCTAAATTTTTAGGAGTGATCCCAATGGAAATACTTGTCATAGGTGGAGGAGAAGTAGGAGCAATCCTTGCTGAGAGGTTTGAGAAAAGAGGGGAGAATGTTATTGTTGTAGACTCCTCTGAGGAAAACTGTTCAAAATTGATAAAATCTGATATCAGGGCAATTCATGGTGATGCTGAGGATGTTAAAGTCCTGAAAGAAGCAGGCATCGAAAATGCCAAATATGTTGTTGCTACGACAGATCAGGATAATACAAACCTTCTTGTGGCTCAGATTGCAAAAACCAAGTTTGGTTTTAAGGAAGATCAAATTGTTGCAAGGGTCAACAATATAGAAAATCTCCACGCCTTCTGGGATCTCGGTATACGCTCAATGAGTCCTGCTATGACAACTGCCCTTGTACTGGATAATATGGTAGGAAGACCTCACATGTTTTCCATGTGTGAAGTGGGAGAAGGTGCTGATATTCTTGAAGTGCGCGTAAGCAATCCAAAAGTTTCCGGCAAGTCTATAAAAGAACTAAAGCTTCCTGAAAATAGTCTTCTGCTCATGGTTAGGAGAGGCGAGCAGTCCTTTATTGCTAACGGCAACATAGTTCTTGAGTATGATGACATTGTCACGGTCATTGGGGAAGGTGGTGCTGCTCAGCAGATATCACAAATGTTTGAAAGGTAAAAAATATATTACTTTCAGACAGCTTTAAACAGGTATATATCCTCTAAAGTCATACTGCCTTTTGCCTCCCCAAAATGAGAGAAAACTGGAGGTCTGAGGTAATTAGTATGGAAAGAATTGTTAAAGAGATTCAGGATAGCTTTGAGCAGCTTGGAATTTCGATTCCGGCTGAGCAAATTGAAGAGCGTCTGGACAAACTGCTTACTAAGTTCAAAGTGCCGGAAGACGAGGCGCGTAGAACCGTAATTAACTATTTCTCAAAGGAACATGGTGTGGGAAAAGAGCAACTTTTCAAGAAACGCACCTCTGAACCGTCTCAAGTGGGTGACATAACCGGTTCGGGCCAGTGGCTGAATCTCCGTGTAAAAGTTCTGCAATTATGGGATAATACTAACGAATCTATTTCCCAGGTTGGTCTTATCGGGGATGAGACCGGCAGTGTAAAGTTCATTAAATGGGCTCGTGACTCGCTTCCAGATCTTGAAGAAGGCAAATCATACCAGCTCAATAATGTTGTAACCAATGAGTGGAATGGGCGTTTTGAAATAACCCTCAATAAGACCACAAGTGTTGAAGCAATTTCAGAAGATGTAGAAGTCTCTTCTTCATCACCAACAACTGATGTTACCATCGGGGAAATCAGTGAAGCCGGGCAATGGGTGAATATCTCTGCAAAGGTCATACAGATATGGGATAATACTAACGAATCAATTTCCCAGGTTGGAATTATCGGGGATGAATCCGGCAGTGTAAAATTCATTAAATGGGCTCGTGACACGCTTCCAGATCTTGAAGAAGGCAAATCTTATCGTTTTAACAATCTTGTGGTGAGTGAATGGAATGGTCGCTTTGAGGTTGGGTTAAATCGAACCAGCAGCATTGAACCTCTTTCCGAGGATATTGAAATCGGACCGACTTCTTTCACCGCTGCAATGGTGGGTATCCAGGAAGGTTCCGGTTTAATTAAACGTTGTCCGGAATGCAATCGCGCCCTGACAAAAGGCGCCTGTATGGATCATGGCAAAGTGGAAGGCAACTATGACTTACGAATAAAGGCAATTCTTGATGATGGCGCCCGTGTTCAGGACGTATTAATCGGAAGAGATTTGTCCGAACAAATGGTTGGTTTAAGCCTGGAAGAGGCCATAAGTCTTGCAGCAGATGAGCTTGATCAGAGTGTTGTTTTAACCCGTATGAGGGCAGAACTTGTTGGGAAATATTACAGCGTTGATGGCTCTCCCACAGAGAGATATTTGCTGGCTGATACGGTAAAACCGGTTTCAGATCTTGATATGTCGATTGTAGATGAACTTATAAGCGAGTTGGAGGTGGAGTAAATGGCAGGTTACACACGTGAAGTTTCCAAAAGGGTTTTTGCTCAGGAATTCCGCAATTCTGATCTGTCATTCAGGGATGGGGACGATGTATATTCCCCACAGTACCTGCTCACTCCTACAGGAGCAAAAGTCAATCGTCTTTTCCTTGTTGGAACATTGCTTGAAACAGAAAACATAGGTACTGAATCTGAATACTGGAGGGGCAGAGTTTCAGATCCTACAGGGTCTTTCCTGATCTATGCAGGCCAGTACCAGCCTGATGCTGCTCGCATCCTGGCAGAATGTGAAACGCCTGCATTTGTTTCAGTTGTAGGGAAACCAAGTACTTTTACAACACCTGATGGTGATGTACTAACTTCTGTTCGTCCGGAATCCATTAACATTGTGGATGACCAAACCCGCGATCTCTGGGTTCTTGACGCTGCACTCCGGACCATGAAACGTATTGAATCGCTTGATAGCAATGATGAATACGTTAGCAGGGCAAAAGAACATTATAGTACTGATGCCAAATATTATTCTAACATGGTTTTGGAAGCATTGAAGTCCCTTAAATCCTGAGTTTTATAAGGTGGGATATGTATTCCATATCCCTTTGGCTTTTTCCAAAATGACTGCTTAATTAAGGATATGAAGGAGTTGACGATATCATGAAAACATATCTTTTGGTTTGGTTTAGCAGTGAAGGTGCGAATCCTTCAGAGGTTAGCAGAAGATTGATGTCACTAGGATTCAAGCCGGTTTCAGGAAACTATGATTACGTTTTTGATTGGGGAAACAGTGTTGAGTTGGATGAAATTGTGAAATTCGGTGATAAAGTACACCTAAGCCTCAAGGGCATGAACGTGAGGTTTAAAATAGAAACTATTAACGGCAAGAACTGAATTTTATTTTTCCCGATTGAGATCTCGTGAAAAAGCAACATACCCGCAGCTGGAACCTTCAACTTCAATAAAGCTAACTTTCAGTTTTCCATTTTCAATGTTTAGTTCTGCCATCATAGGATCTGACATTCGGGGATTTGTGGGTGATCCAGGGCACAAAAGAACAACATCACTTTCTTCGTATACCGGATGGTGTATATGTCCGAAAATAAGGATGTCAACACCCATTTCGAGTGCTTTGTATCTGATTGCAGTTGTGTCGTTAACTGAGAGGGCGCCTTCATGGACAACTCCAATCCTGATACCTTCTACCTCAAATTTGAGGGTTTTTGAAAGTGTTTTTCTAACTTCGTAAGGATCGGTATTCCCATAAACGGCTTTTAATTTTCCGGTGTTTTCAAATGCCTTGTAGGCTTCAAACGAAGCAAAATCACCAGCATGAATTATCATGTCATGGTCTTTCATATGCCTGTTCACACAATCTGGAATAGTGCCGGATTTCAGATGTGTGTCTGAAAGAACAAGTATTTTCATGAATTGCCTCAGTGAAGGCTAAGATCTACAAGCTCATACTCGAGATTTTCCATCTCCAGGCGGCTCATAATTGGTGGAACTTCTTCATCAATGGCCACGATGATGGATGATACACCGTGATATGCAGCTTCCACAATAGATTCCTTGGCACCATAGCGCACATCCGGCTCGACATCAATCTTACGCAATGCGATAAGGGATTCAACCCCAATGGCGGCAATGTAATCCTTTGAGCTTGTAAGGGTCTTGAGACGTGTAAGATCCACATTGCGTGATCCGTCACGCTCACTACGGGGGATTTTACAAACGGTTATGGCAGAAGTCTCAAGGTCTATCATTCCGGTAAGGTTTGTTACGCCTACGTCTTCTCCCTTTTCAACTGCTGAGATAGTAATGCCTCTTGCATCTACCTCATCGGTTTTGCTGACGTAGAGGAGTCCTTTTCTCATGTGAAGAAATACTTCGTTGCCCTTTTCCAGTTTTTCATCTGCGATAGCAGTCCATGTGGATACATGACTGATTATATCGCTCATGACAAAATTAGCATATTTCTTCATGTCTGAAGCGTTTTCCAGAACCCACTCTACACCTTTTTTCGTTATCCTGTACCTTACCCTTCCATCGGAGTAAATGTATCCATCAGCGGTGAGATCTTTAATATATTCGGAAACCGCCTGAGGAGTTACTCCTATTTTCTCGGCTATTTCCTTTTGCCTTACATTTGGCTGGTGTGCGGCAACTTCAATAAGTATCTGGAATTTGGTGATACCACTTTTACTCTGAAGAATGTCAATCATTTATCTTCCTCGTTCATTTTGAGCCTTTGACCCATAACGGTTAACCTGTCTGAACGCCTTGCAAGTGATCTGACATACAGGGGGCTCCTGTTAAGTGATCTTGTTAATGAACTCATTGAATGGTTGCCGTTTTCAACTTCACGTTCAAGATCTCTGATCAAATCCTTGATTTCCTCATAAGGGGTAAACGTCAGGGTAATTATTTCACTCAGGTCTTCAAATGAACACTGGAAGTTTGCCTGTGCCTTGGAGTAAGATGAATGGTATTCTTTTTCGGGTTTTTCACCAGGTTTTGGCATTCTCCACTGGATTTCCAGTAATCCGCATCTTTTCAGTATATTCAGACTTTCTTCCACGTCAAAACCCATTACTTCATCGAGCTGGGATTTAGTCATCCACTCGGCAGTCAATGCGTTAAATACCTGTTTGTGTTCCTTCGACTGGAACGTCTGAAGGAGGGGGACTAGTTCTGATGGGTCATTTATTATTCGGGTACGCCTTGGCATTACCAATACCTCGGTTAGGGGGTGGGGGATTTAAAATGAGCAGTTCGTATATTTTGCCTAGAGTAATTGGTTTTAAGCTTAATAAACCTTTCAATCTAACAAAGCACCGATAAGTTTATTCAGTTCTGTTACCAATTAAAGTAATATGTCCGATGCTCTTTGTGATACTATTCTTGGTCTTCTAGAGGGTGGCAAGCAATTGTCTATCAGCCACATCACAAGAGATCTGAAAGAGATGGATATGGAGGAGCACCGCCTCGTAATCACAGGGTATCTCAGGGCACTTCGTGACGTTGGAAAACTGGCCGAAATTGAAGTTCCTCCTTCCAAGACTTATAAACTCCTTGAAGAGTCAGAAAAAGGTGAGAAAGATATCTATTCACTTTTGCAGGATTCTCTCAATAAAATTGAATCAAAAGAACGGTTTAATGTAGCTGTCTTTTTAGTAACTAACCTCTTTGAACGTCCAATATTTAAGGAAGAGCTAAAGCTTCTGGGAATAACTGAAAACCAGATAAAAACTTCATTGTCCAATCCTTCCGGAATTGTAAAGCAGGTACCTGACTCAGAGGCAAAAGGACTGCGCAAATCTATTAATAAAATTTCAATTCCCAAGTCTGATCCTGCTTACAACTTAGACGGAGGAAACGAAGAATTAGCTCTTGAAGCATTTCCAGCACTCGTTGAAATCTCCAGAGCTACAGTAGATCTTCATGGTCTGGTGCCTACAAGGCTTGACTCTTATCTGTAAAATAACGAAGCAAAATAAGGGAATTGCTTCCCTTATTCAATGTAAATTGCAGGTCTGAAAGGTGCTGCAAAGCGTGCCTTATTTTCAGGATCGTATGGTTTCTCTCCTTCGTTGAAGACTTCCACCTTACATCCAAGCTCTTTCTCAAAGAATGTGTTTGCCTCATCAAGCGCTTCTTTCTCAGTTAGGGTAAATCCTGACATTATCCTGAATTTTTCGTCATTCATGGCCTTGACATCCTCAACAAGCTTCTTTGCAAATT
Organism: Methanohalophilus levihalophilus; assembly: GCF_017874375.1. NCBI lineage: Archaea > Methanobacteriati > Methanobacteriota > Methanomicrobia > Methanosarcinales > Methanosarcinaceae > Methanohalophilus > Methanohalophilus levihalophilus. The sequence goes on from NZ_JAGGLK010000003.1 coordinate 331,135, forward strand.
TCGGGATTTCCTTTCCATAACGCTTCATTTCAGGATTCTGCATGAGTTCCTTGATAAGCACTCCAGGATTCAGGTTTCCTTCTGAGTGCATTGCGAGTGCCTTGTTGAAAGCTTCTGTCTTCCATGAGGCTGCAGTATAAAGTATGACTTTTGAAGGAGTCATTCCGGTAACTTTTGTAATCTCTTCAACATCGGAAAGTGTGCTGTCTATGAGCTCTTCAGCAGCTTCCGCATTGTTGTCCACAAGTGACTCGTCATATTCGGGGTATGGAGCAAGGGATATCGGATCATCGATTTCGTGTCCCATTTCTGCCCAGATTTCTTCACAGAGGTGAGGTGTGAACGGTGCCATCAGTCTTGCCCAGGTATCAAGGATACAGTAAAGCATGTTTTCACCGCCCCTGCGCTGGTACCACTTGACATCGTTGAGCAGCAGGAAGAAAGCGTTCTGCAATGCCTGTCTTGTACGAATACTCTTCAGAGCTTCGTTTGTCTGCTGTATACGATACTGCAGGCGACTCAGCATCCACTTGTCAACGGTGGTATAATCATTTACATCACCAAGACATACTCCGGATTCGCTGACATCCTTTACAAAACTGTAGAACCTGTCAATCTGGCGACGGGCAGTTTCGATGCCTTCATTCTTCCAGTCCGCATCCTGTGTCTGCTCAGCACTTGAAAGGATATACATCCTGGAAATGTCCGCTCCATAATGATCAACAGCTTCCCTGAGCGTAAGAAGTGGTCCCTTTGACTTACTCATCTTCTGGCCTTCTAGGGATACAAATCCATTGATGGCTATTGAGCGGGGCCATTTGTCTTCATCGAATATTGCAACGTGGTGGAAGAGGAAGAACAACAGGTGGTTTGGAATGAGATCCTTTCCTGAAGATCTGAGATCAACCGGATACCAGTACTCAAAGTCCTTCTTTATTTCCTCGATTGTGGTGGAATCAATTCCACTCTTCTCAGAGGCATCTGCGACGGTTCCTTTGTCGAGCAGTATATAATCGAAAAGTTCAGGTACGAGCTGCTCGGTGGTTATGCCGTTTGCAAGGAACTTTGCAACAACATAATATGACATGTAAATGGTGGAATCACCAAGGGATTCGATGAGCCAGTCCTGATCAAAAGGCAATCTTGTACCAAGCCCTTTCTTTCTGGCGCATGCCTTGTCCTTGAGCCAGTCTACCTTGTTATTGAACTCAACCCTGAGGTCTTCGGGAATGATATCCATGTTTTCAATGCAGCGATAGACTTTGTCTTTCCACTCTGGGTCAGAGTAATTAAGGAACCACTGTCCTTTCACCATGTTCACAACACAAGGGGTACCGCAACGGCATGTTACCGGTTCGCTGAATTCATAGAATATTTCACCGACTCCGTCACTTACCAGATCACGTGTCAGAACATCCTTGATCTTTGAAACAGGCATGCCGGAGTATTTCCCGGTGATTTCCTTCAGGACACCACCGTGGAATTCCCTGCGGTATACAACTTTGGTAGCATCCTCGGCTTTTGGATCATCCTGATCCACAACACCATATTCCTCCGCTGCTTCAACTGCGGGGAACTCGCCGAATTCGGGAACCTGTATGAGTGAAATAAGTTTTATGTCCCTCAGACTTTCGGCTATTCCATAGGTGGAGAGGTCAGCATCGTATAGATCTTTCAGTGCGAGGTAGTCGTATGGTGCGTGTGCGGGTACACTCATAACAACTCCGCTTCCGTTGTCTCCCCTGACAAATGATGCCGGGAGGGTAATTACATCGTCTTTTGTAAGCGGGTTTGTTACTTTGATGCCAATGAAATCCTTTGCGTCGACATCTTCAATGAACTCAACTTCCCTGTCAGTGAAGGTAAGTTTGAAATAAGCATCCTTGCTCACCATCCAGACTTCATCAAGATCGCCGCTTTTGACCCTTGCCTTTACATATTCGACATCCGGGTTAATCCAGAGGTTTGTTACACCGAATGTGGTTTCAGGACGAAGGGTTGCACAGGGCAGAATGACTCCGTCGTAGGAGAATTTGATTAATGTGTAATCGACAATTGTTGCTTCCTCTCCTTTGAGGATATCGTGATCTTCAACCGGATTGTCATCGTTTGGACACCACTTAACCGGGTGTGAACCTTTCACGATAAGGTTTTTCTCATGGAGCAAATTGTACTGCCACTCGATGAATTTCTTGTATGAATCGTCGGTTGTAGTGAATTTGCGTCTCCAGTCAATGGAATATCCGATTGAGCGCATTGCTTTTTCGGCTTCAACACTGAAATATTCCACGATTTTCTCGGGATTATCAAGTGTTGGAAGTACATCTTCAGGGATCCTGTGGAACCTTGTGTAGACATCCATTGTCTGGGGGTCTTTGTTTTGAACAAGTTCCGCAAGACCTACAATAGGAGTTCCGGTTACGTGGAAACCCATTGGGTAGAGGACATTGTAACCCTGCATCCTTTTGTGTCTTGCTACAACATCGCCGATTGTGAAGGTACGTGTGTGGCCTGCATGAAGATTCCCGTTTAAGTAGGGGTATGGTATGGTAATGAAATATTTTTCCCGGTCATCAGGTTCGGGTTCAAAAACCCTGCTTTCAGACCATATTTTTTGCCATTTTGCCTCTACTTTCTGCGGGTTATAATCTTCCATAAATGTCCCTCTGTTAGTTGTAAGGATCTTCTTTTGGTTCCTTATAAGTAAATAATGTGAATAAATTACTCTCCGAGCTTATCCCGTTCTACTATGTACTTATTATTAAAGCTATTTGTGCAGTCTTTTTTCTTTGGTTTCGAGACTCTTTACCGTCATATTTATTATTTAAATGCGAATCAGTAACTTTTGCCATGGAAAGAGAGATTGTTGAAGGTATCCTTTTCGTAGAAGATTTGCAGGAATTCTTGAGTGAGATTCGCTCTCTTGCATCCTCAAACGAAGTTATAATCCAGGCAATGGATGCAAGCAAGCTTGTGGGATTATCCCATATCGATCTGGCAATGCGCAAGGCCATGCGGGCTTTTGAGGAGCAGCAAAACGTAGCCCGTGACCTCGGAGTCGAAATGATGCGATATGCTTCCGGGAAACGCCAGATAGCCGAAGCATTCTCGTTGGGTCTTTCAGAAGGTGAAAACCACGTGGCTTTCGTGGTTCTGGGGGAACTGGAGGAAGCAGTCTTACAAACCTCGGATGTACTTCGCGATTTTGTTGAAATCTCATCAGTGATTGAATTCAGGCCGGAGAAAAGGGATGTTTTGATAGATCACTTCGAAATCCATGAGGCTGAGATTATTGCAGTGGGGGATGCAAGACTCCCGGATCTTGTGCTTGAGAGAGTTGCTTTGGTTGATGTGCTGAAGTGAAAAATCTGATTGTCCCTAATTACTGCTAAATATGTAAGGTTGATTCGCAGGACGTTATGTCAAAAAATTAATTTTGCACAGAAATAATTTATTCTTTCAACCCATTTAACAATTTAAATGATTGGAATTTTTAATATAGGCAATATTTTTGATGCAGAAACCAAGATGGGAAACGATGTAGTTTTTAAATCTCTCTTAATAACTCTAGTTTTAGCATTTTTATTGTTTATTTTTGAGAATGAGAGCAATTTTCTGAGTCATTTTTCACCAAAAGCTTTCATATATCCTTTTGTTGCAGCAGCGATAGTTTTGCATATCACAAAATACAAATCTCTTTCAAAGTTGTATCGAAATTATTTTGTATTGAACAAAATAACTGTTTTTTAGTTAATATCCGAAGTATTCGTTGTATCTCTTGCTCTTCCATTGTTGTTACATACTATTAATTTGCATATTTATTACGTCTTTTTTTGGTTATTTGCTTTTTTTGTAGGTGGTTTGCATAGGATTATCATTCAGTGTACGCCAGCTCTTTTTGATGCCTATATATCTGAATATATGGATTTAATCCAACTTTATGGATACATAAAGGCTTCATCTCATGCTTTTTTGGTTTTGCTACTTGCTAAGGTAATCTTGCTAGTAGATCCTATTTCATTGTGGGAGAATGATTTTAGAACATTTTTTTCAATACTCTTGTTCTTATTTTTGATGTATTTGAGTTTCAAATTTATTTTTTATTACATCAGTAATCTATATCCATATTTTAATAGGGACACAGAGATCGAAAATACGGTTTTATTAATACGAAAGGTTGCTGAAAATAAGAGAATCAGCTCGAAGTCATTAATTCATTCTTTTGATCAAGAAATGGAGAGTTTTATAAAAAGAAAGATTGAGACCTTATTGGAAGGAAATATCTTTTTGGAAGTTGATGGGAAAAAAGTGCTACTTCGTCCTGCTTATCAATACGTGTATGAGCAACTCGAATAAAACATAACTATCCTATTGTTAAAATGCATAACCCAACAATTCTTGATTTTCTATCTTTGACAAGGTTCCCAACGGAAAAAACTTAACTTATCCCACATTATTACCGCATAAGAAATAATCGAGATGATATCATGCCCCACCCCAAGACAGCAGAAAACATGATGAAAAGCGCAGGCCCGATTGAGAATGAAGTTCTTCCTCACCTTATACATGTAACCGAGGCTGCGGCTATTGCAGCTGCACACCAGATAGGACGTGGTGACAAGAATTATGCAGACCACGTTTCAGTGGAAGCCATGAGGAGAATGCTCAACTGCCTTGATATCAAAGGCACCATCAAAATTGGGGAAGGGGAACGTGACGAAGCTCCCATGCTGTACATCGGGGAAGAGGTTGGAACCGGGGAAAGTGATATTGAAGTAGATATTGCAGTTGATCCGCTGGAAGGAACCAACCTGACTGCAGACGGAATTCCAGGTTCCATTTCCGTAATGTCGATGGCCGAACCCGGTGGATTATTCCACGGCCCGGATGTATACATGGACAAGATTGTAGTGGGGCCTGAGGTTGTCAAGTATGAACTTGATCACCCCGATGAACAGATTGATCTGGATGCGCCCGTAAAACAGAATCTTGAAATCGTAGCCCATGCACTTGATCGCAGTATCGAGGAACTTGTAGTTGTTATACTTGAAAGGGATCGCCACAAGGCAAAGATCGAGGAAATCCGCAAAGCCGGCGCCCGTGTCAACCTTGTTCAGGATGGTGATTTGATGCCAGGTGTTGCCACGGCAATAAGAGGTTCAGGTATCCACGTGGTAATGGGTGCAGGCGGCTCAGGCGAAGCTGTCCTTACGGCATCAGCCATTAAGATTCTTGGCGGAAAAGTGCTCGCACGTCTGGTTCTCCCGACAGTTGCCAATGGCAAATCACAGGAAGAAATTGATGCGGAATACGAGGAAAAGATGCCTCGTCTCAACAAGATGGGAATTACCATGGAAAACATGAACGAGATCCTGGACACTGAAAAACTCGTTCCAGGCAAGGATGTAATCTTTGCTGCAACCGGTGTAACCACAGGGAATCTCCTCAAAGGCGCAAACCTTTTCGGCAAAGGTGATGCCAGGGTTCACAGTATTTCCATGGGCTCCTCCGGGGTTGTCAAATTCACGGATACAATTTACATCGGGGACAAGGACGAGACCCCCCTGCGTTTGTAATTTTGAACTCACGGAGTGAGCATTTCAGTGAAAGTATATCTTGCAACCTTCGGATGTGCGGCCAATCAGTCCTCATCCGAAATAATGGCATCCAGCATTCTTGAAAAGGGATATTCTCTGAGCAATGAAGCGGATGCTGAGGTTGTAGTCTGCAATACCTGTACTGTGAAATACACCACCGAGCAGAAGATTCTCCATAAAATCAAACAATGGGGGTTTGAAGGCAAAGAAGTTGTAGTAACCGGCTGTATGCCGGAAGTGCAACTGGAAGATATTCTTGAAAGCAATCCCGATGTCCACATCATGGGAATCAACTCAATTGCCGATGTTTGCAGCGTACTTGAGCGGATTGAATCTGGCGAAAAAGGGCTAAGGGTTTCAACTTCTGCTCCGGAAGGCTTTTTGAATATCCCTCGCAAGCGGTTCCATTCATCAATTCATATCTGTCAGATCTCACAGGGTTGTGACAATAGCTGTTCTTACTGTATTGTGACACTTGCCAGAGGGCCGCTGAAATCCTTTGAACCTGAAGCGATTGTCGAGGATATCCGGCAGGCAATTGCAGAAGGCTGCAGGGAAATCTGGTTAACGTCACAGGATGCTGCCCAATATGGGAACGACATCGGGACTAACATCGGGGATTTGCTAAAGCAAATTTCTGCAATTGAAGGAGATTTCCGGGTTCGTGTAGGGATGATGAATCCCTTTTCGGCCTATCCGATTCTGGATGAGATGATTGAAGGTTTCTCCAATCCGAAAATCTACAAGTTACTTCATCTTCCAATCCAGTCGGCCTCTGACAAAGTCCTTCAAAGGATGAACCGGCATCATACAATTGAAGAAGCAAACGTAATCATCAGACGTTTCAGGGATGCTTTCCCGGAAAGCACTATTTTCACGGATATCATTGTGGGATTCCCGGGAGAATTCGACGAGGATGCTGCGTTAACTGAAGAATGGGTAAAACAAATCAGGCCGGATAAAGTAAATATTTCCCGTTACACTCCCCGACCACACACCAAGGCATGGGATTTCCGCAACATTGATTCAAGAATAGTCGTGGAAAGATCCGGCAGGCTTCATGAATTGTGTGATTCCATCAAACTGGAATCAAAGGAGAAAATGGTGGGCTGGAAAGGGGAAGTCTTTGTCTCCAAGAAAGCCAAAGTAAAAGGGTTCATGGCCCGCACGGATGCCTACCTGCCTGTTGTAATCCCTCAGGAAGAAGGGGTATCCGAAGGCCAGAGAATAATGGTGGAAATTACGGAGGCCACGCCCGGATACTTTATCGGCAGGCCTCTTTGAACAATTTATTGGCTCTGTAGAAATCCTCACAGGAATACAAATGTAACCACAGAGAACACAGAGCTCACAGAGGATTTTCTCCCTCTCTGTGTTCTCTGTGAACTCTGTGGTTCATATGTGAAGTATAAGTTTTCTACAAGGCCAATTTATTTTTTCATTAAATCGAGGACGTCGCAAACCTTGTTTGCAGTGTCGATGACGGTTTTCATGCCTTCTTCATCATCTGTGGAAGCCTTGCGGGTAATACCTCCGAAGTGGCCACCATCGCCGACAATGATCATACCATGGATATGCATCCAGTCCTGTATTACCTGAACTGTCTTTTCCTGACCGCCGTTTCTTGAACCTCCAACTGCCATTGCAGCTCCGATTTTGTTTGCAAGTCTGAAATTGTGTCGCCTGTGCACTACACTCCTGTCAAACAGGGCTTTGATCTGGGCGGTTGGGCTGCCGAAATAAACCGGGGATGCAGCGATAATCGCGTCTGCTTCCACAAGCTTATCATAGACATCGGTCATGCCGTCTTTGATTACACATTCATCTTTTTCATAACAGCTTCCACATGCTGTACACGGTTTTATCTCGTTTTTAGAAATGTAAACATGGTCAGTTTCAAATCCCCTTCCCTGTGCGATTTTCAGGGCTTCTTCGATCATGTTTTCGGTGTTTCCACCGGATTTTGGGCTGCCGGATATTCCAAGAATTTTCATATAATCACCTGCAACTGCATACAATTTCTCTCATTATTAGCTTTTGGGTTTTACCCGTGCCCTACAAATTTATCTATCATTGAAACTTCTATTCAATGGACTAAATATACGGGTATACTCATGCTTGACAAGCTTTTTAATCCACTTTCGGTGGCGGTAATTGGTGCATCACGTACGAAGGGGAAAGTGGGTCGTGCGGTACTGGATAACCTCATGCTTGACTTTAAGGGAAAAATCTATCCGGTGAATCCTACGGTTTCTGATATCCATGATCTCCAGTGTTTTCCCTCCATTGATGCAATTCCCGACAAAGTGGACCTTGCGGTAGTTGTTGTGCCCGCAAAAGCGGTTCCTGCTGTGATGGAAAAATGCGGGGAATCAGGAGTCAGTTATGTTGTTGTAATCTCAGCCGGCTTCAAGGAAGCAGGAATCGAAGGTTCCAAACTTGAAAGGCAATGTGTTGAAATTGCAAACAAATACGGTATGAAAATGGTAGGGCCAAACTGTCTTGGAATCATCAACCCCCTTGCAGGACTTAACGCCACTTTTGCCGCATCAATGGCAAATCCGGGAAATATTGCCCTCATGTCACAATCCGGCGCAATTTGTACTTCAGCCCTTGATTGGGCGGAAGAAAAAGGGGTGGGTTTTTCCAGATTTGTAAGTCTCGGCAACAAAGCAGATCTTGGTGAGAATGATTTTCTCCTTGAGTTTGCAGACGACCCGGATACCAAAGTTGTTGCAGCATATCTTGAAGGTGTAAAAAACGGACCTGAATTTGTTAAAATTGCCCGGGAAGTTTCAGCAAAAAAGCCGATAGTAATTGTAAAATCAGGAAGAACTTCGGCGGGTTCGAGAGCCGTTTCATCACACACAGGGACGCTGGCAGGTTCAGATCAGGCTTACAATGCGGCATTTTCAAGCAGCGGAGTCCTTCGTGCAACTTCCATGGAAGAAATGTTTGATTACATGCGTGCCTTTTCATCTCAGCCTTTACCAGCTGGGCGCAATATCGCAATCCTTACCAATGCGGGAGGATTGGGAATACTTGCAGCAGATGCTTGTCTTACAGAAGGGCTTTCTCTTGCTTCATTTGATGAGGAAACGATTGAAAAACTGAGGGTGGAATTGCCTGCAGCAGCAAGTCTTTACAACCCTGTGGATGTTCTGGGAGACGCAAGTGTGGAGCTCTACGGTTTTGCTCTCAAGACTTTGATTTCAGATCCAAATGTGCATGGAGTTATTGTCCTGACCTCCCCTCAGGCAATGACTGATGTGGAAAATATTGCCAAAACGGTAACCGAGCTATCTCCTGAAAAACCGGTTTTATGCAGCTTTGTTGGCGGAACACGTGTAAGGGAGGGATTATCAATTCTTGATAACAACGGTTATCCCGGATACCAGTTCCCCGAAAAGGCAGTTTCCAGCATGAGGGCTCTTTGTGATTATTCGGATATCAAAAACCATGTCTATGACAATCCTGAATCAGTTGAAGTGGACAAGTCCGCAGTTTCCAAAGTATTCAATCAGGCAGCCTGGGAAGACAGAAGAATACTCGGTCTTGAATCGTTTGATCTGCTGCGCTCCTATGGAATTCCGGTAATTCCGACTGCATCGGCTTCCAATGCAAAAGAGGCGGTTAATCAGGCAGAGGAAATGGGGTACCCTGTAGTCATGAAAATATTATCCCCGGACATTTCCCACAAAACAGATGTTGGCGGGGTTCGACTTAACCTGAATGATGCTGGAGAAGTGGAACGTGCCTATCACACAATGGTTTCAGATGCCCGGCGTTACATGCCTTCTGCAAGGATTCATGGGGTTCAGGTGCAGAAAATGATCACCGGTGGAATTGAGGTTATTATCGGCATGAACCGTGACGTCCAGTTCGGGCCGTTGGTGATGTTCGGACTTGGAGGAACATATGTGGAAGTGCTCAAGGATGTTGCATTCCATCTTGCTCCTCTGAGCAAAAAGGAGGCTCATTCCATGATGGCTTCCATCAAGACATACCCGTTGCTCACAGGTGTACGCGGTGAGCGTCCTTATGACATTGATGCAGTTGCGGATGCACTTTGTCGTGTGTCCCAGCTGGTTTACGAAAATCCTGAATTGCTTGAATTTGAGATAAATCCCCTTATGGTATTGCCTGAGGGGCAAGGCTGTGTTGCCATGGATATGCGTGGGACAATTGAGAGCAAGGGGGCTGACATATGAAGCAGGTAGATAATTTAGCGGAGGGTAATTAATGGGTTCAATTCTTGTAAGTTCTTCTGAACAGTATTCCGGGAAAAGTTCACTGTGTATAGGTCTCGCTGTAATTCTCAAAAACAAAGGATTTTCAGTCGGGTACATGAAACCAGTTGGAAATTTGCTTGTGGATGTTGATGGTACACTTTCAGATGAGGACTCCGAGCAAGCTCTCCAGATTCTGGGTCTAACCGATGATCGCCAGTATATGACTCCTGTAATGCTGACAGAAAACCTGATTGAAGATGCACTTCACGATGAAGATGGCAAGCTTGAGGATAAAATACTTCATTCATATTCCCAAATCGCAGAAGGGAAAGATGCGGTTGTAATTGAAGGCAGTGGCGGTATCGGCGGTGGTATGATGTACAATCTTTCGGACCCCCATGTTGCTTCGCTACTGGATACCAGAATTCTCCTTATAACACGATATGATTCCATACAGGCTGTTGACAGGATTCTCTGCGACATCAAACTCATTCCTGAACCATGGATGCTTGCCGGTGTCATCCTGAATGAAGTGGAAGAAAACGATCTCAAACAGGTTAAAGAACTGGTTGTTCCTTTCCTGAAGCGCAAAGAGATTGAAGTTCATGGCATAATCCCGAAAGACAGGACATTGCGCTCAATAACTATTTCCGAAATAGTGGAAGATTTACATGGGGATGTGCTTTCAGGATCTGAAAATCTTGGTGAACTCATTGATCATTATCTAGTAGGTGCAATGGAAGTAAATTCTGCAATTAAGTACTTCAGACGTAGTCCAAATAGTGTGGTTATAACGGGAGGAGACCGCTCTGATGTACAGATGGCAGCAATTGAGGCAGGTGTGAAAGCTCTTGTTCTCACCGGCAATCTCAGACCCAGTGAAGCTGTGCTTGGAAGTGCCGATGAGGCAGGTGTCCCGATAGTTCTTGTCAGGGGGGACACAATGTCAACCATTGAAAGGATGGAAGCATTGATTGGTCATACCCGAATAGGGCAAAAGACCAAGCTTTCGAGAATTGTGGAACTAGTTGAAGATAATGTGGATATCGATTCCATAATTTCATCCATGGGTCTTGGAGAGGAATAACTATATAGATACACGTAGATTCTAGCCCGTAAGGATATCATAATTGGTTTGTATTGGTGATGAATACCGTGACAACAAAGGAATATCTCACGATTGATGATCTTGATGTTGACGATAAGACTGTTTTTGTAAGGGTGGACATCAATACGCCTATGGATCCTGAAGGGAATATACTGGATGATATGCGTATCGTCAGTCACATCCCGACAATTAAGGATCTTTCTAATGCAAAAGTGGTTCTTCTTGCCCACCAGAGCAGGGCGGGAAAGAGCGACTTTACTACCATGGCACCGCATGCAGAGAAGTTATCCCGCTATCTCGGCAAACATGTGGAATATGTCGATGATATTTTCGGAAGCCACGCACGCTCAAGAATAGATTCCATGGAAAACGGTGACATAATCTTACTTGAAAATGTGAGGTTTTACTCCGAGGAAACTATCTCTCGATCTTCAGAAGAGCACTCTGAAACTCATATGGTAAAAAAACTACTGCCTCACATTGATGTTTTCCTCAACGATGCTTTTGCAGTATCACACCGTTCACACCTGTCCCTTATGGGATTCACCGATTTGGTTCCCACGGGTGCAGGAAGGGTTGTTGAAAAAGAAATTGAAGCGTTAAACAGGAGTATCAGGGAAGGCGGAAATCCCTGCATATTTGTGCTTGGAGGGGCTAAGGTAGATGACTCTCTGAGGGTTGCGGCGCATGTCCTTTCAAACGGTGGGGCTGATCGGGTCCTTGTCACCGGTGTTGTTGCAAATGTAATGCTTGCAGCTTCTGGAATAAATATCGGCAACAGAAACATGGATTTCATAAAGGCTCAGGGCTATGCGGATCAGATTGAAGTGGCAAAATCCCTGCTTGACAGGTTCAACGGGAAAATTGGGATGCCAAAGGATGTTGCACTCAATGACGGTGGCAAACGCATTGAAGTCCAGATTGAAGATGTTGGTGATTCGGGGCTTCCAATAAACGATATAGGTCTGGAGACTATTGTGGCTTATTCATCTGAAATAAGCGCTGCAAAAACCGTAGTTCTCAACGGCCCTGCAGGAGTTTCGGAACTTGACGGCTTTGAATTGGGTACTTATGAAATTATCAAGGCTGCAACAGAAGCGGACTACTCGGTTGCCGGCGGTGGACACATTTCTGCTGAAGTTCGCCAGATGGGATTTGAAGATCGCTTCTCTCACGTGAGCACTGGCGGAGGATCGTGCATTGACTATCTTGCCGGGGATAAATTACCTGCAATCGAGGCTCTTTACAAAGCCGCACAATCACACCAGAATAAGAAATAAACGGGGAGTATTTCATGCTGGACGCAAAAGAAGGTGAGCTTGCAATAGCACTTGCAAGGAAAACAATTGAAGAGTATCTTAAGACCGGGAATCGACTGAATCCGGAGGACGAAAACCTTCCTCCGATTTTCCAGGAACTTAGAGGTGTCTTTGTAACACTTAACAAAAAAGATGATCTTAGAGGTTGCATAGGTCATCCGTATCCAGATTCTATCCTTCAGGATGCGTTAGTTGATTCCGCGATTTCAGCAGCAACCCATGACCCGCGTTTTCCGGAAGTGATTTCGGATGAATTGCCTTCAATAACAATTGAAGTTTCAATTTTAACCCCTCCGGAAAAAATTGCAGCCTCTCCGCAGGAACTTCCACAGCTTATTGAGATAGGCAAACACGGTCTTATTGTAAAACAGGGGTTTTATCAGGGTTTGCTTCTTCCACAGGTTGCTCCTGAAAATAACTTTGATGCTGTGGATTTCCTCAGTCACACATGTCTGAAAGCAGGTCTTTCGCCAGATGCATGGCTTACAGGTGCTGAAGTATATTGGTTTGAAGGACAGATTTTTTCAGAGAAAACACCTGCCGGTGAAGTTGTGGAAAAACAGTTTTGAGCTGCTCATTACCTTTGTTCAAGGAAAAGAACAAGCTCTTCCACATTTATACAAATTCCCACGGCACATTCTTCGATCATCAGGTTAACAATTCCTTCGATACCGAGGGTACGAAAATCCGTTCGTAGGCCGACAATGGGAATACCTCTTGCCCATGCATATCCGATTTCCCATGCAGTTCCGGAATCAACGTCACTGCCTCCATCAAGGATAGCAACAACGAGGTCGGATTTGTCAATTCCTTCTACGTTTTTCTTAAAAAGAGTGGCATTATCCAGTTTTTCCCGACTCTTTGAATTGTCTGCGGAATCTTCCTGAGGGAGGAACACTTCATATCCTGCATTCCTTAGCATTCCTGCGAGCTTCCTGTTGAATTCCCTTTCAGCTTCTGAGAACAGTGGACCTGCAAGATAGATTGTTCCTTTCATGTGCTCTGACCTCGTTTAAGAATTAATAACAAGCTTAATTAGTAGTAGGGAAATACATAGGGTTTATGAAAGATAAGGCTAATGTGGCGATAATCGGTGCTTCCGGCTATACCGGGGGAGAGCTGATGCGCCTTCTTCTCAATCATCCTGATATGAATGTTACCATGGCTACGTCCCGGCGGCTTGCGGGCGAGTCCGTATCCACAGTACACAAAAACCTTGATGGTCTGATGGATCTCAAATTCACTGATTTTGATGCATCCGCTGTAAAGGAACAATGTGATGCAGCATTTCTTGCAGTACCTCACGGAACAGCAATGGATGTTGTTCCTGAATTAATTGACAGCGATCTTAAAATTGTAGACTTAAGTGCTGACTATCGCCTTCCTGCAGATGTTTTTGAGCAGGTTTATGGAATTGCACACAAAGACCCAAGAGATGTGATATTCGGTCTTCCTGAGCTTCACCCTGAAGTGAAAAATGAGAAGTTTGTTGCAAATCCCGGTTGTTACCCCACAGGTGCGACTTTATCAGCAGCTCCCCTGGCTCATGAAGGTTTGCTTGATATGGCTATATTTGATTCCAAGTCAGGTGTAACCGGTGCAGGGATTAATCCGACCCCTGTGTCACATTATCCCAACATGGCTGAGAACGTGCAGCCTTACAAACTGACTAATCACAGGCATCGGGCAGAGGTGAAGCAGGAATTAACCGCTCTAGGTGGTGAATTCGATTTGAGTTTCACTCCACATGTGGTTCCTGCAATAAGGGGTATCCTGACCACTGCACACCTGTTTACCCGCCAGTCTTTGTCTGCGGAAGATGTAAAAAACATATACGAAAAGTTCTATGAGAACAGTCCTTTTGTGCGGGTAATTGACGGAATCCCGTCACTGGGAAGTGTACGTGGTTCAAACTTCTGCCATATAGGTTTTGAAGTTGACGAACACAACAACCGTATCGTAGTTATTTCAGTAATTGACAATCTTGTGAAAGGTGCTTCAGGCCAGGCAATCCAAAACATGAATTTGATGTGTGGCTTTGAAGAAACTGCCGGGATCTGGAATGCAGGTCTTGCTCCGTAAATTAGAGGTGAGAAACATGGATGTTAAAGAGGTAATGATTTCTGATGTAATTTATTGTTCGCCGGATGATGAAGTGAGCAAGGTTGCCCGGATGCTCAAGGATAATAATATCAGCGGCATGCCGGTGGTAGACGGTGATAAGGTGGTTGGCATGATTTCGGAGTTTGATCTCCTGAAATTGCTGGAAATCCCGGAACACAGTGATCTCTGGTTGCCAAGTCCGTTTGAAATAATCGAAGTTCCGATACGTGAACTTATAAGCTGGGAAGAAACAAAGCGCATGCTATCTGATGTAGGTGCAATGCCAGTCAAGAAACTCATGGAAAAAGACGTGTATTCGGTTTCCCCGGGAAATTCCATTGAGGATGCTTCCACATTAATGGCCAAACACAAAATTACCCGTCTTCCAGTACTTGAAAATGGCGTATTGGTAGGTATTGTTACACGTGGAGATATCATCCGCGGACTGGGAAATATCTAATCTAAGGTGGATAATGAAAGTAATAGATGGTGGAATCTGTGCCGTAAAAGGTGTCCGTGCAACTGGCATAAAAGACGGCAAGATGGGTCTTGCAATTATCGCAGCAGAAGGGCCAGCAGCCGGTGTGTTCACCAGGAATCGGATTATGGCAGCTCCCGTTCGGTTAACTCGCGATATCATATATGAAAAGGGTCAACTTTCCGCTACCATCGTTAATAGCGGCAATGCCAATGCATTCACTGGCAGTAAGGGGCAGGAGGACGCAATGGACATGGCCTCTCTTGCAGCCGATGTTCTTGGAGTGGATGAAGCCCACGTAGCAGTAGCTTCCACCGGTGTAATTGGCAGGAAAATGGATATGGACTGGATAAAGGGTCATGTTCAGGAAGTAGCTGACAATCTTACGGATAAGGCTGAAGGGTCTGCAGCAACAGCCCGCTCCATTATGACCACCGATACATTCCCGAAGGAAATTGCCATTGAGCTGGATTCAGGAATACGTATCGGAGGTATTGCTAAGGGGGCAGGAATGATTGAACCCAACATGGGTACAATGCTTTCTTTCATTTACACTGATGCTGTTCTGGATATGAGGGAGCTTCGGGACGCTCTGAAACTTGCGAATTCCGTTAGTTTCAACATGGTTGTAGTGGATGGAGATACCAGTACGAATGACATGGTTCTCCTTACGGCAACAGGCAAATCTTCGATTGAGCCGAGGTATGAGGATTTCCAGGAAGGCCTTGAGTATGTCATGAAAGAACTGGCAAAAATGATTGCCCGTGATGGTGAAGGTGCTTCACACTTCATTGAGGCACATGTAAACGGTGCTACAACAGAAGATGATGCAAGGCTTGCGGTAAAAAGTATCCTGCGTTCACCTCTGGTAAAAACCGCTATCTTTGGGCGGGATCCGAATTGGGGGCGTATTGTGGCGGCAGCCGGGTATTCAGGTGCATCCATGGAAGAAAAATACATGTCCCTGTCATTTTCTGATGGGACTACCGAAGTGCCTCTTGTGGTTCAGGGTAGAGTGGTTGACGACGAAAATGTACTCAGCTCACTGGAAAAAATCATGGAATCCGAAGACATAATTATTTCAGTGGATCTCGGTATGGGATTCCATTCCGCAACTGCATGGGGTTGTGACTTTACATATGATTATATAAAGATAAATGCCGAATATACTACCTGAGAGTTTAGGGGTTTTGGTATTTAATGGACGCAGATGAGTGGGAAGAGCGATACGCAAAGGCTTATGAATCCATAAGTTCCAGTATTTCCAATGTAAGGGGTGTTTTTGTTGCCTATAATAGTAATATAGATGCCATCAAACACATCCACAGCGGCGATATTGAACGGCTGCTAAAGAATCTGGATATTGAAAAAGTACAGGAGAAGATCTATTCCTATCCTCGTCAGATAGACACCCCCTATGATTTTCTGGCACGCCTTTTAATTGCAATGAGAGATGGCAAGGCAGCCGAGGTTCCGACATATTCCACTGATATACATGAGTGGTTAACCGACAACTTTGTTTTTGATAGTGCACGAATGGGCGGACAGGCAGGGATAATTTCCAATCTGCTTGCAAGCATGGATATGAAACGGGTCATAGCCTATATTCCCTGGCTTTCAAGGGAGCAGGCAAATTATTTTGTTGAATCTGATAATCTGGTCCATCCGATTGTAAGGGATGGAAAACTTGAATTGCTGCACCCTACAAAGGCCTACAATCCAGAATACAAATCCAAGGTTAACTGGATTATTGAGTTCCCCAAAGATCTCAAGGTAAATTTTGGCGAAGAACAGTTCATAGTTCCAAGAAATAACCGGTTGATAATTTCATCCCGGCCACCGTGGATTCGCATTGATATTAGTGATGAAGTTTACTCTCATCTGACGGATTTCTGCGGGCATGTGGATGGTGCTATTCTTTCCGGCTACCAGATGATAAAAGAAGATTATGAAGACGGAACTACGTACAAGGACCATGTTAAGAACTCTGTTGACTTAATTGAAAGCCTGAAAGCATGTAATCCTGATGTAAGAATACACGTGGAATTTACGTCCATACAGAATAAGACAATCCGTTCTGCAATTCTTAATGATATTGTGAAAAGTCATGTCCACTCTCTTGGACTTGACACTGTGGAAGTTGCCAATGCTCTTAATGTGCTGGGGCATGAAGAACTTGCATATTCAGTAATAAGTAAAGGTGAGAATGCAATTATTTCTCTCTATGAAGGCGCTGTCAGGCTTTTGCATGGTCTTAAGCTTGAGAGGATACACATTCATTCTCTTGGATACTACATATGTGTGGCTTCAACTGACTGTCCGGTTACTCCGGAAGATCACCTTGAATGTCTTCTTTTCTCGTCCTGTGCTGCAGCTTCAAGGGCTATAATGGGCGACATCAAACATTTCGATGATATTGAGTTTGGACTTGATGTCCGGATTTCACAAAAAGGGATGGATGAAATCGAAAAGCTGGGTACGTATCTGGTAAGGCAGGGTGTATGCAGTATGGATGAGTTCCGGGATGGCTGTATTCGTACACCTCATCACGATGTGCTTGTGAATCCCACAAAAGTAGTTGAAGACCCGGTAGGTACAGTTGGTATTGGTGATGCAATTTCGGCAAGTGCATTTGTTGCAATGCTCTCAAAAATGTAATCCGGGTGTAGATCATGAAAGTCCTCTGTGGTTATAATGCCAACATTGATGCGGTCTATCCAATCTCTGGAGCAGAGGTGGAGATTCTGCTGGCATCGGCTGATACTAAATTGGTAGAGGAAAAAATCCAGAATCCTCCCGGGGTAATCCACGAACTCGAAGATCTGCTTGCAGGGCTTATATTTTACATGAAATCCGGTCATGGCGGCGAGTGGTTTGTTCATTCTCCTGAAGTTCTGAATCTATTGAGGGAGCGTTTTCTTCCGGATTCCCATATACGTATGGGTGGGAATATGGCAATCATGTCAAATGTGTTTGCTGCTTTGGGTGTGGATCATATTGTTCCTAATATTGTCATCCTGCCGGAAAGTCAAAAAAATCTCTTTGCAAAGCATTCGATTCTTTTCCCTGAAAATGGCGATTATCAGTCTAATCCGGAAAATGAGCCGATTCATTTTGTATTTGATTTCAAAAAGGGGGATAGTTTTTCCTTTAACGGAAAACGCATCGAAGTCCCAAGAGAAAACAGGTTCATCGCAACATTTGATGATGTGAACGCAGAGCTGGAAATCTCTCCCTTTTTCCATGAATACTCAGATGAACATATCATGGAAATGAATGGTGCTATAGTCTCGGGATTTCACATGTTGCAGCCTTTCTATGAAGATGGAACTTCCTTTTCTGATAAATTGAAACCAGCTCTTTTACAAATTACAGGATGGAAAGAAAAGAACAGTTCCATGCCAATTCATGCGGAACTTGGCCACTTTGCATCTGTTGATATTGAGGTTGAAGTATTTACTCATCTTGCCCGCATTGTCGACAGCATCGGAATGAACGAAGACGAACTCGCAGATCTTGTAGCAACGATTGATTCCCCGGTTCCCGGTGTCCGGGAAATGAACATGAAAGCCCTTCTGGAAGCTGCATGCAGGTGCATGGATGTTTCCGAAAAACTTCCAACATTGATTATTCATACACGAGATCTTGTTTTTTCCGTATCAAGGGATGAGAAGCAGGTATTCTCATGTATTGAATCACTCGATTTCGGGATAAAAACGGCTGCTGCATTTGCCTCTTCCGGAAAGCTTGAATCGCGAGAGTTTGTGGAAAAAGCTTCTGCATCTCTGGAACGGAGTGAGTATGGGGTTAAGGAAATACGCGAGATTACCACTCTTATTGGTGGCGTAAAGGAGTCTG
This sequence comes from Methanohalophilus levihalophilus, assembly GCF_017874375.1. Classification (NCBI taxonomy): domain Archaea; kingdom Methanobacteriati; phylum Methanobacteriota; class Methanomicrobia; order Methanosarcinales; family Methanosarcinaceae; genus Methanohalophilus; species Methanohalophilus levihalophilus. Next base: position 349,830 of record NZ_JAGGLK010000003.1, read on the forward strand.
CAGGCATCCGTGGTACCTATGATGCTTATGAAGTCTGTGCAATTCCAACATTGATAGCTGAAAAACCGGTAGTTACGGTTGGACTTGGGGATACTTTTTCTGCGGCTTCGTTTTTGCGTTTTCTGGAATTGAACAACTAAAACCTAAAAACATTTCGTGTAAGAAGGCTTCGCGGGGATAGGTATTTATACGGCAAACCCAGTTAATCAGGTAAAGTTGTGGTGAATCAAGATGATTGGAGTTTCTTCGTTTGCGTATCATGATCTGCCTCTTTCGGAAGCGTTGTCCAGAATAGAAAACATTGCTCCGTGTGCAGAAATCTTTTCTGAAGGACAACATGACCTCTTAAATGAAAACGAGGTGGCTTTCTCCTATGATCTGGAATACACTGTTCATGCACCGACTTCCGATTTGAATCTGGCCAGTATAAGGGAACCAATCAGGAAAGCATCAATTGAGATTCTTACTGAAATGGCGGAAATCTGCGTAAAACTGGATAGCAAAATAATGGTTGTTCATCCCGGATATGTTGCATTTCCACATGACAGGGAGCTTGCTCTCAAAGCATTCAGCAAATCTGTTTCTCTACTGGAGCAGATTTATTCGGAGACAGGTGTGAAGATTTGTGTGGAAAACATGCCGATGTGGGAGTGTTTTTTATTTCGGGAACCCGGGCTTGATATTGGAAACAATTTCTTTACTCTTGATGTTGGCCATGCAAATACAATGGGCAATCTCTCAGATTTCCTTGAAATGGAGATATCCCATTTCCACCTTCATGATAACAACGGTGAAGGGGACGATCATCATCCAATTGGGGCAGGAGAGATAGATTATGCTTCCCTGCAATCCCTGTTGCTCAAAAATAGCTCTATCAAGATTGTTGAGAACAGATGTGAAGCAGATGTGATGGAGAGCATCCGAGTCCTCCAGCAAATGGGTATTAACTAAAAACCGGATGCAAATCTGAAAATCAATACTTTTATGTGAGATACATGGAACAATCATTTAACAGTGTTTTTACTGCTTTGGGAAGCGATACACGCCTAAAAATGCTGAAACTTCTGGCCGAAAAAGAAATGCACATATCGGAACTTGCAAGGGTTCTGGAGATCTCTGTTCCTGTCGCAGCTAAACACGTTAAGGTTCTTGAAAAAGCTGAACTGGTTGAAAGGAAGATATTTGGGAAATCCCATGTTCTTTCCCCAAACAAATCCAGAATTTTAACGGCTGTAGACTGTTTTGCTCCGACTAAAAAAATTGAAGTGGAAAAAGGTGCGACTCTCCTTGATGCTTTGACAAACGTGGCTTCGGTGGAAGTAAAACAGAAAGGTGAACGGGAGATGATTGTTTCCACGGATGGGGACGAGGGTTTCTATCTCTACGAGATTAACGGTCAGCTTGGAAATACGGCTGTCAGGAAATATAAACTTGAAGACGATATTACTGTAGAGTGGAAAAAGCTGGAACCGATAACTAAAATTAAGCTAGATATCCACGTTAAAAAGTGAATTATTCACGATTGAATACTTTCAGGGTGCTTACTTTTTGGTTATATGTGGAGCATGCTTACAGGTAAGTGATGAATGAACAGCCCTCCGGACATCATTTTACTCTTACGGAAAGAATGCAATTTCTTTCCTCCGGGACCAAATACGATAGTTGCAACCAGAGTGCTGTCTGTCATGCTTTTGGTCCCGATGGCAGGTGTATCCAGCTCTACAAAACATTGCTCACAAATTACTGTTCCGGGGAATGCACTTATTGTCCTAATCGTTGTGAGAGGGATGTAACGCGGGTGTCTCTTTCGCCGGAGGAAATAACCAAAATCACCTGGTCCCTTTACAGGAAGAATGCTATTGAAGGGCTATTCCTTTCTTCCGGTGTGATAGGAGAACCCGAACTCACTTCCCAAAAACAGCTTGAAGTCGCTACTCTCATGAGGCAACAGGGCTTCAATGGCTATATACATCTGAGATTAATGCCCGGAACTCCGAAATATTTGCTTGAACAGATAGCTGAAGTTGCCAACAAGTTCGGAGTAAATGCCGAAACCACAAACAAATCCAACTATTCGGAAATTTGTCCAAATTTCGATTACCAGAATGATGTCTTGCAGAGGCTAAACTGGACAGACAAAATCATCCAGAAGAAGCGCAGGGAATTCCGGGGAACCAATAGGATAGTGGGTGCTAATGACACGCAGTTTGTTGTTGGCGCTGTAAATGAACCTGATTCTGAAATTGTGAATACAGTAAGTGATTTCATGGAAAACTATTCTCTTCGCCGCCCTTATTTCATGAGCTTTGATCCGGTTCCCGACACACCACTTTTTGGGAACACCCCTTCTCCACAATGGAGGGAGCAACGACTCTATCAGGTTTCTTTCCTCCTGAAGGAGTATGGGATAAAAGCGGATGACTTCGACATGGTCTATGATGAAAATGGTTTTCTTTCCAATTCAGATCCAAAACTTGAACTTGCAAAGGCAAATCGGGACATGTTTCCCGTTGATGTAAACTCAGCATCATTTTCCGATCTCATCCGGGTTCCAGGTATCGGTCCCATAAGCGCGGATCGGATTCTTCATTCAAGACCATTGTTTGAAGAAAAGGAACTCACAAGAATGGGAGTTGTTGTGGGAAGAGCCCGGCCGTTTATCAGGATCCATGGCAAGTCACAGGCTTCCCTTAGTGACTTTTTGGGGGCATGCAGTTGATAATAACTTTTTTCCCGATTGTGGGTAGTGCCTTGCGGGCTTCGTTATATCTTCTGGAGCATCCGGATGCTGAGCTTGTTTGTGGGTGGAATTCGGAAGAAATTGAGAGCAAACTCCGTTTCATAAAAAAAGACGGAACTGAAAACATATTGCATGCAGAAGACGTGTGCTATGATGAAATGCCAAAACTTATGAAAAAGCTTTTTAGCAGCAAATGGCACAAATTTTCGAAAGCCGATTCATCACCGGTGAAGTACATTGATCGCGTACTCAGGCATTCTTCGGCCGATCCGGCTGAATTTGTTCGTTTTCTGGCAGGGTGCAATGGTAATATTGACATTCTTTACAATAAGCAATCCCGTATAGGTAAGAAATACTACAATTACATGAGGGAAGTGACAAAAAGCTATCATTCACTTTGCATGTTCGGAAGAACCGAAGTCTTTGAGAATCTGCTTCTGACTGAAATTAATCCCCAACATGCCATTAGTGATCTCTTTTGTAAGTGGCTCGGGAGACGAAATCCGGATTATCCGGTAGCAGTAATCCAGAATGATACAGCATACATTGCAAATGGCGAATACCTTGGTTACAGGCACTTTGATGTTCTCCCGGTATCTGAAATTGAACATCTGTGCTCATCAAAACGTGATGAAGAACTTGAAGATTTGTGGGACATGTACTATTGCACACAGATGATTGAAAACCGGAGAAATCACAAACTTGCAAAGAAGATGCAACCTTCTTACACTTCAGGTATAAGCAGGATGGCTGCAAAGGACAGGTATCGTGTAGAGAGAGGAATCAACAAAACCACTCTTGCTGATTTCACAGGCAATTCGGGGTGAGAATTAATGGAAGGCTTGCAGAGTATTCCTCGAATTGGGGAAAAGATGGCACAGCGATTTATTTCTCACTTCGGGAGCGAGAGGGAAGCAATGGCTGCCATCGTGGGTGCGGATATTGCGGGGATTTCCGAGATTGATGGTATCGGACGGCGATATGCTATTTCACTTGTTCAGGATGTTCGTGCAAAGGCAGAAGGTATCGATTCAACTGCTTTCCTGAAGAATAACGAAATTACAGACATATATGAAAAACTAATTGGGATAATCCAGTCATTTGCATCCACATCTTATGCAAGGGACAAAATGAATATATTCATCCCTTATCCCGCGAGCAGACAGGACCTCATTGAAAAAAACAGAGATATGATTTCAGGTTATATCTCCAGTTGTGACAGGATTGTTGGTAACCATCAGCTTTGTGAATTGCTTTCCGAAATAAAACCGCTTCGTGAAAATATTCATTTACCACGTGTAAGAGATCGTGTAATTGTAGTATCCAACCCGAAAGATTTCTCTTTTGCAAAGGAACGCTTTGGAGCTAATATTCCGGTGCAACTCGCTGAAAATGAACGGGAATTCGTTGATGTTGCCAGTGGTTATTCACAGGTTCTGGCAGTAGGGGAGCTGTTTTTTGAGTTTAGTATCCCTGATGAAATAACTCCTGAATTCATTTCCAGCTTGCACGATGTTGATGAATCTTTTGTTTTTCCGGAGGGTCTAATTGCTTATTTTGTTTCCAACATGTCTGAGATAAATCACGCAGCGGAAGTTGCCCGTATGCTCAGAGACGCCGGTCTTTCATTTATGGATTGCTTACCAGATATCGATACTTTGCAGGCCCTAATTTCCCGTATAGATTCAGATGGCAATATTTCAATTGGGACAGATAGGGAAGTTGACAGGCTGGCAGGAATTACTGAACACATGGATGCTACAGTAAAAAGATCACTTGAAACTGCAAATCAGCAGATAGATTCTGTTCTTGGAAACAGCCAGCTAACTCTTAGTGGAAAAGACATGGTGGATATCATCAAAGGTGAAATCTCTATGAATGAACTTCTTTCCAAAGAGATGGAAGATTCCTACATGCAAATCCTGAAGTCTACCAAGGAGTCAATTGTAGCGGGTCTCGGATTAAATTCGAGTGAATCTCTCTTATTAGATGGAATTTTCCCGGATCGAGTTGCATATCCATTGGAGATAGATGACTCTAGGTTTGAATTATTTAAATCTGAAATAAACAGGAAATTCTTCCAGCGTCAGGTGGAATTCAAGCGCTCTTTTGCAAGAGATCTTCTTGAATTCCGTTCTTTAGTAAGGAAAATGGTGCGGAACTTGCTGGAGTTTGATGTCGGGTTTACGATAGCACGTTTCTCCAGAGCCTTTGACATGAAGATGCCTGTGCTGATAGAAGATGGAATTGCATTCAGAGGTGCTAAAAATCTGTTCCTTGCAAACCGTGGTTTCGATGTTGAAGCAGTTGATTATTCAGTAGGATCAACATCCCTTGATCCTGATGGAAACAAATCCCCGGTTGTGCTGCTAAGTGGCGTAAATTCAGGTGGTAAAACTTCCCTTCTTGAACTGATTGCCCAGTGCACCATTCTTTCACACATGGGATTTCCGGTTCCCGCAAGTTATTTTGAAATCGGTCTTACGGAGGGAATAAACTATTTTGGCAAATCGAAGGGAACACTTGATGCCGGGGCTTTTGAAACTACCTTGAAAATGTTTTCTTCACTTAATGACGCCACTCCAAAAATGGTTCTGGTTGATGAACTTGAGTCAATTACCGAACCGGGTGCATCAGCAAAAATCATAGCCGGAATTCTTGAGATGCTTTCAGAAAACCAGAAAAACACGGCGGTATTTGTTTCCCACTTATCAGAATTGATTCTCGAAAATGTTTCCACCTCCATTCGAGTTGATGGGATAGAGGCTGAAGGGCTGGATTCGGATTTGAAATTAGTTGTTAACAGGAATCCTCAATACAATCATATTGCAAAAAGTACACCTGAGCTAATTGTGGAAAAATTGTTTAAAACAGGTGGCGTGGCCGAACAACAGTTTTACGGCAGGCTCCGGGAAAAATTCGGGAATTGATCAAAGGCAGCCTTTTGTGCTTTTGACACTTTCCCCTTCAATAAATGTTGCAGTCTTCATGGAATATGCAAATGCCTTGAACAGTGCTTCAATCATGTGATGATCGTTGTGCCCTGTCACTCTTGAGTGCATGGTAATTCCGGCATTGTTGGTTATAGACTCGAAAAAGTGTCCTACCATTTGGGTGCTGAAATCTCCAACTCTTGGTGATGTGAATTTTGCATCCATTACGTGGTAGCTCCTGCCTCCAATATCCAGAATAACTTCTGCAAGTGCTTCATCCATTGGAACCCGGGCATCCCCAAAGCGAACAATACCCTTTTTATCGCCAAGAGCTTCATTGAGGGCTTTTCCCAGTACTATCCCGACGTCTTCTATGAGGTGGTGACCATCGACTATTAGGTCTCCTTCGGCCTTGACTTTAAGATCAAACCCTGAATGCCTTGTAAAAGCATCCAGCATGTGGTCGAAAAAACCAATCCCGGTGTCAATTTCAGCTTTACCTTCGCCGTCGAGGTTAATCTCAAGTGAAATCTCGGTTTCACTGGTCTTCCTGGATATTGCTGCAGTTCGCATAATAATCGCTCATCCCATCAATCTTCTTCACTGATGGTATTTATTGCTTCTGTCAGTGTGAACTTGTCTGTGTAAAGTGCACTTCCAACTACTACGCCAATTGCCCCGGTTTTCTTCAGTTCCTTGATGTCTTCAAGCGTTGTAACGCCACCGGATGCAATTACCGGGATGTTTACAGATTTGACCAGATCGATGGTAGGTTGTGCATTTATCCCTTCCATAAGGCCTTCGCTGTCAATATTTGTAAAAAGAATGCTTCCCGCACCTTTTTCTTCCAGAATTCTCCCAAGTTCCGGTGCGGTTTGGTCAGCAAGTTCAGTCCAGCCTTTGATGGATACTTTTCCTTCCTTTGAATCCAGTGCAACATTGATATGTTCACTTCCAAAATCGCCGGCAAGTCTTGCGACAAGTTCAGGATTTTCAACGGCCGCAGTTCCAAGGATAACCCTGTCCACTCCAATTTCAAGTAATTCTGCAGCATCTTCATAGCTGCGGATTCCTCCGCCAACCTGAATTGATACACCTTCTTCGCGGGCAAGGGCAACAATTTTTTCGATGAGATTCTTGTTTTTACGTTCGCCTTCAATGGCGCCGTCGAGATCAATCAGGTGAAGGGTTTTGGCACCTTGCTGAATCCAATCTCTTGCTACTGCTATAGGGTCATCCAGGGAAATCCTTTCATTGTCGGGCTGACCCTGTATCAACTGGACGCACTTCCCATTTTTCATATCAACTGCAGGCATCACTTCAAATGTCATAAATTACACCTTCAGGGAATTAATCTCTCAATCGGGACAACCAGAATTCCACTGGCACCTGCTTCCTTAAGCTTGCTTACAGTTGCAAACACAACATCCGCATCAATAACTGCGTGGACAGCCAGCGTATCGCTCTTGGATTCCACTTTCATGACCGTAGGGCCTGCAAGGCCGGGAAGTATGTCTTTGATGGTATCAAGTTTCTGATGAGGCACATTCATCATGAGATATCTCTTGTTCTTGGCGTGCAATACACTCTCAAGAGCAGTCTTTATGTGGAGCACTTTCTCGTTGTTTTCCTTTGTTTCAGAATTGGCAATAAGGTATACCGAAGACTTAAACACATCAGCAATTGGTTTCAGGTGATTTGTAACAAGTGTGGTTCCTGAACTGGAAATATCTACAATTGCATCTGCTATTCCCACATGGGGTGTCATCTCGCAGGCACCGCTTACTTTGATGACTTCAATCTCAATTCCAAGGTTTCCAAAATAGTTTTTAGTAATGTTGGGGAATTCTGTTGCAACACGCATTCCCTGAAGATCTTCAGGGCTTACAATACTGGATTCTTCTGGAACTGCCAGTACCAGGTTTGCCTTCCCGAAATTCAGATCAAGAAGTATCTCAACATTGGATTCGGTTTCTGAAATCAAGTCAAGTCCTGTGACGCCAATATCAGCAGCTCCATCCTGCACGTATTCAGGAATATCCGCCGCTCGTGCGAACAGGAATTGTATTTCAGGATCAGATGTTTTTGCAAAGAGTTTCCGGCTTGATCCGCCGAGAACCGGGAGACCGGCTTCTTTGAATAACTGGACTGTGGGGTCGTGAAGCCTTCCCTTGTTAGGTATTGCGATACGTATCATTGTGTGCCTCTTTTGCGGAACAATTTTACTTCGCGCCAAAAAAGGTTTTTCTATATATAATAGTTGGTGTTTTATTCAAGCTGTTCTGATTATAACTGCTGGTTATGAATAATTTGCAGTATAGTAACTATTAAATATAGACGGATTGTTCATAGTGTACTAATCTTCTTAAGGATAATTTTAGATTAATACTTCTAACGATGTGTTTTATGAGGTCTGAATAATGCGGAATATAAAGGTAGAAAAACTCGTACAGACGCCAGTCGAAAAAAGGGAAACAGAATTGGTGGAAAGGAAGGGTATCGGCCATCCTGACAGTATTTCAGACGGTCTTGCAGAAGCTGTGAGCCGTGCGCTTTGTAAGGAATACATTGAAAAATGTGGAACCGTGCTGCACCATAACACTGATGAAACACAGATTGTAGCAGGTCGCTCCAAGCCTGCGTTTGGTGGCGGTGAAGTCATAAAACCAATCTATACTCTGCTGGTTGGAAGAGCAACCAAGGAATTCGACGGTGTTGAAATTCCCGCAGAAGCAGTAGCACTTTCAGCTGCTCGTTCTTACCTTAAGAAAACGATCCCAAACCTTGATCTGGAAAGGGATATGATTGTAGACTGTAAGCTTGGTACTGGTTCTTCAGATCTCAGGGATGTTTTTGCAAGAGAAAAAGTTCCTATTGCCAACGACACCTCCTTTGGTGTTGGTCATGCTCCTTTCTCCGATCTTGAACGCATTGTTTACAACACCGAAAGGGAACTTCTTACAGATCTCAAGAAAAAAATGCCTGCTGTAGGTGAGGACATCAAGGTCATGGGTCTTCGTGATGGTGAGGATATAACTCTTACAATTTGCTGTGGTATGGTCGGCAGGTATGTTGATGACATGGATGCATACATTAACTACAAGGATGAAATGACCGAGTATGTGCTTGACCTGGCCCAGAAGCACACCGACAGGAACGTTTCTGCTCGCATCAATGCTGCAGATACCAAGTGCAGCACGGGTTGCAATGATTGCGGATCTATTTTCCTGACGGTTACAGGTACTTCCGCAGAAATGGGTGATGACGGTTCAGTCGGCCGTGGAAACCGCTGCAACGGATTGATTACCCCTGGCAGGCCTATGAGTATGGAAGCTACAAGTGGTAAGAATCCGATTAATCATATCGGTAAGATTTACAACCTGCTTTCAACCCAGATGGCAAGGGATATTGTTCAGGAAGTTCCGCAGATTGAGGAAGTATATGTACAGCTTCTTTCCCAGATAGGCAAACCAATTGACCAGCCATTGGTAGCCGGTTTGCAGGTAATTCCTGAAGATGGCGCAAACTTTGCCGCAATTAAGGATGAAGCTGAAGCTGTTGCAGATGATTGGCTTTCAAACATAACAAAAATCACTGAAATGGTGGTTAACGGGGAACTGGATACTTTCTGAGTTCCCTTTTTTTGGCCCTTTCTCCGAAAAGGCTAAGTAGGATTGTACCAATCAAAGTGTCTCGCTGGTGAAAGTCCCGCCTTAACTCAGTGGTAGAGTGCGCGGCTGTAGTTTGGTCGATGTGGTTCTCCACATTCCGCGCAGGCACCGCGATGTCCCCGGTTCGAGTCTGGGAGGCGGGATCATTCTTCTTTCAACAGCATAAGGCTTAAATATCAACACTGATATTTAGGTGCTGCTCACACTAAAACAAAGACGGATTGCCCGAAACATTGTCCGAATAGTGTAGAGGCCTATCATGGAGCCCTGTCGAGGCTCCGACCCGGGTTCGAATCCCGGTTCGGGCGTCCAAAATTTAGAGCCCCGGAATCTTCCGGGGTCTTCTAAAACTCTTCTCTAAAAATAAAAGTTAAAGAGCAGTGCTCTTTTTCCTTATGATTGCTTCAATAACTTTGGCGAAGCTTTCCAGTCTTTCTTTGTCTTCTTCTGGTTGCCCATCGCCAGTCCTTTATTGAACCATGCATCAACATTTTCAGGCTGAATTTTGGTTACCCTGTCAAATGCTTCAACGGCTTCCTTGAATCTACCCAGATTACCCAATGCGAGTCCTCTGTTGAACCATGCGTCAGGGTTTTTTGGCTGGATACCGGTCACCTTCGTGAAAGCTTCTGCTGCTTCTTTATATTTATCCAGATTGTCCAGTATGATGCCCTTGTTAAACCAGAAGTCCGGATTTCCGGGGTTTGCTTCAATGACTTTTTCATAAGCTTCCAGTGCTTCTTTGAATTTTCCCAGGCTTCCCGCCACAAAAGCTTTATTTTCCCATGCCTGGCTGTTCTTTGGGTTTATCTGGAGAACTCTTGTAAATGCCTGTAATTCTTCCTCATACTTTTCCAGGCCCCTTGAAAGAATTCCTTTATTATACCATGCCTTTTCGTTCTCAGGGTTAATTTCCGTCACCCTGTCATAAGCATGAATAGCTTTTTCCGGTTTGCCAAGGGAGTTTAGTGAATTGGCCTTGTTAATCCAGGCTATTTCATTATCAGGTATGTCATCTGTGACTTTATCGTATGCGAGAATTGCATTTTCGAAGTTTTTAAGCCCTTCGTACAGCACACCCTTGTTAAACCAGGCCTCAGTCCTCTTCGGATTAATTTCCAGCACTTTATCGTATGTTTCCAGAGCTTCTTTGGATTTCTTAAGATCCTGCAAAACCAGTGCGCTGTTAAACCATGCTTCTTCGTTCTCAGGGGCTAGTGCGGTAACTTTCTCAAATGCTTCCAATGCTTCCTTATTTTGATTCAGTTTCCTCTGGACAATTCCCTTATCAAACCATGCAAATTCATTTTTCGGATTTATCTCCAGAATCTTATCGTAAGCTGTGACTGCTTCCTTGTATTTTTTCAGCTCGTTTAAAATTGTAGCCTTGCTAACCCATGAACTTTCGTTTTCAGGATTTAGCTCAATGAGTTTGTTAATTGCTACGAGTGCTTCTTCATTTTTGCCAAGGTTTCTCAGCAACGTAAACTTATTTTCCCATGCGAGCCTGTTATCTGGCTGGAGGCGGCTGAGTTCGTCAAAGGCTTCAAGTGATTCACTGTCTTTTCCTAAAAGTTGCAGGATAATGGCTTTGTTTTCCCAGGCTTTTGCATTCTTTGGCTGCAACTTCAAAAATACGTCAAACGCTTGCAGGGCTTCTTCATGCTTTTTAAGATTGAGTAATAGCGTTGCCTTGTTTTCCCATGCATGATGGTTTTTATTATTTATCTGGACAACTTCATCATATGCTTTGACAGCTTCTTCAAACTGTTTTAGCTCTTCCAAAGCTGATGCCTTGTCCTCCCAGAGACTTTCCTTTTTCGGGTGGAATTCAATTAGCTTTCCAAGGGCAACAAGTGATTCCTTATGCTTGCCCAGGTTTTTCAATATGGAAGCTTTATTTTCCCATGTGCCTTCATTATCAGGATCAAGGTTCAACAGCTTGTCATAAGCCTGCAGTGCATCTTCGTGCCTTTCAAGCTTCTCCAGTATGTTTGCCTTATCTTCCCACAGGTTCTTGTCTTTGGGTTTGGCACTGAGAATCTTTTCAAATGCTTCCAGTGCTTCCTCATGTTTTTCCAGATTTTTCAGTATGTTTGCCTTATTTTCCCAGGCCTCTATATTTTCTGGCTGGAATTCAATGAGCTTGCTAAAAGCTGCTAATGCATCTTCGTGCTTTTCAAGATCATTCAACAGGAATGCCTTATTGGACCATGCTTCCTGATTTTCCGGATTAATGCCTATAAGTGAATTGTATGCCTGCAGTTCTTCTTCATGCCTGCCCAGTTTTTCCAGCACAGAAGCTTTTTCATTCCACAGACTTTCCTTCTCGGGATGGAATCCAATAAGTTTCTCAAGCACTTCTATAGATTCTTCATCACGATCAAGGTTTTTCAATATGGAAGCTTTACTTTCCCATGCATTCTGGTTATTAGGGTCAATTTTCAGCAGTTTATCATATGCCTGCAGTGCATCTTCATATCTTTCCAGTTTTCCTAATATGAATGCTTTATCTTCCCAGAGGTTACCCTTTTCCGCATTCTCCACGAGGATCTTTTCATAAGCTTCCAGCGCATCTTCATATTTTTCAAGCTTTTTCAGCAGGTAAGCCTTGTTCTCCCATGCATTCTGATTATTCGGATTAATTTGTAAAAGCTCGTTATATGCAGTAAGAGCTTCTTCATTCCTCTGCAACTTTTCCAGAAGACTGGCTTTATCTACCCACAAGTTCTCGCTTTCAGGGTGGAATTCAATAACCTTGTCAAAAGCCTCCAGCGCTTCCTCATCCTTATCCAGATTTTTCAAAATCGCGGCCTTGTTTTCCCATGCGTTTTCATTTTCAGGCTCGATTTCAATTATTTTATCAAATGCTTCCAGTGATCTTTCATACTTTCCGAGATCTTGCAATGCACTTGCTTTCTCTTCCCAGAACTTCCTGTTATTCGGCTGGAATTCAAGAAGTTTTTCAAATGCCTGCAGGGCTTGTTCCTGCTCACCCAGCCTTTTCAGGAGATAAGCCTTCTCCTTCCATGCGGTTTCATTACCGGAATTTAGCTGCAATACTTTTTCATATGCTTGCAATGCATCCCGGTATTTCTCAAGATTATTCAGGATAACTGCTTTGCTCTCCCACCCATGCTGGTTTTCCGGATTTATCTGCAAAACACTCTCATATGCCTGCAATGCCTCATCGTATCTCTTGAGATCTCCCAATGTTGCAGCTTTATTTTCCCAGGCCTGTTCATCTTCTGGTTTGATTTCGATTTGCCTGTCATATGCAAGCAACGCTTCATCCTGTTTTCCAAGGTTTAGCAAAACATTTGCCTTGTTGCTCCATCCATTCGCATTTTTCGGATTAATCTCCAGCAATTTGTCAAATGCTTCCAGCGATTCCTCGTATTTGCCCAGCCCACCGAGCGCAGAGGCTTTGTTTTCCCACGCCTTCTCGCTTTCAGGCTTAATCTCAATTAGTTTTCCGGCTGTCTCCAGTGCTTTTTCATGGTCGCCAAGATCTTCAAGCAGGGTGACTTTGTTCTCCAATGCGTCGTCATTTACAGGATTAATTTCCAGCAGCTTTTCGTATGTGACCAGGGCTTCTTCACGATTGCCCAGGGTTCCCAGTACTTCGGCTTTGTTTTCCCATGCCTTCTCATTCTCAGGGTTAATCTGGATTACCTTATTCACTGCCTTTAGCTGCTCTTCGTAATCACCTTGATTACCAAGGAGTGTGACCTTGTTCTCCCATGCTTTTTCGTTGTTGGGGTTTATCTGCAATAATCTGTCAAATGATTCCAGCTCTTCCTTTTCCCTTCCCAGTTTTTTCAGAGCGATGGCTTTGTTTTCCCATGCATCCTCATTTGAGGGGTTAATCCGGATCACTCGATCAAAAGCTTCCAGCTGGTCATCGTAGCGTTCAAGGTTTTTCAGGACAATTCCTTTATTGAACCACGCTCTCTCGTTTTTAGGCTCAAGCTCTGTCAGCCTTTCAAATGCGACAAGGGCATCATCATACCTTTCAAGGTTCCCCAGGGCAATTCCTTTATTTCCCCATGCCCGCACATCATCAGGGTAGATTTCCAGCAGCTTATCAAATGATTCCAATGCTTTTTCATGTTCTCCAAGGCTTCCAAGTGAAACCCCTTTGTTGAACCATGCACAGTCATTCCCGGGTTGTATTTCAAGAAGTCTGTCAAATGCCTGCACTGCTTCTGCATATTTTCCCAGGTTTTCCAGCGTCAAACCTTTCCTTTCCCATGCATCCGCATTTTCCGGTTGTAATCGAATCAGCCTGTCAAAAGCCTCTAGTGCATCTTCGTATCTTCCAAGGTTTTCCAGTGCCAGTCCTTTATTTTCCCATGCATCCGCATTTTCCGGTTGTATTTCAATCAACCTGTCGAAAGCAAGGACCGCTTCTTCATGTCTCCCAAGATCTTCGAGAACATATGCCTTATTTTCCCATGCATCTGCATTTCCCGGCTGCATTTCTGTAAGTTTGTCAAATGCTTTTAAGGCCTCTTCATTCCTCTTCAGGTTTTTCAGGACATAGCCTTTATTTCCCCATGCATCCGCATTCTTTGGATCAATTTCAATTTGCCTGTTGAAAGCCTGCAGAGCCTCTTCATATTTTCCGAGGTGCAGCAGGGTAAGTCCTTTATTATACCAAGCAGTCCCGTTTTTCGGCTGGAGTTCAGTAACGCGACTAAAAGCGTCAAGAGCTTCAACATGTCTTCCGAGAGTCCTTAGTGCAACACCTTTATTTCCCCATGCATCTGCATTTTTAGGGTCAAGTTCAGTAACTCTCGCAAAAGCCCGTACTTCTTCATCATATCTTTCGAGGTTTTTCAGCACGATTCCCTTGTTAAACCACGCCGGTACATTTTCCGAATCGATTTCAATAATTGTTTCGAAGACGTCCAGTTCTTCTTCAAAACGTTCCAGATTCTCAAGCACAACTCCTTTGTTGAACAAATTTTCAACATTTTCAGGTTGCAGTTCTACCAGTTTGTTGAATGTTTCAAGGGCTTCATCGTACCTTTGCAAATTCTGGAGTGCCAGCCCTTTATTGCCAAGAGCGTCATAATTTTCCGGGTCAATCCTGATTACTCTGTTATAGGCTTCCAACTCATCTTCATATCTTTCCAGATTGCTCAGGACAACTCCTTTGTTTCCCCATGCTGCTATGTTTTCAGGCTCGAATTCAATGACCTTGTTGTAAGCTGTTAGTGCCTGCTCGTACCTTTCCAGATTCAGAAGGGTAAATCCTTTATTGAACCATGCAGCCACATTCTGGGGTTCAATCCTGATAATTCTATTAAAAACCTGCAGGGCTTCCTCATGTTTCCCAATGTTTTCCAGCAGAATTCCCTTGTTTCCCCATGCATCGACATTTCCGGGTTGCAGTCCAGTTACCTGATCCAGGGCTTTCAGGGCTTCTTCATACCGTTCGAGATTTGCCAGAGTGAGTCCTTTATTAAACCATGCATCTGCATTTCTGGGCTCTATTGCAATGACCTTATTGAAAGCCTGCAATGCTTCCTCGGCTCTTCCAAGATGTTCCAGCGCAAAACCCTTATTTCCCCATGCATTGGCATTTTCTGGCTTCAGGGCTATAAGTCTGTTAAACGCCTGTAGTGCTTCTTCGTATCGGCCAAGGTTGCTCAATGCAATTCCTTTGTTTCCCCATGCATTGGCATTTTCAGGCTCAAGCTCTATGGCTTTGCTGAATGCCCTTAATGAGTCTTCATATTCTCTCAATATTCCAAGCACAGTCCCTTTGCTAAGCCATATAGCTGTGTTTTTTGGATCAATTTCTATAGCTTTGTCAAAATTGTCTGAAGCCTCTTTGTATTTTTCTTTCTCCATCAGTTCGAGGCCTTTGCCATACAAAGTTTCGGAGTCCATGGGAATGTCTCTCATAAAGTTATGTGGTGCCTGTATTATTTATTAGTAGTATATTATAAATGTTGTTGCATATTCTACTGCTACTTGAATAAAGGTGTTTCTTCCATTTAAAATCGTGTTTTTTTCTTGCCCATACTCTGCTAAAAAATTGAAAGTAAACTTATTATCTAACTTCTGGGAATTAGCTTTCCTTCTCACGGTAAGCTACAAATACCATGAATTGGTTGAGATTAGCGAACAGACTGTAATTAATCTTAGTAATTCTTTTATTCCAAAATCGGTAGATGTGATCAAATGCCTTACAGGATACTCGAGAAGCGTGAACTTGTTCCAAATACATATCTCATGAAAATTGAGGCCCAGGACGTAGCAAAGGCTGCAAAGGCCGGGCAATTTATTATTCTTCGCATAGATGAAAGCGGGGAACGCATTCCTCTTACAATTGCGGACTATGATCCGGATGAAGGACATGTAACCATTATTTTCCAGACAATGGGAAAAACAACAAAACAGCTTTCAAAGATGTCCGAAGGCGAATCAATTGAAGACTTTGTGGGTCCTCTCGGAACTCCATCTGAAGTCGAAAAACTGGGCACCATTATCCTTGTTGGGGGTGGTGTAGGTATTGCTCCTGTCTATCCGCAGGCCAGGGCTTACAGGGAAGCAGGGAATCACGTAATTTCAATTATAGGTGCTCGCAGTGCAGATCTTTTGATTCTCGAGGATGAGATGGCTGCTGACAGCGATGAACTGTACATTGCGACTGACGATGGAAGTAAAGGCCATCACGGCTTTGTAACCGATATTGTAAAAGAAATTCTTGACAGTGGCAGGGATATTGCAAGGATTGTTGTTATTGGCCCTCCTATCATGATGAAGGTTGCAGCAGGTGTTATCAAGCCCTATGGTGTTGAGACCCTTGTCAGCCTGAACCCGATAATGATTGATGGAACCGGAATGTGTGGCGGATGTCGTGTTTCCGTTGGTGGGGAAACCAAATTTGCATGTGTTGACGGTCCTGAATTTGATGCTTCAAAGGTTGATTTTGATCTTTTAATGAGTCGCTTATCCCTTTATCGCTCTGATGAACAGGAATGCTCAGAAGACTATGAACGCAGATGCAGTGAGGAGGAGTGCAAATGTCAGTAAAACAGAAAATGGCTGAGCAAAAACCAGAAGAGCGTATAAAGAACTTTGATGAGGTAGCTCTCGGATACACAGCTCAAGAAGCAGCTCTTGAAGCTGGCAGATGCCTCGAATGCAGGAAACCAAAATGTGTAGAGGGCTGTCCGGTAAATATTGACATTCCCGGATTCATATCACAAATAAAACTTGGTAAGCTTGATGAAGCCGTAAGGGTTCTCAAAGATTCCAATGCTCTCCCCGCAGTTTGCGGTCGTGTCTGCCCACAGGAAGAGCAGTGTGAGATGCTTTGCATACTTGGCAAGAAAGGTGAACCTGTAGCTATTGGTCGTCTTGAGCGCTACTGCGCAGATTATGAAAGGGAAAAGGAAGTTGCTATTCCTGAAAAACCCGACCCCACCGGGAAAAAAGTTGCGGTTGTAGGTTCCGGTCCAGCAGGTTTAACTGCAGCTGCCGACCTTGCAAAAGCAGGTCATGCAGTGACGATATTCGAGGCCCTCCATGAAACCGGCGGAGTGCTTGTTTATGGTATTCCGGAATTCCGTCTCCCAAAGGCAATCGTGAAGGAAGAAGTTGAGTACATCAAGCATCTTGGCGTCGATGTTAAAGTTGATTACGTAATTGGAAGGATAAAGACCCTTGATGACCTGAAAGAAGAATTTGATGCGGTCTTTATCGGAACAGGTGCAGGTCTTCCAAAATTCATGGGAATTGAAGGTGAGAATCTCAATGGTGTTTACTCAGCAAACGAGTTCCTCACAAGGGTCAACCTCATGAAAGCCTACAAGTTCCCTGATTATGATACGCCTATCAAGCAGGGACACCATGTTGTGGTAGTAGGTGGCGGTAATGTCGCTATGGATGCTGCCCGTAGTGCTCTCAGGCTTGGCGCAGACGAGGTTTCAATTGTCTACCGCAGAAGTGACGATGAAATGCCTGCCCGCCGTGAGGAAATCGAGCATGCAAAGGAAGAAGGCATTGTTTTCAGGCTTTTAACAAACCCAACCCGTATTCTTGGTGGAGACAACAATGAAGTTGTAGGTGTTGAGTGCATCAAGATGGAGCTAGGAGAACCTGATGATTCAGGCCGAAGGCGTCCTGTTGCAGTTGAAGGCAGTGAATATGTTGTTGACGCAGATATCGTGGTAATGGCCATAGGCACTTCCCCGAATCCTGTCATTTTCGCAGGTTCCGAAGGTCTTGAAACCTCCTCTTGGGGTACTATCATAGTTAATGAGGAAACCATGATGACATCTGTCGAAGGTGTCTGTGCAGGTGGTGACGCTGTAACCGGTGCTGCTACCGTCATCAGCGCAATGGGTGCCGGCAAACAGGCTGCAGCAACGATTAACAAGTATCTTGTTGAAGGGAAATCCACAAAGGATTAAATCCCTTCTTTACTTTCTTTTTTATAATGGCCAAACAACCAAAGAGGAGTTCATTCTCCCTTGTTTCAGCATCTTCGAAGCCTTCCGGGTCTTCTCACGGGAGAAAGATGCAGAAAAAATCATCTCACTCCAGGAAATCCGGTGAGAAATCAGGGAACGTAATCTATTGGTGTAAGACCTGCAATGTTCCTCTGATCGGGAAAAAATGTCATATATGCGAGGGTTTTGGAGACGAAGTCCCACTTGGTCAGCCAGGAGATGTGCGCTTTTGCTCCCCTTATGAACGCGATGTTCTCAGCGATTTGTTGTTGCGTGACTATAACTGCAGCCCATTTTGGAAACGTGTCATTCTGCTTAACAAAGTTCCGGGTGATGATCGTAACGATGAGGTAATAGTGGATGGCTATCGCGTTGGTTTTCTCTATTTTGACTTGCTCGAAAATGATTATTTTTTCGAACCGACTCCCGAAGGGGCTTCTATTATCTCAAATTTCACCACCAAAAGGTATGTTGAACTACATCCAACAAAAAAGAGGGTTGGCGGAAAGAAACTCCGATTGGAGGCAATCGACTCCTATTCCGATGATTTCCGCAAGAATTCTCCTGTTCTTTTGTTCATGGGTTCAAAAGTGGGTGTGGGAATCGCGCTTGAAGACCCTGAAAAATTTGAAACTTCAACATCACATGTACTGAAAGTGAAAGGTTTTGTAAAGGGCAAACTTGAATTAAACCGTAAAATTCCTTCAATGGAAAAAGTTATTCAGGCCAATTTCCCCGACCTTGAAAAAATTGAAAGCGAAGCTATCAGAGACATCCGGGATGTTGCAGGAAAAGAAAAATACCGTAAACTTCCGGTAACCGTCTCTTTTAGCGGTGGTAAAGATAGTCTGGTTGCACTTTCCCTTGCTATGGATGCATTATCCACAAAGAGACTGGAAGCCTTTTTTGTTAACACGGGTCTTGAATTTCCGGAAACTGAAAAATTCGTACATGATTTCTGCAACCAATATGGAATATCCCTTACAGAGGAAAAAGCAGAGGGTGCTTTCTGGGAAAATGTCGATAAGTTTGGCCCGCCAGGTAAGGATTTCAGATGGTGCTGCAAGGTCTGTAAGCTGGGCCCTGCAAATGCTGTGATGAAAAAATGCGGGCAGAAAAACGAATTATGCCTGACAATAGACGGGAAACGGAAATACGAATCATTTTCCCGTTCAAAAACGAAGGCAACCGAGATGAATCCCTTTGTTCAGGGTCAGCTTAATATTTTCCCGTTGCGCAACTGGAGGGCTTTTGAAGTCTGGTTATACATTTACTGGAAAAAACTTCCGTATAATCCTCTTTACGATATGGGTTTTGAGAGGGTTGGATGTTATCTCTGTCCATCTTCCCTTGCAAGTGAATTCAAGCGTCTGAAGGAACTTCATCCTGACCTCTACTCCCGGTGGTACAACCATCTGCTTGAATGGGCGAAATCAAAAGGTCTGTCCGACTCCTATATTGACTACGGTTTCTGGAGATGGAAAGAGCTTCCTGCGAAGATGCAGTTGCTTGCTGAAAAAATGACTATGTCCACGTCAGCAGACGAAGTGGGGAATGAATTCAGTATTGACATTGCTTCTGGTTATTCTCCGTGCAAGGATGGCAGCTATTCCATGGAACTTGCGGTTTCCGGCGTGTCGCTGCATGAAGCGGCATCTGTTTTGAAAGTTCTTGGTGATGTTGTATTTGCCGGGGAATTGGGGATTGGTCTTCTCAAGACAAAAGATGCTACTCTCAAATTCTTCCGTTCGGGAAATGTAAAAATCACCGGACGCTCAAAAAAAGATGTTGAAAAGCTATACTATAGGGCAACAAAACAACTTTTGAGAATTGCAAAATGCACAGGTTGTGGTGTTTGTATTCATGCCTGTCCTGTAGATGCGATTGCAGTCGGAAAGGATGGGAAGATCGAATTGGGAGACTCGTGTACTCATTGCGGTAAATGTACGGATTCATGTGTTGTAATCCGTTATTCAAGAGAGAGTTTTCCAGATCCCGGGAACATTTAATAAAAAAGATTGTTTCAGGCAGGTCTTGACTCCCGCCTGATAGCTATTCTCATTTCTTCGATTTCAGGAAGATAAACAAGCCAGCCAGTATTCCTGCAATTGCAAGAGTTATCCCGAATCCGGGTGTTGCAGCAGTTTCTTCGTTTGGTTGTGTGCCTGTGTCTTCAAGTCCCAGCTGTTCCTGAAGCTCGGCATTTAACCTAATCTGCTCAGCCATTTCTACAAGCTCAGCTTTGTCTTTTAGTAGCTCATAGAAGCCGTGCCACTGGACAAAGTCAGGTCCGAACATGAATGCTCCCATTCTTGCACGCCTGCCTTCATGGTGCCATACTTCGTAGATCTTGAATTCGATTGGCTCATCGAAAGCCTGCTCGGTTAGAAGTCCTTCTTCATAGAGCTCATCAACGATTGCCTTTGAATCCGCATACTTCTTGTTATAGAGTTCTACGGCAGCATCACCGTTTTCATAGTAGTTCAAAACCCAGTCTTCTGAGTGACACTCAAGACATACTGATTGCATGCTCTCACGTTTCTCTTCCCAGGTAGAGCCGTCGCCGATAGGCGTTCCGAGAATGTTTGCCACATTGTCGGTTTTTCTGGATACAGGAGTTTCAAGTTCCCATGAAAGGCGTGCTCCGACATCGTGAGTTGTATCGAGTTCGTCAGTTCCTGACATGTGACATGCAGCACAGGTTGGTGTTCTGTAATCCTCTCCAGGTTTCCAGTCGTCAGCATCCCAGTTCCATTCATCGCCTTCGGTGTTGTAGATTGCTCCATGCTTTGACTCAAGGTAAATTTCAGTCTGGGGATGATCCGGCCCGAGGTGACATTGTTCACAGGATTCGGGTTTTCTTGCTTCCTCAACTGAGAATTTATGGCGTGTGTGGCAGGAAGCACATGATCCAAGACTGCCATCGGGGTTAATTCTTCCAATACCATTGTTTGGCCAGACTGCAGGGTCATCTGTGCTTTTTCCTGTCATATTGGTGCCATGGCATCCCTGGCAACCGTTAACAGTTGCATTGTGGCTTGCAGTTGAGTATCCGTCAAGGGTGATTTCACTCTCAAGATAGGGCAATTTCTGGTTATAGAAATCGACTTCATAGTATTTTGCTCCAAGGGCATGGAGACTTTGCGCATTCTCTGCAACTTCTTTTTCGTGACAGGTTGCGCAGTCGTTGGGTGAAACTACGGGAGAAATATAGAATCCGTTATGTTCTGTAGCATCCGGATCGGTTGGTTCTGCAGTATGACAATCACTGCAACTTATGCCGGATTCTGCATGTTTGCTTTGTTCCCAATCATCTACAACGGCAGGAAAGTCTCCGATTGCGGAGTGGCAATTCTGGCATCGTTCACCATCATCGGCGGATGCCGCAAGCGGAAATAACAGTAAGAGAAAAACTGCAATTATCGCTACCTGGGCGGACTTCCTTATTCCCATATTACACCCTCTGATTTTTTAGGTATAATTTTATTGTAATTCTATTAAAGGTAGGAAGTATAGCATTGGAAACCAATGTTGTTTTCATGTCTGGTGTCGGACTGCAGGATGAATAGAGCAATATAAATACAACTATTTTTATACTATTAAATCATTGGAAGTAGTTACCAACAATGTGGGGAGTTTCTATGTGGAAAATGCCAGCTGCTCTTCTTTTGATGCTGATTTTGCTAACAGGTTTATCCGCGGCTCCGGGTACTGCAGGCAACTATCTCACTGTTAAGGAAGGTTCTTCAACCTACCTCGGACTGATTCAGGGAAAATACTATGTTGCGACTGTTTCGGATATTAATTGGGACAATAATGTCCCAAAAGCTCATGTCGAAATGTTTAGTTTCACCACGCATGGGGATAATCAGGTGGTCTATGAATCTGAGTTTGACAGAATTCTCGCTAAATCGGATACAATTACCCTGAGGCGTACTGGCTATGATCCCATTGAAATCAAAATAATTTCTATTTCAGAAGAATATGTAAAATTGGATTTCGGTGAATACAATTTGATATTAGTGGAACCATTTGATGGCTGGTCGGTAGAAGAATATCCTCTCTCTTCAAATTCCCTGAAATCTTCTTCATTTGTTCTTCCGCTAGCTATATTGGCGCTTTTAGGCATTCTCTCTTTCCTTTATTTTTACCAAAAGAGAAAACAGGATCAAAATCCGAATTCAGATGGCGGGATTCATGGTTTCTTTCCGGATGGTTCGTCACCTACTCTTCCAACTACTGCATCAGAAAGCCATAAGGGTGGTATTATTACAAAATCGGCTTTCAGTTATAAGGGTGCAACAATCGTTTACAAGGTAAGGGTTGAAAACCCAACCACCGAACCAATAGGGGATCTTCAGGTCAGTCTTTTTGTTCCAAATGTTTTCCTTATTGAAGATAAGCAGAAATCGATATCAATGCTTGAGCCGGGAGAAAGTAAGACTGTTACGTTTGAAATCAGGCCCACAGGGGAATGTGGGGATTGTAATGTATCAGGAAAACTGAATTATTATGATTATTTGGCAAAAGAAAGGTGCGAAATCAATATTGAGAAAAAATCCATTTGTATCATCTGTCCAATGCTGCACCCCGAACCAATCAGTGAAAATGAATGGCGTTCCACTCTCCTTAATTTCACAAAAACAGAGGAAGGCACAAGGGAGATTGATATGGCCGCTTTTGCCTTATTTGAAGTTACTTCCGACATCTTTCAGGACATGAACCTCTACATGCTTGAACCGAAGATCACTGAATCTCCAAATCTATATCGTGCTGTAACAAGATTTTATGGTGAGGGAGTCAAAAACCTGAAATATGCAGCACAGATTGAAGTTGTTGGCGGAGAACAAAAATCTCGTTTGATTCTCAAAGCATGGGCCGAAAAAGAGGAAGCTCTTACAGGTTTCTATCACGGTATGCTTGATGAAATAGAGAAAAGAATACACGTGAAAGAGCTTATCGATAGTACAATAGTTTACAATTTCCACTATGGTGACAACGTTGAAACCACAATCACTGACTCTCTTGTGCAAAGGTCAAATATTGGGCTTAGTAAGCATGGGGCTTCTCCTTCAAGTGATTAATAGGCTGGGAATCAAAAAACTCGGTTGCATGGTTTTCAAATGATTTATGATGGTTATTTTTGGTAGAATCCAGAATTGTCCGGGTGAATAGTGAAATATTAATAATGTTGCTGCTTATTAGTATGCGACAGAATGGGTATCAGGGTTTACAATGCTCTTTCGAAAACCAGATGGTTTGGCCATACTTGCTTCAAATAAATGGAACATAATAATAGCCCTGCTTTTATTGATTTTATTTTTGGCACTTGCATTGATTTTACTTCCTCTCGGGGATGGTATTGTCCTCGGACTTGTATTTGCATATATATGCCGCCCAATTTATGTCAAACTCAAAAAATGGAATCACATAGGTGCATTTATTGCAACAATGTTCATTGTGACCCCACTTGTTATCATTATTGGAATAGGAGTCGTGGAGATTTTCCGTCAATTGGTCTGGGTTATTGAAAACCAGACTGAAGTTATCAGCATTTTGTTTGACATTGTAAGGCAGATTGTACCTGAAGCCTATTCGGCAAGAGTAAATGAAGCTATCTGGAGTTCCTCCATCTCAATTTTGTCGCTCATAGGTCAACTTGGATTTATTTCCTATGCCAAGGGGCTGGCAATGTTCATGATAAATCTCATAGTGGCAGTTTTTGTCTGCTATTTCCTTCTGCAGGATGGTGAAGAGGTTTACCAGTCCTTCATGAAAATTGTTCCTGATGAACTAAAGAAGTTGATGATACAATATCTCAAGGAATTGGACACAATTCTGGGTGGCATCTTCATAGGAAATGCCTATGCTGCACTGACAGTAAGTACCATTTCAATAGTTGTCTTTTATGCATTTGGATTGTCTCATATACTTGCTCTTGCGACATTGGTTTTTATTGCATCCGTAATTCCTTTCTTTGCAGGATACATGATTCTTGTTGCGCTCTCAATTATCAGGTACTTTGAATTTGGTTTGCAGTCTGCAATTGTGTTCTTCATGGTTTCAAGTATCATTATCTATGCACCACCTGAACTATTCCTGAGACCTTATCTCGTTAGCCTGAAATCCCAGATTCATCCAGTCATCCTTTTGGTTGTATTCCTGGGCGGTGGTTTTGTAGGTGGAGTTGCCGGGTTCTTTGCGGCTCCCATAATTCTTGGTGCACTAATCGCAGCCTACCGTGTTTACACGAATACTACTTCTGAAGCAATAGCATCAGAAGAGAAAGAAGATAATGACGGTGCTTTCACAGAAGAGTTGGCTGCATAAATCCTTTGTGACGTTGAAAAAGGTTAATAAGGATTATTTCATTCTACTCACCAAATTCATAAGGTGAGTTCATGAAGCTTTTGCTTATCCATTCTGATTATATCGAATACGAAGTGAAAAAAAGCACGCCTGTTGCTGAAGAGATTGAGGAGTCATTCAAAACCGGCAGGCTTGATGAGGCACTTACAGCATTTATTGCTGTAGAATCCCGGGATGAAGAATCCCCTTCATCAGTTGTGGAAAAGGCCGTTTCTTCAATAGCTGAGGCTGCTTCACAGGTAAAAGCAGAAAATATCATGGTTTATCCTTATGCTCATCTTAGTTCCGACTTATCATCTCCCAAAGTGGCTGTTTCTGTCCTGAAAGAAATAGAGAAACGCCTTTCTGTGGATTTTAACGTTAAAAGGGCGCCGTTTGGATGGTATAAGGCTTTCAGTATCAGCTGCAAAGGCCATCCTCTTTCTGAGCTTTCCAGAACCGTTCATCCGGAAGAAGGTGGAAAAGGAGAGCCGATCCCGGAGTGTGGAGAAGTCCAGGAGATTGTTTCCGAAGCACTCAAAGCTGAAAGTACTGCCAAGTCCTACTGGCATGTCCTGACTCCTGATGGTGAGCTGCATGACATGAAAGAATTTGATCTTTCTGATCACGCAAACTTGGGCAAATTTGTGGACTACGAGATGTCCAAGAGCCGCACGGTTGAAAAAGCCCCTCCACATGTTGAATTGATGCGCAGGCTTGAGCTTGCCGATTACGAACCCGGCTCAGATTCTGGGAATATGCGCTACTATCCAAAGGGAAGGCTCATGAAATCCCTGCTTGAGCGTTTTGTACTTGATGAATCATCCCTGGCAGGTGCCATGGAAGTCGAGACTCCGCTAATGTATGACATGAACCATCCAACCCTGAAAAAGTATCTGGACAGGTTCCCTGCACGGCAGTATTCCATTGAGTCTGATAAGCGCCAGATGTTTTTAAGATTTGCAGCATGTTTCGGGCAGTTCTTGATGAACCATGACATGACAATCTCCCATCGCAATTTACCGTTAAAAATGGTTGAACTAACACGCTACAGCTTCAGGAAGGAGCAAAGAGGAGAACTTGTTGGTCTGAGACGTCTCCGCGCTTTCACAATGCCTGATATGCACACCCTTTGTGCCGATATGGATGCTGCAGTAGAACAATTCGGTGAACAGTACTCCATGTGCATTGATATTCTCAATCGCATTGGTATCCGCGTGGATGATTTCGAAGTTGCCATCAGGTTAACCCGTGATTTCTATGAGCAAAACCGTGATTTCATCACTGAGCTTGCACGTAAGGTAAACAAACCTGTGCTGGTTGAAATGTGGGACACCCGTTTCTTCTACTTCGTCCTGAAATTCGAATTCAATTTTGTGGACGCCATTAACAAGGCAAGTGCCCTTTCTACCGTCCAGATAGATGTTGAAAATGCAGAACGCTATGACATCAACTACATTGATACAAACGGTGAAGCCACAAGACCGATTATCCTTCATTGCTCACCAAGCGGTGCAATCGAGCGCTGTATTTATTCACTTCTTGAGAAGGCTGCTATGGATGCAGACGAGGGCAAGGTTCCAATACTTCCGACATGGTTGTCTCCTACTCAGGTCAGAATTATTCCAATTGGCACCCAGCATCTTGAGTTTGCGAAAGATGTTGCTTCAAGGCTTGATTGCCGTGCTGATATTGATGACAGGGATGAATCTGTCGGCAAGAAGATCAGGAATGCAGGAATGGAATGGATTCCATATGTTGTAGTTGTTGGTGACAATGAGATGGAAAGCGGCAATCTTAACGTTACAGTAAGGGCAGAATCCGAGCCCAAGAAACCGATGAAAGTTGAGATGTCGGTGGATGAGCTAAACCAGAAAATCTGGAGTGAAATCGCAGACATGCCTTTCCAGAGACTACCACTCGATCAACTGCTTTCCAGAAGGCCTAAGTTCTTGTGATTAAATCCTGAAGGGAGAAATATGGATAATATGGAGCGGGCGGAAATCTACGTATCCGGCAGGGTTCAGGGTGTTTACTTCAGGGCTTTTACTCAGGAAGTGGCTTTAAAACACGGGCTTTCCGGATATGTGATGAATTTGGCTGATGGACGGGTTTTTTCAGTTGTAGAAGGTAATCGAGATACAATTGTTTTCTTCATTGATGAATTAAAAACAGGTCCAACAATGTCCAATGTTACAGATATGGACATTTCATGGTCTGAAGGAACCGGTGAGTTTTCGGGATTTTCTATTCGCAGGTAATTAGCGGTAATCCGCAATTCTGATGGGACGACCTTTTGCTTTCCGAGTCTGTATTTCACCGGACTTGACAAAATCCAGATCAACAGTTAGTTTCCCTTTATCGTACATTTTTTGGAGTGAGGGCTTGTATTCAAAAGCGCCTTTGAGGAAATTTTCTCCAACAAGTTCCCTGTCACAGTTTCCTTTGTCAAGACACTCCAGAACTACTTTCAGGGAAGTGACATCTTTCCCTTTTCCATAAAGGAATGACTCATATTCTCCTGTAAGATACTCCATGTTTTCTCTCTGGAATACTCCCCTTTCAACGTCAACGCGGCTGAACGGGTTGTTTGCTATCCAGAATGTTTCAGCCTCACGTTCTGGATTCATGATGCGCATATGTGTCCTTCCACAATCGCATTTTTTCCTGGTGAGAACTGTTGTAGCGTCTTCGGTATCGTAGTTTATTAGCAAAGTACCACATTTTTCTCCCGGACTGAGAAGCGTTGTAAGGATCATCCTCCCGCATTCTCCATCTTTGGTATACTCTTGTTTTTCAGGATCATAAATATCTAAATGGACAAGATCTTCGGGGACGTGCAAGCCGTTCTTGGCCTCACACTCTCCACACATAGTACCCTCGGTGCTTCCATAAGTGTTGTAAACCGGACAATCCCAGATTTCCTCAAGGTATTTCCTTGATTCGTCAGCGAAACCTTCGCCACCAACTACGAGTTTTTCGATGCTCGTTTCTTTTGGATCAATTCCTTCCTGCTCAAGTCTTCTGGCAAGCCTTAAGAGTTTGAAAACACTGGCTACAATTCCGGTAGGTTTATAGTTTTCAATAATGCGGGTGGGGAAGGTGCATTTGCCTTCCGGAATTATTGTCATAGAAAGATCACGTGCTGCAAGAGTCATGGTATTGGCGCCTATATTCATGCCATATGAAGCACACATTATCATCCGGTCACCTTTTCCAATTCCCTGCGATGTAAAACTCCTCGCATATTTCTCAGCATAACGCATCCAGTCCTGCCAGGTAAAGAAAAATGATTTTGGTGTTCCGCTTGTCCCACTTGTTTCATGAATAGTGAATATATCGTTCCACTCGGAACTAAGGAAATTGAAGTTATTTGTTTTTGGAGGTTGGTTATTTTTAATCAGCTCTCCTGATACAATAGGTAGCTCAAGCAGGTCTTCATGGCTCTTTATACTTGAAGGTGAAAGATTGTGGCGCTCAAACCACTTCCTGTAAAAAGGCGAGTTTTCAGCTGCATACTTTATCGTATAGCTGATCTTATCTTCAATAGTAGCATCAAGCTCATCCCGACTGATTGTTTCAATCCCGGGATTGTAATAGTTAGGTGTCATTGCTCAGATAGGTTAAATTACTGGCTCATTGTTTCCTCATATATTTCATACTCGACATCGCTAATAGAATGCTCCAGTTTCGTAATTTTAAGGGCATCCCTTAGCTCTTCAAGACAGTCGACGCATACGTGGGAATTACCAATAATTATGCCTTCCTTTACGCTTTCTTCCACTCCACCTTCTATTTCATACTCCATGCATTCTTCTCCGCAGAACATGCACTTCAAAAAAACCCTCCATATACCCTTATGTAATACAGTCTTGAATTTTCCTTATTTATCCTTTGCGAGTGTAAATAATGGGAGAAGCTATTTTTACTATCCCTGAAGTAACTGGTACAGATGCGTTACTTTTCTGATGGGAAACACCATTGTACTCCTACTACTTCCATTTCGTCTGTAAGAAGACGCCTTGAAAAACTTGAAGAACTGCTTGAAGATTTGTCTTCACGTTCGTTGGAAGGTTCAATAATTGTTGTGGAGGGTAAAAGGGATGTTATTTCCCTGAGAAAATTGGGTATCCAGGGTCAGATAGAGACCTCTACCACTATTCCTGTGCTTGAATTATCTGATAGGCTTGCTGGAGAGGGCAGGGAAGTTATTATTTTGACCGATTGGGATCGAAGGGGCGATCTATTGGGTTCTAAAGTATCTTCTGATTTACGGTATCTTGGCCTGGATGTTGATACGGATTTCCGAATCCGGCTGTCTTCCATGGTTAAAAAAGAAATAAAAGATGTTGAGAGTCTTTATTCTTACATGAAAAAAATGAGAAGATGTGTGAACAAAGACTATTCTCACTGAAATGCTTCTTTTGAAGTCATG
This sequence comes from Methanohalophilus levihalophilus, assembly GCF_017874375.1. Taxonomy (NCBI): domain Archaea; kingdom Methanobacteriati; phylum Methanobacteriota; class Methanomicrobia; order Methanosarcinales; family Methanosarcinaceae; genus Methanohalophilus; species Methanohalophilus levihalophilus. Next base: position 378,428 of record NZ_JAGGLK010000003.1, read on the forward strand.
TTTTTACACTTGTTGCAATAGTAGAGAATATTAGTGCTGATTTTCATGACTTTTAGTTTTTCGTTGCAAGTTGTACATTTATGGTCGTGCATCCTGTCACCTTGTTATGAAAATATAGTTAGTGGCTCAAGGCGTGCGGTACCTTCAAATGTCCAGTAATTACAGAATTTGCAGTGTTCAATACCGTTTTTATCGACTACCATCTCAGAATGGCAGTTCGGACATTGTTTAAGTCTTTTCATAAAATACTCCCCAAAATATTTCGAATATTCCCCGAAGCAGCAATCACCCATACTGGTTAATCCTGCTGCCTCACATATAATAATGGTGGAAATTATATATATTTAACGTAGTTATAATTTCATTCAGTTTTTCTGAAAATCTGGCACTGAATGTAAGATTTCAGGTATGCATCGCTTACAAATTCAAGGTTGCAATCCCTGCAAAGTTGCACATAGGTGTTGTTCCAGCTGTCATGGTTTTCCTTGAGCATAAAAAAGGGAAGGAGGATAAAGCTGCTCATCCCCATTCGTGGTTTTCCGCAATCAATCAGGACAAACAGCCCGTTCTTCTTCAGTACCCTTGAGGCTTCATGGATGGCACCCCTGCGAACGTCTGCCGAGGTTTCGCAAAATGCCACGCTTGTAGTAATCATATCAAAAGTGTTGTCCTTGAATGGGAGGATGTCCATAGTTGCACGATAAAAGCTAAACTCAGGCCGTTTTTTTGTTTTTGTAAGTGCATAAGACAATTGTTTCGGGGACAGATCCAGGCCATGAAACTCTCCTTCATGCCCAAGTTTCCGGGCAATTGCAAGTGTCAGGGATGCAGTTCCACATCCCAAATCAAGTAGTTTCATTCCTCTTTGAAGTGGTAATTCTGCTGCAGCTTTCTCATAGAATCTATGATCAAATCCGAGCATGTCTGCAAAAAAATCATACCTTGGTCCACCGTACAAGGTACCGAAGTGATTCCCCTTTTTAATCCCCATGCACATTATATTATGTTGGTTTGGAAATAAATAATTTAGGAATTATTGATTTTTAAGGAACAGTAGTGCAAAGAGAAGAAGGGCTACTATAAAGCCTGCAATCCCAAGATTTGCAATTCCAGTTTCGGGCTGTGTTGCGAGATACGCAGATGCTATCAGGATTATTGAAACAAAAACATATTTTGCCGCCGAATCCATAATCCTATCACGCCTTATTTGCCGGCTTTTCTCTTCCAGTTTCTCTATGCGGTATCCCCTGATGGTTTCAATAACATCGTTGATTCCCTGTGGCAGATTCTTAAAGATTTCAAGATACTTATCGCCTTCAAGCTGGAAATATTCTGCAGCCCTGAATGGTGAATATCTCTGGATCATTACCCTGGTTATAATTGGTCTTGCGTCATCAATAATGCTGAATTTGGGATCAAGCTCAAGGCACACTCCCTCAATCAGGACAAGTGCCCTTTCAAGTGTGGAGAAATCGCTTGGCAGGGATAAATCATATTTCAACGCAAGGTTTGCGTAACTGTCATTTTGCCTTTCCCCAAGGGAATAATTTTGCTTGGCAATCAGATCGTCAAGATCAAGTTTGAACTTCCGTGTATTGATATCATTTTTGTTTATATTCGCAACTTTAAGGAATGCTTCAAAGGCGATATCAACATTTTTCTTGTATATCCCATAGAAAAGATTCAGCATATTGCGCCTTAATTCATCGTCAATTATTCCGACAGCGCCAAAATCTATGTATGCAATTCCTCCGTCTTCCTGAATAAGGATGTTTCCAGCATGTGGATCTGCATGATATACGCCGTCGAGGTAAACCTGCTTCAGGTAACTTGAACTGATAAGATGGGCATAGTGTGATCTTTTTTCCCGGTCCATGGTAGGTAGGTCTTTTACAAGTTTCCCTTCCATGTATTCCATCACAAGGACACTTTCGGTACAATAGTCTTCATGAACTGCCGGGATACGTACTTCATCGAAGTCTGCGAATGCTTCATGAAAGCGTTTAAGGTTACGGGCTTCATTCCTGAAATCAAGTTCCTTGTTTAGTAGTTCCCGGAATTCATCAAGAAATTCATCAAAATTTATGTTCTTCCCGAAACCTCCGACCCTGACTATGATGGGTTTGAGATCATTTATTATTGACAGGTCAACATTAATTTTGTCGATCAACCCCGGACGTGCTACTTTTACCGCAACTTTCTGGCCATCGAGGACTGCCTCGTAAACCTGTGCTACAGACGCACTGGCAATCGGTTTTGTGTTGAAGTTATCAAAGAAATTGTTGATGTAAGACTCATCGACTGCAGTAGTTTGATTACGATTTGCACCTGAGCCCCCGATTGTACACTGGAATCCTTCAAAAGATCGAATCATTTCACTAAATTCAGATGGCCTAACCTTGTCCTGAAGCCGGGAGAGTTCCTGAATATAACTCTGAGGGAGCAAGTCAGGTCGTTTGCTCATTATTTGTCCAAGCTTGACAAAAGTAGGTCCCAAATCTTCGAAAGCCCGGCGTAGCTTTATTGCATTCTTCTGGTTTTCCACATCAATGTAGCAGGTTACATTTTTGTTTGAAACGTAGTTTCTCTGGATCTCTTTGTACAGGAGACTAAAAAGGTTGTATTTTATGAATACGCGAAAGATTTCCAGATACCTTCGAATTTTCCTGTAGAATCCCAGAGATGCCAGTTAACCAACTCCTCGATAAATTTCAATATATCATTAATTGTATTACATTATATTTGAATGTCAAGGATAGGAATGCGAAAAATCGGTTTACTCAATTAGACTTCAAAAATTGGCATTGTCTCAAATATTATTTTATTGTCAATACCAAAGTGTTTTTATTTATCCCGCCTATGAGTCAATACCATGTTTAACACTGTGATTGTGAGATACGGGGAGCTTGCTCTCAAGAGTCCAGGCGTTCGGAAAAGGTTTGAACAGACTTTGGTTTCCAATATTGAAGCAATGCTGGATCAGGAAAAAATTGAATATTCCGAGGTCCGTCGGGAATGGGGTCGTATTTTTGTAGAATCATCTGACTCGAATGCTGCTAAGGTTGTTGCGAATGTATTTGGCATAGTCTCCACTTCTCCTGCAATCACAGTTGATGCAACTCTTGAGGCCTCAGCAACCACATGCGCAAAAGTTGCTGAAAACATGGTGCAGGATGGAGAATCTTTTGCCATTCGTCCCCGTCGCTCGGGAAACCACGATTTCCGTTCATCGGATATTGGCATAAGTTGTGGCGATGCGGTTTATGAAAAACTTGATTCACAGGGCAAATCCATATCCGTAAACCTTACAGACCCAGATAAGGAAATTTTCGTTGAGATGCGCCAGTCCAAAGCTTATGTTTTCACTGAAATCGTAGACGGTGTAGGAGGTTTGCCTCTCGGAACACAGGGAAAAATGGTTGTTTTAATTTCCGGAGGAATTGATTCCCCGGTAGCTGCCTGGATGATGATGCGCAGGGGCGTTGAGATTATCCCGGTTTACGCAAACAATGCACCTTTTGCCAATGATGCAGGTAAAGAGAGAACAATGGATTGTGTTCGTGCATTGCAAAAATGGGCACCTGGTCATCTAATGAAGTTCTATGAGGTTCCAAATGGTCCATATCTTGAAGCAGTTCGTGAAAAATGCAATGTCAAGAATACATGTATCATGTGCAAGCGCATGATGTACAGGCTTGGGTTTGAAGTAATGAATAAAGAGAAAGCTTCGGGAATTATTACCGGCTCTTCGCTGGGACAGGTGGCTTCCCAGACTACGTACAACATGTACGCTGAAATCTATGGTCTCGGTTTCCCGATATACCACCCGCTTATTGGTCTGGACAAAACTGAAATCATGGATCTGGCGAAGAAAATCGGAACATATGAGATTTCCATAAGAAAAGCAGCAAGTTGTGGTGCTGTTCCTGTGCATCCTGAAGTTCGTGCACGTTACACAATCGGTGCAGAAGAAGATGAAAAACTCGATATTGATTCAATAGTAGCTGAATCAATGGCAGGTACAAAAATACACAGGCTGGTAGATAACTAAATCCTCAGTGGACTTGGCGGGATTTGAACCCGCGGCCTTTACGTTGCGAACGTAACGATCTTCCCCTGATCTACAAGCCCTGCAAAAATAAAGGAAAAAAAGATTTTTGAAGGCCTTAGACTGGCCTTCCGAGTTCAACGACCTGTAAGCTCTCAACACCATCAATGTTGTTGATAGCTTCCTCGACTGGTTCGGTACCACCTTCAAGGTCACCAACCAGAATTACTACTTTGAGTGCTTTGAGTCCAAAGGCAACTGGTTCAATTTCTGATCCATAGAGTTCAGAGCCTTCTGGTAATACTTCTACAATCTTGGCCTTTATTGCGTCGAGATCGGTATCAACACTTTCAGGCATAATCTTCATTGTTGCTGCAACTTCTCCCATAATTCATACCTCAGGGTCCAACAAATCCACATTTAGGGCAAGTGTAAGGGTTACTCTGTTTTCTGCACTTAACGCATCTTCCAAGTTCGGATCCGCATGTTGGGCAGGGGAACCTTGCAAATCCTTCCTCTTTAAGGTTGATGCCACAAGAGGTACAACTTTCTACTTTATTCATCCTCTGTCTCCTTTTTAACTTTTAACAATGATGTTAACAAACTGGTAAGTACGATGGTTTGAGTACATAATCAATATTGCATTTAAATATTCCCCTTGATGAGGGTTCCAATAGTCTTTTTTTCTTGAATGTACTCAAGCAGCCGGTCTGGAATTTTTCCGTTTAAGACAAAGCAATCGAGCTTATGTTTTTCCAGGAATCCGGGGAATGCCAGATCCGCACATGTCTCACCCATGCTGGCAAGTCTGGTTGTATCTATCTCCTCAACAATTTGTTGATGAACCAATACGCCGTCAACATCAGTTACTTTAATGAATTCCGCCTTTTCCATTTCTGCAAAAAAAGCTGCAATGGTATCAGACGTTATGTCCCATGAATGTGGCAGAGGATCATTTTCAACAAGTAATGAGTATGGGAGGAAAATGGCAATTTGATGTTTATTGTCTTCAAGAGCTGTTATTGTCGGGATTCCTGTTTTTCCGGCAAGGTAATATCCATATTGTTCCATTGCGAGAATTGCCATCCAATGACTCGAATCCAAATCCAGGTTAAATCTGTTATCCGCTTCCCGGATGAAGTTGGCAAAAATTCCCCCTCCCGGAATAAACACTATTTGTTTCCCAAATGAATTCCGATTGTCAGCGATATGTTCGATGAGCTGTGCAGCTTCTTTAATGAGGCTTCCGCCGATTTTGATTACGGCCTTTTTGCTCATTCAGCTTCCAGCTCCATCTCAAGCAGTTTTGCGACCGCATAAGCGGGGAATACTTTTGAAATCTCTTTTCCCCAGCGCTGGGCTATGGAGAAACATTCTCTTTCCATGAGCTCGCATGCCTCAGCTATCAGGAATTCTCCAAGTCCTGCACAGACCACTGTGTCAAGATGGTGATGCCTTGCAACCTCCCGGATTCCGTTTTGGATTTCCTGGATCTGCTTCTCCTTAATTGCAAGAGCTATTTGTTCAACATCTTCTGATGAAATATCTTTTAGGTCTGCACATACCACCCTTGCCAAGCGGCGTGAAGCTTCTTCAATGCTTTTTCCTTCACCATCAGCGGTTTCTGCTGTGTAGGTTTTTTCTTCAATATTCCCAAGTACAAGGTAGGCATCCGCAGTAGTTGCAAACAGTTCCGAGGAAACACGACAACTGCCTATGCTAATATCTACCCTGTCAAGAACCGCTGCAGCATTAGTTCGCAGGATGCCCTCGTATAGCAGTTCGCCATTAGCCAGTCTTTCAGTATCTGTTGTGTGGGCAACAGGTTTTCCTTTCTTAATAGGAATAATATCGCAGGTTGTGCTTCCCATGTCCACGAAAATTGCATCGCCGACTTCCTTGCCGATTAGTTTTGCAGATGCGACCCAGTTAGCAGCTGCAAGGTCACGTGGGTTTGGTACTTCCCGGCTGAAATTTCCGGAAACTCCCATGTATTGTATGTCTCCGTCAAAGTTATTTTCCACTGCATCTACGATTCCTTTAACTCCGGCTTCCTTGTCTTCGTAACAATCTGCGAGTTCCCCTGTCATAACAACAGCAATCCTGTCGGGTTTTTGGGTTTCTGCTATTGTCCGCAGGACTTCCGGTAATGATGTTTCTTTCCAGAGGGGCACATAATGCAAATCAACAAATTTTCCATCGGAAGATGCTACTTTTGTATTTGCTCCCCCAATGTCAATTCCAATTATTTTCATTTCAGATCCTCTTTTGTGAAAGCTACAGTTCCCTCCACTGCTACTGTCTCCGGCAAATTATTATCCGCTGCAAGTAGCAGGAGTTCTGCAATTTCAGTTTTTAAAATTTGGGTAATTCCGACCAGGGAGGTTGTAGGTCGGGGATTGATATCAATAACATAGGGTTTTTCCGCAAGCACAATGTCTATTCCGGTATATCCGCGGCAGCCCAGTGTCCTGGCGGCTTCAATGGCCGCATTGATGACTTCGCCGGAACGTTTTGTTTCGTATGGGGTAACACTTCCCCTGTAATCAATAGTTATGTTGTCTTTTTGATTCCCTGTTTCAATGATCTGTTTGTTTATTGTTATTGGAAGAATTGAGTCAGAGCAAACAAGACTCACGCTGAGGTGCTCCCCATCTATGTATTCAGTTGCAATATGCCCTTCTTTGAGATATTCCCTACCACTGGCAATCACAGTGTCTTCGGAAGCACACCCGTACCTTGGTTTTACAACGTATCTGGCTTTCGCATCCATCTCACTTTGCCTGGAAACAGTTTTTGGTGAAGGAATGCCGTTTTTCTCAAGTATCCGGCTGCATTCAAGCTTGTCAGCGCATTTTCTTATGGAATCAGGGATTGATCCAAGGTTGACCGTATTCTTTTCTACAATTCCGGTAAGGTCGGCCAGAATGTCATCCGGGGCAATGACAAGTGCAGCATCACACTGGCTTGATAATTTATCCAGTGATTCCTCAAGCTTTCCTTGCTCACAGGAACTCATTTTTCCACAGCCAATCGGGATATCTGCAGATGTGTAAATTACTTCATGGCCCTCATTTTCAAAAGAAGATGCAAGGCATTTGAGCATGGATTTCCCTTCTATGAGGTAGGTTCCACCCATACCGACGCTGGTTGCATATTCTGAAATGAGAATTTTCATGTATGATTAGATTCCGTCATCAGATATATGGGTTATTCGCTTTTGATAAGGAATATAATATATACTATCAGTACAAACTCTATCTCGAGAGGGATGGATATGGAAGTATCAGATAACCCATTTTTTCAGGCATTAGGTGTATCCTTTGCTCTGGCCATTTTTATGATCGGAATGGCAATGGGAATTATGCAAATGGCTTCTACAAAAGCCAGTCCGATTCCAATAGCTGTGATACTGCTCATTTTTGCAGTAATTTTCATTATCGGATCAGTGTTCTTTGAGAGAAGGGGTGCTGATCAGATTGGCTCTCTTGCAGGAGGTGGATTTATATCTATGATAGCAACCTTTGCATTGCTTTCCTTTTTTGGCGGTATAAGTTTTGCCTTTACTGATGCTTTTCTTTCACTGGGTTGGGAAAAGCTTGTGTCTGCCCTTGCGGTTTGTATGATTGCCAGTATGCTGATTGTCAAATTCCTGTCTTATCAGGCTGATTCTAGCTATCAGTAAACTCTAAAAAAGCGAAAGCTTTTTATAGAAGTACTTTCAATCAAAAAGCCTGTGTTACTACTTATCTGAGCTTGCGGAGATATTCGTAAATGGCAGGCAAATCCAAAGGAAAGAAACAAACCAGTGATTCAAAAAAGTCTTCAGACTCATCTGTGAAGGATGAACTTGAAGATACCAAAGCTCTTCTTGAAGAGAAAGACGCTGAGGTTTTAGAATTAAAGGAGCAAGTCCTGCGCCAGAAAGCTGAATTTGACAATTTCAGAAAGCGAAGCAGAAAAGAAATGGAAGATTTCAGGAAGTTTGCTGTTGAAAACATAATGTTTGATCTTCTGGAAGTCTGCGATAACTTTGAAAGGGCGCTATTCTCTTTCAGGGATGCTGAAGATGTCAAGTCCGTTGTTAATGGCGTGGAAATGGTATACAAACAGCTCATTTCCATTCTTGAGAAGGAAGGTTTGAAGAGAATTGAGTGTGAAGGGAAAGATTTCGATCCTCATTTACATGAAGCAACACATCATGTGGAAAGTGACCAACATCCTGACAATATGGTTGTAGAGGTCTGCCGCACCGGATATGAGTTTAACTCCAAGGTGATTCGGCCAGCCATGGTGACTGTTGTCAGGAATCCTTCTGAACAGGATAAATCTTAAGGAATAATTCCTTCCGGGAATGAGACGAAAGACATAACAGATAACAAATATCAATAATCAAATTAACATTTTTCAGAGAGGTAATTAATATGGGTAAAATACTTGGAATTGATTTGGGAACTACAAATTCATGTATGGCAGTAATTGAAGGTGGGGAACCTACTGTTATTCCAAATGCTGAAGGGGGCAGAACTACTCCTTCCGTTGTAGGTTTTTCCAAGAAAGGGGAAAAGCTGGTTGGTCAGCTAGCAAAGAGGCAGCTGATCGCTAATCCGGACAACACAGTAAGCTCCATCAAACGTCATATTGGTGAGGGTGATTACAAAGTAAAAATGCATGAGAAGGATTACACTCCTCAGGAAGTCTCCGCAATGATCCTCAGGAAACTGAAGGACGATGCCGAAAGCTATCTGGGTGAGACAATCACTCAGGCTGTCATCACTGTTCCTGCATACTTTAACGACTCCCAGAGGCAGGCTACCAAGGACGCAGGTAAGATTGCAGGTCTTGAAGTCCTTCGTATTATCAACGAACCGACTGCAGCATCCCTTGCATATGGTCTTGATAAGGAGCATGGGGAACATAAAATACTTGTTTATGATCTGGGTGGCGGAACCTTTGATGTATCCATACTTGAGCTTGGAGATGGTGTATTTGAAGTTCTTTCAACAAGCGGTGACACACACCTTGGAGGAGATGACTTTGACAACAGACTTGTCGAACATATCGTGAGCGAATTCAAGAAAGAGGAAGGCATTGATCTTTCAAAAGACAAAGCTTCATTGCAGCGTCTGAAAGATGCCGCAGAGAAAGCCAAGATTGAGCTTTCCGGTGTAGGTACCACTAATGTGAACCTTCCATTCGTTACCGCTGATGCAAACGGTCAGCCTAAACACATTGATCTCGATATCACTAGAGCCCAGTTTGAAAATATGACTTCTGATCTCATTGACAAGACAATTGCATCTATGAAACAGGCACTTAACGATGCAAAGTTGAGTCCTGCTGACATTGAGAAAGTTCTACTTATTGGCGGTTCCACAAGGATGCCAATTGTCCTTAAGACTGTGAAAGAAGTTATCGGGAAAGACCCATACAAGAATATCAATCCGGATGAAGCAGTCGCTGTCGGTGCTGCTATTCAGGGTGGTGTCCTTGGAGGCGAAGTCCATGATGTATTGCTTCTGGATGTAACTCCATTGACTCTTGGTATTGAGACGCTTGGAGGTGTTGCAACCCCGCTTATTGAGCGTAACACTACAATTCCAACGAAGAAAAGCCAGATTTTCTCAACTGCGGCTGACAGCCAGACTTCCGTGGAAATCCATATTCTTCAGGGTGAGCGTGGTATTGCGACTGCAAACAAGACTTTGGGTCGCTTTATCCTCGATGGTATACCACCTGCACCACGCGGAATGCCACAGATCGAAGTTACATTTGATATCGATTCCAATGGTATCCTCAATGTAAATGCAAAGGACCTTGGAACCGGTAAGGAGCAATCCATTACAATCCAGAAACCAGGCGGTCTCTCCGATGAAGAGATTGACCAGATGGTCAAAGATGCGGAAGCTCACGCAGAAGAAGACAAGGCTAAGAAAGAGGAAGTTGATATACGCAACAACGCTGAATCTCTTGTAAGCTCTTCCGAGAAAGTTCTCAAGGAAGCAGGCGACGTTGCAACCGAGGAGCAGAAATCCAAGGTTGAATCTACTTCCGCAGAACTCAAGACTGCTCTTGAAGGCTCTGATCTGGAAGACATAAAAACCAAAACCGAAGCTCTTCAGGAAGCATTGTATGCAGTTTCAGCGGCTATGTACCAGAAAGCACAACAGGAAGCTGAAGCAGCACAGGCATCCGAGTCCGGTCAATCCGAATCTGCGGAAGGAGCTGCCGACACAGATGAAACTGTAGTTGATGCAGACTTTGAAGAAGTAGACGATGAGAAGTAATTTTACAGGGAACTTTTTATCCCTGTAATTCCTTATTTTTATCCCTGTTTGAGGTAAACCGCTATGTCTACGCAAAGGGACTACTATGAAATCCTTGGTGTTCAAAAAGACGCTTCGGAATCAGAGATCAAGAAAGCTTACCGTAAGCTTGCGATGACTCACCATCCTGATAAGAGTAAAGAACCCGACGCTGAGGAGAAATTCAAGGAAATCTCTGAAGCGTATGCTGTACTTTCAGATAAGGAAAAGAGGGCGCAGTATGATCAGTTTGGTCATGCTGGTATTGACAGCCGCTATTCTACTGAGGACATTTTCAGGAATGCTGATTTCGGTGGATTTGAGGATATCCTTGAGCACATCTTTGGCGGAGGATTTGGCGGATTCGGTGGTTTCGGAGGATTTGGAAGCCAAAGAAGTTCACGTCGCGGGCCCATGAGGGGTTCGGATCTTCGTTACGATCTTGAGATTACCCTTGAACAGGCGGCTTTCGGCGACAGTGTTCCTATTCAGGTTCCACGTGCTAAAAACTGTGAGTCATGTGAAGGAACCGGTGCAAAAGCTGGAACATCTGCAGTTACCTGTTCCAAATGTGGTGGAAGCGGTCAGATGACCCATGCCAGAAATACGCCATTTGGCCGTTTTATGACTACCACTACCTGTGATCAGTGTCATGGGACGGGAAAGGTTATTGAATCCCCATGTCCGGAGTGCCATGGTTCAGGGAAAGTAAGGAAAACCAAGAAGATTGCAGTTAAAATCCCCAAAGGCGCTGATACCGGCCTGAGGCTGAAAGTTACCGGTGAGGGTGAAGATGGCGATCCCGGTGCCCCTTCAGGGGATCTTTATGTTGTATTGCATGTGAGACCCCATGAGATGTTTGACAGGGTCGGAGATGACATTATCCTTGAACAATCCATTAGCTTTGGTCAGGCCGCTCTTGGTGGAAGCGTGAAGGTTCCAACACTTCATGGCGAAGTGAAAATGAATATTAAGGAAGGAACTCAGACGCATTCCGTCCTCAGGCTGAAAGGAAAAGGTATGCCACATCTTCATGGTCACGGGCAGGGCGACCAGCTTGTGAAAGTCATTGTGGAAACTCCTGCCAAACTTACAAAAGAGCAGAAAAAAGCCCTTATGGAATTCGATAAGTTAAGTGGCGGTAATGCCGGTAACAACAAAGGGGGAGGCGTTTTTGACAAAGTAAAAGATGCCTTTGATTCTTTGCTAGCTGATGATGAAAGTCCGAAATCCAATCCTCATACTGAATAATCTGCCGTTTCTATTTGATGTGGGGTAAGAGTCGTTCTTCCCCTTAGAATTTTTAGGCTTTGTTCCATCTAGTCTTTTTTCTTCTGGATTTTCTTTGTGTGGCAATATCCCCAAATATCATGAATAATCGTTATCTGCCTGCTTTCCTACGGTAAACTTTAACAATAGTGTTTGTATTATCCTCGTGAGTCCAAAGACTGGATTGAGGAATTTTTATGAAAATCATTATCATTGGTGCCGGTGAAGTTGGCTATCATATTGCCAAGTCGCTGTACCAGAATAACGATATTATTGTCATTGATGAAGATGAAGATGCCTGCCTGAGAATAGATGAACTGGATGTGCAGGTGATACGCGGAAATGGTGCAAACGCCGCAATTCTCGGAAAAATTCTTCCGAACACTGATCTCCTTGTAGCAGTTACAGGGTTAGATGAGGTCAACATCGTATCATGCATGGCTTCCAAGTTGATAATGCAGTCTGCTTCAAATTTCAAGACAATGGCAAGGGTAAGTAATCCTGATTATATCGACAGCCCTGTAGCAAAAAGAACCCAACTGGGTATTGATGTGATGGTTTGTCCGGAGTTATCTCTCGCATCAGAAGTTGCTGATATTCTTTCTATTCCGGAGGCAATTGATACGGAATTGTTTGCTGACGGCAAAGTTATGATGATGGAATTTGTTGTTAAAAAAGACAACGAAATTGTCGGCAAAAAGGTCCATCAACTCGATTTACCGGGTGGTTGTATTGTAAGTGCCCTGTTTCGTGAATCAGATTTAATAATTCCCCGTGGCGATGATGTGGTCCGGGCAGGAGATCACATGGTCATCATGGGCAGATCTAAATCCATGGTGGAAATTCCAGCACTCTTTGGTGAAATTGGAAGAAAACAAAGCCGTATTATGATTATTGGCGGTGGTGTGGTTGGCTTCTATCTGGCCAAGCTTCTCGAGCATACACGTCTGAAAATTAAACTCATAGAAAGGGAAAAAGAACGCTCTGAATTCATTGCAGAAGAACTTCCGTCCATTCTTGTATTGAGGGGGGATGGAACCGACCTCAACCTTCTCAGGGAAGAAGGTATTGGGGATATGGATGTTGTAATTTCCGTTACCGACAGTGATGAGAAAAACCTGCTTTGCGCTCTCCTTGCAAAACAACTGGGTGCAAAGAAAGTAATTGTACGGGCTGATCATTACGATTATGTGCCCCTTTTTGAAATGGTAGGTGTTGACAGGGCTGCGAGTCCAAGGGAAGCTACTGTGAACGAAGTTCTTAAGCTCACTATGGGTACAGGTATCGAAGCACTCACTACACTTGAAGGTGAAAAGGTTGAAATCATAGAGTACACAGCCTCTTCAAATTCAAAGATTGTGGGAGAACCTCTAAAAAATGTCCAATTCCCGCGTGGAGCTATTGTAAGCATGGTTGTGAAAGGGGATGAAACACACGTTCCCAGGGGTGACTATGTTATACATGCCGGTGATCATGTACTGATTTTCTCTCTTCCATCTGCTTTGCATGATGTCGAAAAACTCTTCAAATGAAGTGATTGATTTGAGGTTTAAGGTAGTTCTTGGTGTATTGGGTTCTATCCTGTGGATTCTGGGAGCATTTATGTCGCTCCCGCTGATTGTATCATTTTACTATCATGAGTCACTGAGTACTTTTGCAATTCCTCTTACCATAACAATATTAACCGCATCGGGTTTAACTCTCTTTCTGGAGCGGGAAGATGATGAATGGGATTTACGTGAAGGTTTCCTGATTGTTGCTTTAGGCTGGCTCTTTGCAGCAGTGTTTGGCGCTCTTCCTTATGTGTTTGAAGGTCTTTCGCCATTAAATGCTCTGTTTGAATCCATGTCCGGATTCACAACAACCGGAGCTACGGTTTTTACTGATATTGAAAGCCACAGCCGGGGTCTGTTATTCTGGAGAAGTATGACCCAATGGCTGGGTGGAATGGGAATTATTATGCTTTTCATTGCTATTCTTCCCAAACTTGGAATAGCGGGAAGACAACTTTTCCGCGCTGAGGCCCCTGGTCCTAAAGAAGACCAGTTAAAACCAAGAATCAGGGAAACGGCAAAAATCCTGTGGATGGTTTATGTTGTAATGTCTCTTCTGGAAATTGCTTTTTTAGCAATTGCAGGACTGGAACCATACGATGCTATTACTCATACTTTTACCACTATGGCATGCGGTGGTTTCTCTCCTTACGGGGGAAGTGTGGGTGCATTCGGGAGTCCTGTTGTTGAAGGTATCATTGTACTTTTCATGTTCTTTGCAGGTGCGAATTTTGCCCTTCATTATAAATCCCTCTACAATGATCGAAAGAGTCTCCTGAAAGATCAGGAATTCAAATTTTATTTCTTCTTAATTGTATCAGCATCACTAATTCTGGCATACATGTTGTTTTCAAATGGAGTATATTCAATATCTGATTCCCTAAGGTATGGTATATTCCATGTAGTTTCAATAATGACAACTACCGGCTATGCGACTGTTGATTTTAATCAGTGGTCAGACTCGGCAAAAATTGTGCTTTTTTCCCTGATGTTTATTGGGGGATGCGCGGGTTCAACAGCAGGTGGTGTGAAAGCTGTCAGATTCCTTCTTTTGTTCAAATACGCACAAAAAGAGCTTTTCAGGGTAATTCACCCCAAGGCCGTAAAACCAGTTCGATTTAATAATAAAGTAGTGCCAGATGATGTAATGCAGGCAACGATATCTTTCATGGTATTCTTTTTCTTCATATTCTTCATAAGCTCAATTCTCCTATCCCTCATGGGACTGGATTTTGTAACTTCAATGAGTGCTTCCATCGCAACATTGGGGAATATTGGGCCGGGGTTTGCCCTCATTGGTCCTATGCAAAATTTTGACATTATCCCGGCGTTTGGAAAACTAATCCTGATTGCCGATATGTGGATAGGAAGACTCGAGGTTTTCACAGTGCTTGTGCTCTTCACACCGGCTTTCTGGAGTAAATAAAAAGAGAATTAGAAGAATAATTATTTACTATTCTTCTTCTTTGCTTCCTTGATAAGTCCGCGAAGATTCCAGAGTAATCTCTTGTTTGCTTTGAAAAGGGCATTAAGGAGATCCTTGACTGTCATCTTGTGGATTGCAATTCCTTCTACAGAATGAGCAAGGGAATTAAGATCATCATCACTGAAGTTAACAAACGTGTCCTTCACTTTCAGGGTGTAGCTGATATCTTCCCCGATGGTTGCACGCCATCTGTTTTCATATTCCTGAAGGGTGGCCATGGAGCAATCGCCTTTATTAATTGCTTCAACTGCAACTTCCGCAGCAATCTTGCCCGCATCCATTGCATTAATGATCCCGCCTCCGGTTATCGGATCGGACTGTCTTGCCGCATCACCCACAAGCATGAGACCGTTTGCAATTGTTCTTTCAATAGGTCCGCTGACAGGTACTCCGCCATAAACCATTTCAATTATTCTGCTTTCGGGGAAATGCTTTTCCTTGAATTCATTAAGATAATCGATGGCTTTCTTCTTGCCGGAGCGGCTTCCAAGAATTCCTATTCCGAGGTTTGCAGTACCATTGCCTTTCGGGAATGCCCACACATATCCTCCGGGTGCAACTTCCTTGCCGAGGTAGAAATAGCAGAAATTCTGATCAATATCAGCATTTGTGATAAGAAATTGTGCGCAGGTTTCGATGTCTGACGGTTTACATGCAGTGTTAATCCCGGCCCATCGACCAACTTTGGATTCCATTCCATCTGCACCAATAACGATCTTGCATCTGATGTTTTTCTCTTCTCCAAGATGCATTACTTTTACGCCACAAACAGTATCGTTTTCGATAATTAAGCCGGTAGCCCTTGTCTTGACCATGACATCCGCGCCAGCTATTGCGCTTGCATCTGCAAGTGCCCGATCAAAGACTTTTCTTTCAAGCACATATCCAACTTCCCCGCCGGACATCTCTTCATTCATTTCCACCATTGTCATATCCGGTGAAAATATACGGGATCCGGTAACATCTGCACAGATCCATTTGGGATCAGGTTCGATATGCTTTTTCAGTGTAACTTTTGCCACACCTTCAGCACAGCGAATCGGATCTCCGATTTCCTGTCTCTTTTCAATGAGGAGAACACCCAGCCCTTGTTCGGCTGCATATTTAGCGGTCATTGATCCGCCAGGGCCGGCGCCGACAACAACCATGTCATAATAATCTTTCAACGTTTCACCTCAATAGCTCCAACCGGACAGATCTTTGCACAGATTCCACAACTGGTGCAACAATTATCAACTTCTATCCACGTCTCTACAAGTTCAAGTGATCCTGAAGGGCATACCCCAACACATGCACCACAATAGCCGCATTTATACCTATTCACGCTAATGCTCATCTAATCACCAGGTCCAATCTCCAAAAGTGAGGTGTAACTAAATCCTAATCTATTTCGGATTTATATATATTTTTTTGGCAATGCATCTGCATACACCAGAAGGTCAACTTCCTTGGCCCTCTTATGCATTAAGGATTTATAAAATATTGCCCCAAATCTTTTCCGGATACTATGAAACCAATAATCGTTTATGTTACAGTTCCTGATTCTGCTGAAGGAGAGGCAATTGCAACGGCACTCGTGGATAGGAAATTAGCAGCATGTGTTAACATGTATCCAATTCAATCTGTATTTGTCTGGGAGGGTGAAACTTCTCATGAGTCTGAAGTTGTGATGTTTATCAAGACAACCGAAGACAAGTTCGGAGAAATAAAGGATACGGTAAAAAGCCTCCACAGCTATGACTTACCTGCAATTGTTTATTGGGAGATAAAAGGGGAATAGAACTATATCAATTGGATTGGAACTTCAGTGAAGGTTGCAGGGGATGAGCTTTGACCCGTCCTTTCCCACCTCTCTTTTTCCCAAAATTAGTCTCTGCGTATTCTTTTGCAAGCCCTTCCCCGTGTAATATCAGTTCCACGATATCATGAGGTTCGTCAATGTCGGTGCTTGCCATGAAGGAATCATATCTGGCAAGGGTAAGCTCATGCTGGCAGGCGATATCACAATGATTCTCGAAACTGGAATTATAATACTTGACCCTGAAAACATCGGGTCTCTGTATGTAAAGGATATTGGTACCCCCTCCCTTGCCGGGAACAATGACAATCTCCTCCTCACTTGAAATGATTTCACGGATGTGCTTAGGTTGTACAAGAGGAAGATCCGCCATTATGATTAAAACCGGTTCATCCTGGTTGTTAAGATACCGGTTGAGAGCTTCGTTAAGATCTGCTTCATCCTTTATTATGGATACTTCAAGTCCCTCATCAACATCTTCGGGGTGCGGAGTAAGGATATCAATTTTTGTTATTCCTGCTTCACTCAGGCTTCCAATTACATCCTTTAGCATGAGCTCAACAAACGTTTCCCTCTGGGACTTTGTCATAACATTTGAAAGCCGGGATTTGGCGTTCTCCTTCTTGTAAGGAATAACCGCTCTCATTTGTCTTCACTCAGGATTTCATAGAATGTGTTTCTCTGGACTGCCTTTCTGCCGGCAGTGGTGATAATCCATTCAAGCTCCTCGACAGGCATACTTTCCCCGTTAGTGGCTCCTGCGGATTTGGATATTTTTTCCTCCATCAATGTTCCGCCAAGATCGTTGGCTCCACAGTTAAGGGCAACCTGTGCCAGCTTCTTGCCGAGCTTTACCCAGCTTGCCTGTATGTTAGGAATTTGTGTATTCAGGAGAATTCTTGAAAGCGCATAGATCTGAAGATCCGCAATACCGCCGGTTGCATATTGCCCCTTTGCTATCATTTTCTCCCCGATGGGGTTATTATAGGGCATAAAAGGCAGGGGCACAAACTCGGTAAATCCACCTGTTGTTTGCTGAATATCCCTGATTGTAAGAATATGTTCAATACGCTCTTCCCATGTTTCCACGTGTCCGTACATCATTGTCGCAGTAGTGGGAATCCCAATATTGTGGGCAGTGGTAACAACTTCAACCCATTTCTGGGTTGGTAGTTTGGAAGGGCAGATAATTCCCCGTACCCTGTCCGAAAGGATTTCCGCAGCTGTTCCCGGCATTGTGTCAAGCCCGCTGTTTTTGAGACGCTTCAATGTGTTCTCAACGGAAAGCCCGCTTGCCCTTGAAAGATGGTATACTTCCATGGGGGAGTATGCGTGGATATGCATTTCCGGGTAATTCGCCTTGATTGAACTGAGAATTTTCTGGTAAAAACTAATGTTCGGATTCTCGAGTAAGCCTCCCTGGATACAAACTTCCGTTGCACCGGTTTCTTTTGCTTCCCTTGTTTTGTTCAGGATATCCTCAACTTCAAGGAAGTAATTTTCCTGATGCTTGAAAGCGCAGAAGCCGCAGTCTCCCACGCATTTATCTGTAAAATTGATATTGCGGTTTACAACGTAAGTAACATTATCACCGACAGCATTTTTTCTTAGTTCGTCGGCAAAAATGAACAACTCAAAGGGGGGTACTTCGAGCAGTTTCAGGGCATCTTCTTTGGTTGCAGTGCCGAATTTTGCCCTCTCAATTATATCCTGGGGGATAGTTTTTTCCATTACTTTCCTTCCTTTTAAGCTCTGTAGCCCTCATCATCTGCAAGAGAACTTATGAGTTTATCCAGTGTTTTTCCATGCCATTCTTTCTTTATGAATTTTGGGTATATCGGCAATCTTTCCCTTAATGGTATGTTTTTTAGCATTTTCCGCAGTTTTTCCACGTCCGGCCACTCAGCTTCCGGATTAATCCAGTCTATGGTCGTGGGGGATATTCCTCCCAGGTCGCCTGCTCCGCATTTGACAAGACTGTAAGGATCAATGAGGTTAGGAGCAACCTGAACCTCCACATCTTCAGGAAGGATTTCCCTTGCAAGACGGACTGTTTCCATCATTTCTTCCTTTGTGGGAGGCTGATTGCCTTCCATTTCAGTACCGGGTTTTGGCATGAAATTCTGGATAATAACTTCCTGTATGTGGCTGTATTTCTCATGAATTTCTGCAATCTTTTGCAGGGATTCGATCCTGTCTTCCTTTGTTTCACCAATTCCCACAAGAATTCCTGTAGTAAATGGGATTTGCAATTTTCCCGCATCTTCAATCATGCGTATTCGGATGTCAGGTTTTTTTCCTGGCGAATTTTCATGAGCCTTCAGGCTTGCCAGCGTTTCAAGCATAAGTCCCATGCTGGCGTTTACAGGCTTTAGTTTTTCAAGTTCCTGATAGGAGAGAATGCCTGCATTTGTATGTGGCATGATGCCGATTTCAATTGCCATTTCACACAGGCGGTAAACATAATCCAACGTGGAATCATAGCCAAGTTCCGCAAGCATCTTCCGATACTCGGGAACCTCTTCAGCATATTCTCCAAAAACAAAAAGTGCTTCGGTACATCCGGCATCTACGCCGCTTTGGAGTATTGGCCTTACTTCTTCCTCAGTCATAAGACGTGCTTCCGGAC
Source organism: Methanohalophilus levihalophilus (assembly GCF_017874375.1). Classification (NCBI taxonomy): domain Archaea; kingdom Methanobacteriati; phylum Methanobacteriota; class Methanomicrobia; order Methanosarcinales; family Methanosarcinaceae; genus Methanohalophilus; species Methanohalophilus levihalophilus. The sequence goes on from NZ_JAGGLK010000003.1 coordinate 397,516, forward strand.
TATCCGGCTCCCTGCGGAATGTGCAATAGCCACATTTGTTCCTGCAAACATTTGTCACAGGGATGAAAACGTTTCGTGCGAATGTGACATACTCTGGCATGGATTAAATGTGAATTAACAGCTTTTGTACATAAGCTTAATGCAAATTCCCCGGGAGAAATTTTATCATTCCAGATATACACATTATAATAGGTGAGGTTTTCATATGGTGCTTGAGGCGTGGATAGAAAAATGTCCTAAAAAAGGAGCTGATATCTTGTATTCCGAATGTAAGGAATGCGATGATTACGTAAAAGTTGATTGCATAGACATTGTTTGTGGACACAAGGGTTACGCAAAACGTCGGTTCAAGTATCGGGAAATGGAATCCTAAGTTAGCTTCAATTTAGTACCTAACAATCATACGACATCCATTATTCCTATATTCCTACCGCACTATCGTATTCACATGAAACATATAATTCTCGCTTCAGGTTCCCCTCGTCGGAAGGAATTACTTTCCCAGCTAATCGGTGATTCCTTTGAGGTAATTGTGTCTTCATACGAGGAGCCTGAAATTGAGGATACGGATCATGAATCCGTTGTATTGCATCATGCTGTCCGGAAAGGGTACGATGTTGCAGGGAAATTGGACGATGGTGTTGTAATTTCCGCAGATACTATGGTTTTGTGTAAGGGTAAACTTATCGGAAAACCGTATTCAGATTTGCAGGCATATCAAATTCTGGAATCAATTAGTGGACAGGAAGTGCACGTTATTACAGGTCTTTTTTTGATTGATGTAACTGCTGGAAAAGAATTCCGGGATACGGTTTCAACTGTCGTTTCCATTAGGAAATTGTCTAACGACGAGATTGCCAGCTATGTAGCATCGGGAGAACCTCTTGGAAAAGCCGGTGCATTTGCCATACAGGGTAAAGGAGCCGCTATCGTAGAACGCATTGAAGGCGACTATTTCAATGTGGTCGGGTTGCCTTTATTCAGCCTTTCAAGAATGCTGAAACAAATCGGAATTACTGTTCTTGCTCCGCATCCTCTGGACTAACATCCTGTTTTCGCTTAATCCACTTGTCCCGTGTTAGGTAGTAAATCGCTCCCATGGATATGAATGTGGCAATCCAGAAAACCCACCATCCGATGAACGGAAGGCTGCTGAGTACAAACAGGACAATTATTCCCACAGTCATTGAAGCGTATGCCCCGCTTTCCGGGCGAACTTTTGCAAGAATGAATTCTCCTAGCCATAGAGCAACTATTGTGCGGGCTGAATAGAGTACAAAAGCAAGCAATAGCAGGACTACTGATGCGAGTGGAATTCCAATAACTGTAATTAGCAGGAAAACAGTTCCGAAAATTGTGGCAATCAAAACAAGAAGGCCGATTCCTGCTTTCTGAAGTGTTCTTTCAGGAAGTTCGTCTGCCATTCTATGCATTCTTTCGGGAAGCACTCCCACGAGGAATAGTCCTGTTAACAGAAGCATTACAAGACGGAATATCCAGAGTCCTGCGTTCAGGGTGCCGAATCCTCTTTCATCACTGTCTTGTGACGTGATCTCCTCGACCTCTGCATCGGTCTCGCCTGCAATTGTCGCCTCTGGCAACATCTCGTAAGATCTGACGTCCAGATCAAGTGTGCCGTTTATTGTTCCGCCGAGAAGTAATTCTTCCACACCTCCGGAAACATCTCCCTCAATGTCTCCGTAAAAGAATGCCTTTCCGCTGGTAAGGTGTAGATCCCCTCCAATTGTTGCAGGGGTTGCAAGGAAAAAGTTTCCTGTAGCTGCAACGACATCATCGCCGATATTCCCGGCGATCAAAACATTTCCCGCAGCGACTCTGACATCATCTTCGACATCACCGTTAATAATAACGTTTCCTCCGGCAAGGATAACGTCTCCGTAAACATCGCCATCAATAGTTACTTCCCCACCGGCAGCTACGACATCTCCGTAGACATCGCCTATGACATTGACTTCTCCGCCTGCAAGATACAGGTCATCAGTCGTGTTGTCAATTATGTCTACATTGCCGTCGGCTGAAAAGGTGGTAACTGCCCCTGCGGTTCCGATTAGAAGGAAGAATGCAGCAATAAGTATGGCGAATTTTAAGGATTTCATTATATCTCCCCATAAAGAGAGGTTATTATTGATATTTAAAAACGATGAGACATTATTGGATTAGACTCAAGGTGTTCATAACGCCAAGGGCAATCCCTTCTATCTCAATGCCGCCTTCTCCCTTCGCACCGTCACCCACGACATAAAGGTTCTCAACAGGGGTCTTGTTTCCGGGATCAGATCCAGATGCAGCCCTGTTCACAGGCCAGCCATTGTGGTAGGACTGGACGAGCAGGACTTCGTAATCCTTTCCTGCAAACAATTCTTCCAGATCCTTTAATCCCATCTCAATTTCCTCTTCGAGGTTCCCGATACGATCCCATGTTACGGCTTGGTGTGCCATAACAAGGTGTTTGCCGGGAGGTGCAAGTTCAGGATCTATATTTGTGACTTCGTTAATCCCATTTATGCGGCGGCAGAGTGGTGTAAGGAGAACTCCACTGTGCCCGATAAGAGGCTCGTTTGCCCCAAGACAGATTTTGACACCTGCAGAGGCTTTGATGTCCTCCACATTTCTGGTATATTCTGCATCAATATCACTGTTTTTGCAAAGGCTTGCAGTCTGAGGATGTCCAATGTCGCTTATAACTAGGTCTGCAGGATATTCTTTTCCTCCCACGATAACGCCGGATGCAGCGCCGTCTTCAACAAGGATTTCCTCGACTTCGGATTTGAGGTGGATGTGTCCTCCGTTTTGGTTGATGACATCTGCCAATGCATCTGATATGCCTTTGCATCCGCCGATTGGAACGCCTGTGCCTCCGTATTTGTACAAATTCCTGACAATAGAAAATGCTTCTTCCACAGGAACATCCTTGCTCCTCAGGCTGAGTGCCCAGCCACAGAAAGAGTCTGCAATTTTGCGGGCATTGTTTTCATTGAGATTATGATTAATCCATTCTTCAAATGAAACTCCGGTAGGTGGATTCTTTTTTGTGGATGCAAGAAGGAAAAACAGTTTAATCCTGTGCCATAGTGAAAATTGTGTTCCGAATTGGTTGAACGGGATGTCCTTGAATCCGCCATTGTAGTCTTTTTCTTTGCGGTTTTTAGGTACGCGGATTACTGCCATTGGATTGCAGCGTACTATTTCTGCATCTGCCCCTACGTCCCTAAGCAGGCTTGCCAGAGGGCCTCCGGGACCATGTGGGACCATGTGAAGTGCGCCTGTGGACAGCTGGAAACCTTTGCAGTCAATGTTTGTAAACCTCCCGCCGTAAACCGGTAGCCGCTCAAAAATGTCTACTTCATGACCGTCTTTTGCCAGAGAAGCACCGGTTAACAGTCCTCCCAATCCTGCTCCTATGATTGCAACTTTCATTGTTTGTCCTCAATAGCTTTCATTGGGCAGTAAAGCATGCAAATCTTACAGTTGGTACAAGCATCTGTAATCAGGGCTTTACCTCCTGCCATTTCAATTGCATCCTGGTTACATACTGTTGTACATTGTCCGCACCCTACACATCTTGCCGTAATTTTCACCTGGTTTCCCTCGCCGCTGTGGAGTTAAAAGACACTGCTCTTGATGGAGCTTATTATGGATATTGAACATTTACCTTACCTATTAATATTTATATCTACCTTCGAGTTGTAACACATTTGAGCAGATCATTGTTAATGAAAAATCGTGACAATATTTTTATATGACAACTGCTAACATTTGATATGGTGATTTTGTGTCTACAAAAGATATACACGTAGTCTCCCGCCAGAATGGCGAGGTTGTTTCGAAGAAAGTAAGAGCAGCTCCTTACGAATTCACTATCGCAACCCGTGCCAAATGGGAGATGATGGTTTCTGATGAGGACGTTGAGATCCGAGCAGGTGAGTACCGCAAGATCAAAGTAAAGGAGGTCACTCTTGACCCGGATACTCTTGCCATTCCCTGTGCCTTTACATACCATGCTGTTGCCTCCGTTCTAAAGGTCGGTTCAAAAGAAGGCAATTGTCTTGTTGAGAAGGAGCGGCATATCAGGTTTGCTCACATTCTTGGGCAGGAAACAGGGAAAGTCCGTGAAGGCGATCTGCTGGGTGTACTCAATATCTTCCCGATTATGTTCACCAGGGAAGCTATGAAACCAGTCCTTATCAAGTAAGGAGGGATGTTGATTGGAGACATGTGTTATCTGTGGGGAACCGCAGGATTACCAGCTCTATAAAGGCCACAACATCTGTACTTCTTGTGCAGATGTGATGGAGGATATTATGGGCGAATACTTCCTTCGTACAGTTGCTGATGCATCAAAGCCGCAGGCTCATGAGGAATATTTCAAGTATTTGTCAAACACTTCCAAATACATCTCTGACTACAAGAAAATCACAAGTGGTTCAAAGAAGCTTGTGAAAGAAATTTCAGAGAGGGCAACAAATGAGCTTGAACAGGCGGACGCTCCTGCAAAAAAGCGCTATTTTGAGCGAATGCAACTTATTCTCGACTGGCTTGAAGAGAATCATGCATTCTACCACTACTACTTCAAGGACTACTATGTATGCCCAACTTGTGGATCTTCCATTTTCGAAGAATACTCAAAAGAAGAACTCGGAGATTGGCTTCTGATTTCCTGTTCAAAATGTGGGACAGATATCAAGAAGTATTATTCCCCGAAAATCGTTTGATTTTAGTTAGTTATTTTGAAAGGGGCAATTTCCCCTTCTTTTCTAATTTGTTTTGTTGAATTATTCATATTCAGGAATTCATCTCCAGATCACAGTCAATTATAATTCCATTTTTCTTGTTTTCTTATTAATTAAAACTGTATTTCCGGCATGTTGTTCGGTTAAAGTAGCTATCGATTTGTACTTGTAATTGAGCAGGAAAACAATATGTTTTTATGTAATGATCCTATAGAAGATTCAGATTCAGATCTAGCCGGTATTATATAAACTGGCTAAACAAATCTGGAATGTAGCTACTGTCCATGTAATTCATGGATTTATTATCAGGTGATTGGCGTGTCAGGAATTATTGAGACCAATATTATCAACAGTTATATCCCGGTTGCTGTATTCCTCATTGTATCACTTCTGATGCCCCCGATGACGATGTTAATCGTCAAACTTCTCAGTCCGAGAAGCAGGGGAGCTGAGAAGTATTCTACCTATGAATCCGGTTCAACCCCTACGGGACCTGCCCGGATCCAGTTCAATGTGGAATATTATCTGTATGCTATTGCCTTTGTCCTTTTTGATATTGAGATTCTTTTCCTCTATCCATGGGCAATGGTTTATCAGGGTGATACCGGCGTGAGTACAACATTAGCAGTTATTGAGATACTGATTTTCATCTTTGTTCTGCTATTCGGCTATGTATTTCTGTGGAAGAAGGGGGCCCTTAAATGGATCCAGTAAACGAAAATTCACAGGAGAACGTCGTGGAAGAGCAGCAAGTTGCTGAGGAAGATGTGAATATGGAAAACGTGACCCCCGAAGAAATCCCAGGTGTAGTTACTACAACTTCCCGGGAAATCACAGAGTTCCTTAAAACAACCAAAATCCAGGATGTCATTAACTGGGGACGTAAAAACTCTCTCTGGTTTATGGCTCAGGCTATGGGTTGCTGTGGTGTGGAAATCATTGTAACAGGTATGGCCCCAATGGATACTGACCGTTTCGGTATTATTCCAAGGAACTCCCCAAGGCATGCAGACGTCATGATTATTAGTGGTTATGTTACCAAAAAATACCTGCCTGCCCTCAAAAAACTGTGGGATCAGATGCCTTCTCCAAAATGGGTTATCTGCATGGGTGACTGCTCAATAAGCGGCGGTCCATTCTATGAATCCTACAGCACAGCACAGAATATTGACGAGATTTTCCCAATCGATGTGTACATCCCGGGCTGTCCCCCAAGGCCGGAAGCATTGATTCAGGGCTTCGTTGAACTCCAGAAAAAGATTGCAGCTAAGGAAGACAGGGGTACGGAGTACAAAAGGTGATTTCAATGGATGCTGAAAAGATAATCGAATCACTGACTACAAAATTCCCGGAAGCCATTTCAGAAGCAAAAGTCGAATCTGGTATTCGTGTTTCCGCATATTCTGAGGCAGAGCATGTTGTAGAAGTCTGTCAGTACCTCAAGGACGAACTCCAGTTTGGTCACCTCTGTGCAGAAACTGCTATTGACAGGATTCAGGATAACGAGATTGAGATAGTATATCTCATCGGTTCCTACGATCATCCGGTTGTATTAACCCTTAAGGCAAAATTACCAAGGGATAATCCGGAAATTGAGTCAATTATTCCTGTTTACTGGAATGCCAACTGGTATGAAAGAGAGACTTATGAGCTGTTCGGTGTGCAATACAAGAACCACCCGGATCTGAGAAACCTTGTCCTCCCAGATGAATTACTGGGAGACTGGCCACTTCGCAAGGATTACGAAGGTTTCCCGAACACGACTGCTAAAAACCTGGTGTGAGTGATAATTATGGATACTAATGTCGGTCCAGATGAGATGATTATCCACATGGGACCTCAGCATGTCGCACAGCCCGGACCTTTCAGGCTTAACGTAAAGCTTAAAGGTGAGACTGTGATGGACTCCGAGGTTGAACTGGGTTTCATCCACAAAGGAATTGAAAAAATACTGGAAAGCAAGACCTATCTTCAGGGCATTCCAATTGTTGACAGGATTTGCTACCTTGCTGCTCTTTCCAACGAAGAAGCATTTGTCGGTTGTGTTGAAAGGCTTGCAGGAATTGAGCCAACCGAAAGGTCCCAGTATATCAGGATTATTGTTGAAGAACTTTCAAGGATTCAGAGCCACCTTCTCGGATATGCGGAATACGGTTCTTTCCTCGGTTTTGTTTCAATGTTCATGTACCCAATCGGTGTAAGGGAAGGTGTACTTGACTTACTTGAAATGACAACCGGTGCCCGTGTAACACACACTTTCCTGAGATTTGGTGGTGTACGTGACGACCTTCCTGAAGGTTTCAGGGAAAAAGCCAAAAAGGTCTTTGCAGACGTTGAAAAAGGTCTCCAGGAATGGGAAGCCCAGATGGAAACCGATATCATTTACAAGAAGCGTACTGTGGGAATCGGTGTACTGACCGCTGACGTTGCAAAAGATCTTGGTGTATCCGGTCCGCCTTTACGTGCAACCGGAGTTCCTTTCGATATCAGGAAGGACGAACCATACCTTGCATACAAGGATCTTGATTTCAAGGTATGCACTGAAACCGCTGGTGACATATTCGCACGTATTCAGGTACGTTTTGCTGAAGTCCGTGAAAGTATGTATATTATAGAACAGGCCCTCGACCAGATGCCAGCAGGACCATTATTCAATGAAGACTTGCCTTATGGCAAGAGAACCCCAATTATGAGAATCCCTCCTGGAGATGTCTTCTACAGGGTTGAAGATCCTAGGGGAGAAATGGGATTCTATATGGTTTCTGATGGATCTGATAAACCATACCGTGTGAAAATAAGAGGTCCTGTGTACCCAACAATGCAGGCATTGCCACCACTTATCAAGGGCACCCAGCTTGCTGATGTTGTGGGTATTGCAGGAAGTATGGACGCATGTACAAGCGAGGCGGACAGGTGAAATAATGGTAGACGCAACTCTTATTCCATGGCTTAGAGGAATTGTCGGTCTTGCATTGATTGGCGGGCTCTTCGGAGCAGGTATGGCTGCTATCTGGATCGAGCGTAAGCTCGCCGGTGATATCCAGGAAAGATACGGTCCTAACAGGGTCGGTCCGATGGGTATTTTCCAGTTGATTGCAGACGCTATCAAACTGTTTACCAAAGAAGATATCATTCCCAAAAACGTAGACAAGCTACTCTATGTATGTGCCCCTATTATCATCATGGGTTCAATTTTCCTGATGCTCGTGGCAATTCCGATAGGTGCTATCTACATAAACGGCGTCGAATACGCCCTTGTAGTTACTGAGATGGATATTAGTGTTCTTTACATTGAAGCTGTATCCGCAATTTCTGTAATTGGTATCTTCGTATTAGGTTACGGACAAAACAACAAGTACGCAATGATGGGTACTTTCCGTAACTTCGCAAGAATGATTGGATACGAACTTCCACTTGGTATCACAATAGTAAGTGTTGCCATAATGGCAAACTCTCTCGATATTGTAGAGATTGTGAATGCTCAGAACCCAATCTGGTTTGCTGTGCTCCAGCCACTTGGTTTTGTGATTTTCTTCATCGCAATGCTGGCTGATATGGGACGTCTTCCATTCGATCAGAATGAAGCAGAAGAAGAACTTCAGGCCGGTGTATTTACAGAGTACAGTGGAATGAGATTCGGTCTTGCTTTCTTCTCTGAGTATTTCCACATGATTCTTGGTTCCTTCCTGATTGCATTGCTTTTCCTTGGAGGCTGGAACTTGCCTGGATTCGTAACCAACAACATTGTGCTTGGTTTAATCCTTCCAACAATGTTCCTTGTAGCCAAAGCAACAATAATCCTGATGTTTATTGTACTGCTTAGATGGGCTCTTCCAAGGTTCAGGATTGACCAGGTTGTTGAATTGAGCTGGAAGAGACTCCTGCCACTATCCCTGTTAAACCTTGGATGGGCAATGGCACTTGGAATTTACCTGGGAGCGTGAAAAGATGGTTCTACAAAACATTAAACAGGCATTAAAGAACATCCGGAAACCTCGTGTAACCAGAATGTATCCAGAAGAGCGCCCTGTTATGCCTGAAAGATTCAGGGGATTGCAGAAACTGGATAAAAGCAAGTGCATAGGATGTGGAATTTGCGCTAATACCTGTCCGAACAATACTATCCGTATTGTAAGGGCAAGAGTAAGCCCGAACAGCGAGAAGACAAGATGGTTCCCTGAAATAGACATAGGCCACTGCCTTTTCTGTGGGTTGTGCATTGACCAGTGTCCACAGGATGCGCTTTCAAGCACAGGTGTCTTCACAACAGGTGTAATACGCTGGACTCACGAAGAGCTCCTGTACACACCGGAGATGCTGGCCAGGGAAGTTCCAGTTGGAGAGGAGGATGAATAATGATTGGAATAGGTGAAGGACTGGTCTTTGCAATAATATCAGTCGTAATCATATTTTTCTCCCTTGCAACAGTTCTGGCAAGGGATATTGTCAGGGCTGCACTTGCACTTGTATTTGCAATGTTCACAGTAGCCGGCATATTTGTGACCCTGAACGCACAGTTCCTGGGTGTAGTACAGGTTCTGGTTTATGTGGGTGCAGTCGGTGTTCTGTTGCTCTTTGCAGTGATGCTCACAAAGAAAACCCTCAGGGGTGGTGAATAATGGCAGATAACAAAGTTACTATCTGGGAATCATTTAAACACCAGTTTAGCCCCAGGAGATACCTTATACAAATAGCTCACATGGAAGTTCCTTCCTGGAAGGTTATTGTAAAGGCATTCGCAAGAGCAAGTATCGCTTTATTGTTCCTTGCAGTCGTTTTAGTATCACTTTACGGTACTTCATGGGTAACAGTAGATCAGCTACCTCAGAACGTGGACGACCCAAGTAATATCAAAGCCATTGGTACCCTTGTGTTCACTGATTTCGTAGCACCATTTGAAATAATGTCCTTTGTGCTACTGGCTTCACTAATGGGCGCAATTTACATGGCAAAAGGAGAGGATAACCAATGATTCCTCTGAACTTTTATCTTGCATTGTCTGCGATTGTTTTCTCCATAGGTCTCTATGGTTTCATGACGCAGAAAAACGGTATCCGCATTCTTATGTGCGTGGAACTCATGCTCAACTCTGCAAATATCAACCTTGTGGCATTCTCAAGTTACAACGATGATATGACCGGACAGGTCTTCGCTCTCTTTGCGATTGCACTGGCAGCAGCAGAAGCAGCCATTGGGTTTGCAATAATGATGTCCATTTACAAGATGCGGGATTCAATCAATCTTGACGATCTTAACGTGTTGAGGTGGTAACGATGCCTATTGGAGATTTTGCATTTCTGATCCCCGTATTACCAGCACTCGCCTTCGTATTGACTTTCTTCCTTGGGAAGAAGTTGCCACAGGGCGGTGCAATTATCCCCATCGCAGCAATAGCAGCTTCATTTGTAATCTCCCTGATTATAACAATAAACCTGCTACAGAACCCCGAAGAGGTAGTGACACAATCCTACCAGTGGTTCTCTGCTTTCAATCTGGGTATTTTGATAGATCCGCTTGCAGCGGTCATGCTTACAATGGTGACATTTGTCAGTCTGCTGATTCATATCTATTCAGTTGGTTACATGTCCCACGAACCTGCAAAGTCCAGGTACTTTGCAGAAACTGCACTGTTCACAGCCTCAATGTTGAGTCTTATACTCTCTGACAACATTCTCCAGCTGTTCATAAGCTGGGAACTTGTGGGTCTGTGTTCATTCCTGCTAATCGGTTTCTGGTACCAGAAGCCAAGCGCAGCATCAGCAGCAAAGAAGGCATTCCTGACTACAAGAATTGGTGACGTGATGTTCCTTGCAGGTATTGTCCTGCTGACAACTGACCTTTTCAAAATTGTCAACGGCACCATTCCTGAGCAGCTTTACATGCTTCGCTTCGATACAATGTTCCACTACATCCCTGAACTGAACGCTATGAGTTCAACAATTCTTGGATTTGAGGTAAGTCACCTTACACTCATCACATTGTTGTTCTTCGGTGGTGCTGTGGGTAAATCCGGTCAGTTCCCGCTTCATGTGTGGCTTCCGGATGCAATGGAGGGTCCTACAACAGTTTCAGCACTTATTCACGCAGCAACCATGGTTACTGCCGGTGTATACCTTGTAGCACGTACCTTCCCAATGTTTATCGCAGCTCCTGACTCCCTTATAGTAGTAGCTTATCTTGGTGCTTTCACAGCAATCTTTGCAGCTACAATGGGTGTTGTGATGAACGACATCAAGCGTGTGCTCGCTTATTCCACAGTCAGTCAGCTTGGTTACATGATGCTTGGTCTTGGTGTGGGTGCAGTCATAGGTGCAGAAGCAGTTGGTGTTTCAATCTTCCACCTTGTCAGCCACGCTTTCTTCAAGGCACTCTTGTTCCTTTGTGCAGGCAGTGTAATTCACGCAGTCGGTACACATGACATGAGACAGCTCGGTGGTGTCGCTAAGGTAATGCCTATTACAGCAGCAACAATGGTTGCAGCATCCCTTGCTCTGGCAGGATTCGGTATTCCAAAGACAATTGTCGGTACAACCGGTTTCTTCAGTAAGGACCCGATAATTGAATTTGCTTACCTCTTCGGAGCAGAAGGCGGAAGCTGGTTACCATACATCTTTGCAATCATCGCTGCCCTGTTGACATCTTTCTATATCTTCAGGCTGATATTCATGACATTTGCAGGTGAACCACGTACTGATTACGGTGGACATGAATCACCAGCAACAATGACAGTGCCACTGGCAATCCTGGGTATCTTTGCTCTCTTCTTCGGAGCAATCTCAGCAAAAACCTTTACCCACTTTGTAAGTGAAACATTCCACAACAATTTCGTACACGTGGATATTCACGCGCTGGCGGAACTGGGTAACTACCACATTGCCGCAGAGCACGGTCATGAACCACTTCTGATTATATGGATGCCTATCATTGTCGCAACCATTGGTCTGGTACTTGCTTATCTCATATACTACCAGAGAGCAATTGACGTGAGCAGATTCGTAACACGTGAAAACCCGTTGTACAAATTGCTTTACAACAGGTACTACCAGAACGAAATTCTCACCGAATTCTTCGCAGTAAAGATAGTTTATGAGAGCATTTCAATGGCAACCTACTATCTGGACCGTGGATTCGACTGGATAGTCAAACTGCTCAGTGACATAGTCTTTGAAGCAGGTGAGGCGTTCAGGCAGGTACAAACTGGAAATATACGTCACTACGCCACAGCCGTAGTGCTGGGAGTAAGTCTCCTGGTTGTGCTTGTTAAGCTCGTCATGGAGGTAATCTAATGTTGCCGTTACTTTCACTATTGATTTTGATTCCCCTGATATTCTCAGGAATCACTTTCTTCACAAAGAACAGGGAACAGGCCCGTGTAATAGCCCTTGCAGGCTCACTGATTACACTGATCCTGACTCTCTACACGTACTTCGTATTTGACAGCAGCACAGCTGCAATGCAGTTTGAGGAAATGAGCAACTGGATTCCATCCCTTGGTATCAGCTACCATGTTGGTGTGGATGGTATTGCCATGCCTCTCATATTGCTCAACGCAATTGTCATTCCATTACTTCTGATCTTCACATGGGATGACGTAAGATCCGCACCTAACAGGTTCTACGGACTTATCCTTGCTATGCAGGGTGCTGTCATTGGTGTGTTCGTATCCCTGGATTTCTTCCTCTTCTACATATTCTGGGAGCTTACACTCGTGCCTCTCTTCTTCATGGTAAACATATGGGGAGGTCCCAACAAAGCAAGTGCTTCGATGAAATTCTTCATCTACACTCACGTTGCATCCCTTGTGATGCTGCTCGGTATATTCGGCCTCTACTTTGGTGCATGGTTCCAGAATGGCGTTCCAAACATGGATATGCTTTATCTGCTCAACCAGTTCCCAATGATTGAGGGCGGAATGGTCAAGGATGGAATTTTCCTTGCATTGCTGTTTGGTTTCATCGTCAAGATGCCTTCAGTTCCATTCCACTCCTGGTTGCCGGATGCTTATGTTGAAGCACCAATTGCAGGAAGTGTACTCTTCATCCTGTTGAAGATTGCAGGTTACGGAATGTTCCGTGTGATCCTTCCAATCCTTCCGGACACATCCAACCCGACTCTGATGATTACCATTCTTGGTTTCCTCGGTGCAGTCAGTATCCTTTACGGTGCGCTGGTAGCACTTTCACAGCAGGATCTCAAGAGGATGATTGCCTATTCCAGTATCAGCCACATGGGATTTGTTTCCCTTGGTTGTGCAGGATTTGTTGCATATTCCATCTCCGGTGCAATGTTCCAGCAGTTCTCCCACGGACTTATCATGGCTCTCATGTTCATGTCAGTAGGAGTAATCAAGACTGCAACCGGTACAAGGATTATCAATGAGCTCGGAGGACTTGCAAGCAAGATGCCTAAACTGACCGTAATCATGATGCTTACATTCATGGCATCACTTGGATTGCCGGGTCTTACAGGATTCGTTGCTGAAGTCAACGTACTGGCTTTCAGTTATGCAAGTGTCCCGACATACGTTATTGTCGCACTTGTTGCCATAGTAATCACTGCAGCCTACCACCTGTGGGCAATGCAGAGGGCAATGTTTGGTGTCTATAACGAGAAACTTGGAGAGGTAAATGATATTGCCATGTACCAGCTGGTTCCAATGGCAATCATTGCTCTACTTGTCCTTTACTTCGGATTGAACCCCAATCCGGTGTTTGAGATGATGTTAACGAACTCGAATCAAATTGCCAGCCTTATGGCTGTTCTGGGGGTGTAATAGATGTCAGATTTGATGTTAATTGCACCTGAAATGATCATAGGAATTACCGGCCTTGTTTTGCTCATAGCCGGTCTCTTCATGGGTCCTACTTCCAAGAATGTTCTTGGCTACCTTGCGGTGGCAGGTTGTTTAGGGGCTCTTGTCCTGACCCTTGTAAGCTTTGGAGCAACAGGTTCCCTGCTTGCAGAGGCTCTGGTTGTTGATGCACTGTCCCAGTTCTTCAAGTTGGTATTCCTTGCAGTTGCCCTGATTGTCTGTATTGCATCTGTAAAATACACAGAAGGCAATGACAACGCAGAAGTCTTCTTTACCCTCGTACTCTTCGGTACGCTTGGTATGATGTTCGTAGCATCTGCAAACGATCTCCTTACACTATATGTCTCATTCGAACTTGCCAGTCTATCTACCTATGCACTGGCAGGATTTGAAAAGAAGAACGCAAGATCCGTGGAAGGCGCAATGAAGTACATCCTTATGGGTGCTCTCTCATCTGCTCTGCTGTTGCTTGGTATCTCCTTCGTTTACGGAGCAACCGCTACAACATCAATCCCCGGAATTGCCGAAAACATTGATGTATTACTCAACAGCGGCATTGGAATTCTTGCCATCGTACTGCTGATTGCAGGATTTGGTTTCAAGATTGCTCTTGTTCCATTCCACATGTGGGCACCTGACACATACCAGGGTGCACCATCAGTTGTATCAGCACTTCTGGCAGCCGGTTCCAAGAAGATGGGTATCATCGCTGCATTCAAGGTTTTCATTGTAGCTTTGATAGCACTTCAGGCTGACTGGAGAATGGCTTTTGCAGCCCTTGCAGTAATTACAATGACCTATGGTAACATTGTAGCCCTGTCCCAGACAAGTGTCAAACGTATGCTTGCATACTCTTCACTTGCACAGGCGGGATACATTTCCATGGCACTTGTGGTCCTGACCCCAATGGCTCTTACAGGTGGTATCCTTTACACCCTTGCACACGGTTTCATGAAAGGAGGTGCTTTCATTGCTGTGGCTGCTGTTGTGTACATGGTTATGACAAAGAACAAGGATTCCGAAGTTCCGGATCACCTTGACAGCTTCAAGGGTCTTGGAAAGACAATGCCGATTACTGCATTCTGTCTGATGATATTCCTGCTCGCTCTTGCAGGTATACCACCAACAGCAGGTTTCATGAGCAAGTTTGTCCTCTTCTCTTCCACAATTGAAGCAGGACTCGTCTGGCTCGCAGTAATTGCAATTCTCAACAGTGCAATTTCATTGTACTACTACGCCAGGGTTGTCAAGTACATGTACTTCATGCCAGCTGAAAGCGGAGAAAGGTTCCCTGAACCTGCTCCATACGTGCTAGCAATCATTGTTGCTCTTGCAGGAGTACTCGCAATTGGCTTCTGGCCGGAACCATTCGTAAACATGGCTATGCAGGCAGCGGAGGTCCTGCTGCCACTCTAAGGAGGTATAAGATATGGCAGATTGTGACCTATGTGGAGTATCCATTCCAACCGTATGTCCTGTAAAGGTGTTCGAACCAAAATTCGAACACTCTTACCCTGTAGGCAAATGGAAAGGACTTTGTGAACGCTGTCTGGATTCCTCAAAAGCTGTATATGATAAACATGCACAGGAATCCGAGGAAACCGTTTGCATGTTGCCTGGAGACTCTTTCGGAACCTGTGACCTTTGCGGCAGCGCTGCCCAGTTGTACGGGGTAGATGTCGAGATTCCTTCCTTTACAAAGGTCTATGAAAAAGAAACAAAGCGTCTCTGCAGGAAATGCCTTGAAGGTTCCAACGAAGCACATGCTAAAAAGCACGAGTGCTTCGGAGAACACCACTAATTCTTTTTCGGGGGAATTTTTCCCCCACGTTTTCTCTTTTTTTATATTTTTGGCGTTTCCTCTCACGTTCTACTTTCAATTATGTTTCAATTTTTTAAGATGGTCACCAATTTATTTGTAAAATCACAGTGTTGTTTATATATAGTTAGCTTTAACTGATCTCTATCAGACTTAGAGGTGATAGCATGAAAATTTCAATTCTATCTATATTGATCGCCCTTTTCGTGATTACAATGTCAATTGGATGCACTGTTGCCGATGCTACAGGAGATGAAAACTACAATTGGAATGGAGAAGACACAACGGGTGTCGGTTGGGATGAATCTAATATTCCTGAAGATGGAATGGCACGCGAAACTCCACAGACAAGAAACAAAGATCGTTGATTTTTGGATTTTACGCGTTTACTTTTTTCTAAATCCCGGACATTATTCTCTCAGGGTTTTGCATATTTCAGCGTGCAATCATAAGCAACGCCACAAGAATGGAAAACCGAACAACCATGCTCATCCCGGTTGAGAGGGCAACGATTTTTGAACCAAGCTTAGGTCCGAAAAGAGCGACATAGCGGGGAAGTATTGTACGGAATGCAAATAACGGGAGCATGAACATACTTCCCAGCATCAGCACTATCATGGCTTGAAGGTAAGTGATGCTTCCTTCTCCAATCATGGGTCCCAGCAGGGATACGCCAAGAATAGGGCTTGCCACGTATGTTGTAAGGGGCACGATGCTCTCTGGTGGGATACCGAATATCTCTGCAAGTGGCAGGACACTGAATACTTCGAATGCTCCCTGTTCCCGGAGGTAGAAAACCAGGGTTGTCATTGTAAGGTAGATAGTTGCAATTTTAGTAAACAGCTTTTTTTCCCTGTGGAAGGTGTTATGCAGGGCTTTTCTTAATGGTGGTTTTTCAATAGCAGCTTCTTCTGTAGGGGTGCACTTTCCATCCTCAAACCAGATCTTGCTCAATATGATTACAACTGAAATCTTGATGATGGCTGTGAGAATGAATACGCCCACGTAGAACCCGCCTACGATAAACCCCAGTGCCGGAAGAATGATCGGGATCTGGTATGTCAGGATTTCTCGGATGTACGCCGGGGTACTGTTGAGGATTGCACAAAGCATGGCCTGTTTGTCGCTGATGCAGTTGTTGTCCCTAACCTTCACAACCATACTGTTTGCAGCAAAAGTTGACCCAAGGGACACGACAAATGCAGAACCGCACTCTTCCGGAAGGTTTGTGTGATTGATAAGGGGTTTTGTCAGCCCTGTAAGTTTTTGCATCAGCCCTAACTCTATGAGTAATCCGGTTCCGAATAGGCCTAAGAATATCATGAACAGAATAGGGAGTGCAAAATCCAGCACCCTTATCAGCAGGTCCAGCATGATCCAATAGAGGTTAACACTTATAGATTAATTTATTTATCAAATTTGAGCATTGAATATCGAAAAAACCAAAAGTTTGATATGAGTAGCAACACATTTGTCTCTGGTGACTAAATGAAAAAGGAATTGGTAGATATCCTTGCATGTCCTGTATGTAAAGGGGATCTTGTCCTCAACATACAAAAAGAAGAAAATAATGAGGTCGTGGAAGGTACACTCTACTGCGGAAAGTGTGATGAATACTATCCGATAAACGGAGGCATCCCCAATTTGCTTCCTCCTGACATAAGAGATTAAGGAGTGCAAAACTTGCAGCAGATACACATTAATCGTCTTGGTGTCAATTCCATAGAGTTTGAAACCCCTGTTCTTGATGTTCCCCTCTCCCCGGGTGGAGAGCATAGTTTTGAGCTGGTAATTATCAACTACGGCTCACCAACCCATGTTAACCTTTCAGTGGACCCTGATCTGGAAGAATATGTGACTTTTCTCGATGACAACCCCTATGTAACCCATGAAGAATATGTGCCGGTAGTAGTTCGTATCCCCTATGATGGTAAGATGTTCAACTCTGGCAATGTTTTTGTCATGGTAGGCTACGGTTCGAAAAAAGACAGTTTTACCATTAACATCGGCAATGAAAACCCCAAAATGGGTGTGAGCAGGGCAGAGTTTGATGAACCAGTTTCTGAGCCACCATCTTATGTAGCATCCAGATCGAATACAGGTCAGCCAATTTCAGAACTAATGGGGAAATCATTTCAGGCCATTGACATGCGAAAACTCACTGTTGTAATGGCCGCAATTGTCGCTTTAATTGCAGCCTATCTCTTTGTAAGTTCAATACCTTCCATTTTAGGGGAAAATGGTATATCCTTTGGATTTTATCCGTCTGTATTCTTAGCTATAATTTTTACCGTTGCTGCAGTTTATTTGTTTGTCCGTTTGCCATTTATTAGAAGATGAAAAATGAGGTTATGGAATGAAATACATTATAGTTACTGGCGGTGTGATGAGTGGTTTAGGAAAAGGCATTACCACGGCATCCGTGGGAAGAAACCTCAAAAACCGCGGTCACAATGTAACCGCTATTAAGATTGACCCCTACATCAACATTGATGCAGGCACAATGAGTCCCTTCCAGCATGGAGAGGTCTATGTCCTGAAAGACGGTGGGGAAGTTGATCTTGATCTTGGCAATTACGAGCGTTTTCTTGATACCGAACTTACAAGGGACCATAACCTCACAACCGGAAAAATCTACCAGTCTGTAATTTCCAAGGAAAGGCGTGGTGAATATCTTGGAAAGACTGTGCAGATAATTCCTCATATTACCAACGAAATCAAGGATCGTATCAGGAAAGTTTCCGCCAAAAGCGGTGCTGATATCTGTTTAATCGAAGTGGGCGGTACTGTTGGTGACATCGAAAGCATGCCATTCCTCGAGGCAGTAAGGCAAATGCATCGTGAAGAGGCAGAAGAGGACATTGCATTCATCCATGTAACTCTTGTAACCCTTGATGCCCAGAAGGATCAGAAAACCAAGCCAACACAACATTCGGTTAAGGAGTTGAGAGAGCTTGGTCTATATCCGGATGTGATTGTGGCAAGATGCAAGGAGCCTTTGCTGGATGACACACGTTCAAAGATCTCCCTTTTCTGTGATGTTCCTGTGGAAGCTGTAATCAGTGCTCATGATTCTGATGATATTTATGAAGTGCCTCTCTTAATGGAAAATCAGGGTCTTACCGAGTACCTGATGTCAAAACTCAACCTTTCAACCACTTCAATGGATGATTCCTGGGAAAAAATGGTTGATAGAATGCACACTGCAAAAACTGAAATCAAGGTGGCAGTGGTTGGAAAGTACACGCATCTTGAAGATTCTTATATTAGCATAAGTGAATCCCTCAAGCATGCAGCAATTGAATGCGGTTGTTGTTTGAAAGCGGATTGGGTCAATTCCGAGAAATTTGATGAAGATCCCAATGCTGTGAAAATGCTGGATGACTACGATGGTCTTCTAATACCCGGAGGCTTTGGCGAAAGGGGAGTTGAGGGAAAAATCCTTGCAATTCGTTATGCAAGGGAAAACAACATTCCTTTCCTTGGCTTATGCCTCGGGATGCAGCTTTCAGTAGTGGAATTTGCAAGAGATGTTGTGGGACTGGATGGTGCAAACAGCACGGAGTTTGATGAAAATACGCCTTATCCTGTAATTGACATCCTTCCAGAGCAGGAAGATGTCGTGGATATGGGTGCTACCATGCGCCTTGGTGATTATGAAGCAGTCCTGCGTGAAGGTTCTCTGGCAGAGAAGATTTACGGTTCCTTGAGCATTGTTGAAAGGCACAGGCACAGGTATGAAGTCAATCCTAATTTCGTAGAAAGGATTGAAAATAAGGGAATGATTTTTTCAGGCAAGAACAAGAACAGGATGGAAATCATAGAGATTCCGGAACACCGTTTCTTCTTTGCATCACAGTTCCATCCGGAATTCAGATCTAGGCCGGGAAATCCTTCACCACCCTTTAAGGCATTTATGGATTCCATGCGGGAAGGGAAGGAATAATTTCCTTCATCCCATTTTAATCGGGTCTGTTTTCATGTATTCCCTGAGGACAACGGTTGCATAACTGCCCTTCGGGAGGGAAAAACGTAAGTTTGCCTTGAGTTTTCCGGGATTTAGTTCGTCGGCATCGATGGAATATTCAGGTTTTACTTTCAGGAGTATTTCCCGTCTCTGGCCGGTTGAACCCACCTTTTTCATGTCAGGGACTTTGAATCCTTCAAGAGGTACATTCTCCTCTTCCAAAACAGAACTTTCAATTTCTCCCGGTTTGCCGGATGCGAAATCGCTCCTGAACCCCGGAAGTGAAGCAGTGACAAATGCCCTGCCGTGTTTCAGAAGCCTGTTCATGCCTGCAAGATTATTGTCATTTACGTATTCGTGTTTGCTGCTGTCAGGCAAACCCTGCTTATTTTTAAAGCAAACAATATCTCCCACATAGGCCTGATTCAGCTCAAGTCCTTCCTTCAGGCGAAGGCAAATTATTCGATTGAAAAGATATGACTGGTAAGCGTGAACAAACAATTTCCTCATCTTCATTGAAAGAGTCTCAAATGCACCGGCATAATCGTCAGGATTTACATGCAGGTGATGCATCATGGTTCTCTCGTATCGCAGTTGCAGCGGGTAATTGTTGAGCCCTTCTACGAAGTTACGGGTATCTTCAACCTGTTTCCTGACTGCCTGTGTATCCTCCGGTTCGTCGGGAAAAGCTTTCGCAATATAATCCATCGCAGCCTTTTCGAGATTTCCCCGGACAATTGATTCTCCAACAAGATGTGTAATTGGCCTGCGTGCACCGAATCTCTGGATTCCGTAGAAATTTGGAACTCCTCTCATTTTCAGAATTGTATCCGTAATTAGCTTCATACGGGATTCAAGTTCTTCTTTTTCAACATCAATATCCCTTATTGTTATGTTGAATTCGTTCCCTACAAGATCTCCCAACCCCACATCCTTGTTGGAACGGCCAAGTATCCTAAAATCCACATCCTTCATATTGAGATTGTCAATTTCATTTTCTGAAAGGTTGAAGATACTTATTCTCTGTGTTGTAACAGCTCTTTTGTCTTTAGTTCCGCCAATTCCAATCCGCTTGCTGCTGATGCCAAGTGCACGGGACAGATCCCTGATGAGGTGGTGGGTTTCCCAGTTTGTTTTTGTCATTTCAAGAATGAGGTACTTCCCTTCCTTATTTTCCTTAAACTCTTCAGTGATTTCTTTCACAATGAAATCTTCGGGAACCTGACGCAGTCTTCCTCCAATTCCTTTTGCAGGAGTTGCATAAATATCGATTCCGGTCTTCTTCTCAAGTTCAGGAACCTCGCTTTCCTGTGTGTTTTCAATCACTGACAATATCTATCACCGCTGGCATGGATTTCGATTATCTATTTTTCGAAACTTTTTCGTTTTCCAAAGTAGAACTTAAATTAAGCCAAATATTGAAATACCACTTAATGATGCGTAAATTTGTATAAAAGAGGTGTGGTGTGGAATCGGACTCTTGCCGAATGAGATAAAATTTAATTCCTGCCTGCTTTTTTAGTTTTTCTGTCTTGTAGCTATATTATAAATTTCAATGACATTGAAATTTGTGACAGGAGCTGAATTTCATTGTAAGTTAGTTTATATTCGAAAAACCCGTAGGTTTAAATGTAGTAGAAGTGGTGCCCAATCTGTTTATAACAGCAAATGAGTGAGTCATGGGGGGTCTATGATTGTAATCGTTTGTTAAGACGGGTTGGGGAGTGGTACTTTATAGACACCGGATTTATTGCCGGTGTCTCCTTCTCATTTGAATAGATCTTTTAATCGGGAGTTTCACACAATTTCAACGATTGGTTTTGAAAAATTCATGTAATAATTGAACAGCTCTCTGCCCCAATCAACAACATCTGGCCCCGAAAAGATCATTCTCTTATTGTCGAAATAGCCTTTATTTGTCAGCAGATTAAACTTAATTGAATCCCCGCTCATGGTTAATGAGACAAAATCCATATGTTGGGAACAAACGTATAGTGATATGAAGTCAAGTTCTATCAGTTCTTTTAGTTCGTCATAGTATTCCAGTTTAGCTCTCTCATAGACTTCACTGCTGAAGATAATGGATACGTCTGTTATGCCCTCTGCTATTTTTATGTAACAATCATGAAATGTAGGATGTAACGTCGAAGTAATCTCAAACCAGTAATCTGTTTTTTTAGGGCTTGCAACAAGGCCCCAGTCAGAATCAAATAGCTTGTCAGCAGGAATATCAACTATTTTATAATCGCCCAGCTCTGGTATCTTTTTTAACAAGCATTCAGGTAAAAAATCGATGCAATGCGTATTAAGATAAGTATTCTCTCCGGCAAAAATCTCTGCGGTATTCAGGAACTTGTCCATTTCCTCAACAAGCAGCTTTCCTATAGTGGTAAGGCTATATGTATCGCCATTTTTTGATATGAGATTGCGATCTTTCAGCACTTTCATCTGCGGGAGTAGGGCAGCTCTTGTGGTGTTAAGAGATTTCAGAATTGTGTCCATTTCCTTTGGACCATCCTGCAGCATCAAAAGCGTATTTTTCCTTTTGTCGGAAGCAAACAATATGTCTGTAATTTTTTTCCCCATCTCTATCTTCCAAGTCCATTTTTAGAGAGTAGCTCTCTTCTCGAGTTATAGAAATGTTAATTCTGCTTATCATTTTACTCTTTACTGCTACTGGCAAAATAGCAGTAATAGCAGTGCATCCACCAATTATGCTAGTTTCTATGTTTAGAGACGTCGAAGCAGATTAGCCTTATTAAAAAAAACACATTCAATAAATTTATAATTTACCTTTTTCTCATCACAAAATACATGTGACCTATCCTTATTATCCCGTTTTCCAGCAAACTGTTACTGATATACATCAATCACCGTAACATTTGTCTGGTTAAGGAAAGTCCATCCAGTGGAAATCGGGGCGGCGCCAGCAGGCAGGTCTCCGGCGTACATTCCCGAGGATGCATCAAGTATAATCCATGATCCATAGCTGTCCGTAAAATAGTACACAGGAGCAGAATTGTAATATTCGCTAATCGCTTCGATGGACTCATCGGTTTCATTTGTTTTCCCGAGATATGCCGCCGCAAATGCATGGTCATCCGTAAGATAAATCCTCGAGCTTCCACCAACTGATTCCACCATTGAAGCCATAAGGAATGCGTAATCCTCGCAGTCGCCGGTACCTGCATAGATTGTTTCCTCTGGTGTGGCCCAGTAATCCGATTCATTTGGATCGCTTACATATTCCACATTTGTGGCTAAATAATCAAAAAGTGAGCATAGCTGGTATATGTTGTATTCTCCGGAATACTTGCTGGATGCTGATTCGGCAGTTGTCCGAACAAGAGGATCGGTACCGTTTACTCTGTCATTCACCATCTTAAAATAATGTGGGGGGTTTGAATAGTAAGGGTTCTGGACTTCTGCCGGAGCTCTTTCAGCTTCAAATTCAAGTGTTTTAAACTCCTGCAACCCGTAATCATACCAGTTGTTGGATTCGGTTTGTGCCATCAGGTAAATGTATGGTGTTAGAGAAAACTGATCTTTCCCCGGGACTTCAAAAGCTACCAGGCCAATTTTCTCGGAATCGCCTGCTTCAATTAAATACCCGTTATCATATTTTGAAATTCCATTAGGACCTTTAAGCCCAAATCCATATACAAAAATCGCATTGTCTCCGAGATTCGAAATTTGCATTTCGATTACTTCATCACTGTTCTGGTAGAACTTTCCATAGAAATACTTACTTTCAATTTCATAGCCAGACGGGATCGTACTTCTTGCAACTGGTTTCTTCTCAAAGGCTTTTTCGTGGCCGGAGATTATCGGAGGAGTCAGATCTCCGGGGTCAGGTGAATAATTGACTCCATCATCTCCAATGATCAAAGCAAAATAATTTCCCAATGTGGGTGTTAAAATAAGAGTAACAGCTGCTAAACTCACTGTTGCCAGAATGATAATTACCAGAAGTGCTTTCCTGATCATATTCCTCGTCCGTTTACAGTAGTTTGAGATCCCCTGTTACCCGGTCTATGTCATCGGCTTTTGCAGGTCCGATACCAAGGGCTGTAACTGTGTTAGGCGGGATTTCCGTAAGTCCTGCATCCCGTATAAGTGAAGCAGATAATCCCTGCATTTCCGCTTCGGTTTTAAGTCTGAACAAATCTTTTTCAGTGGGGGCTTTCAGGACAACTTTTTTTTGTCCTTCACGCATCCACTTCTTCACGTCATTGTCAGTGGCACCCCTCATAGATGATACCGCAGCATGTGCTACCTGAACCGCAAGTTTCCCCCGGGAAAGCTTCAAATCCTCCCTTATAACAATGCACTGCTTATATTGAAATGTGTCCATTGACGTTCTCCTGAAAAAAGCTTAAACCATCTTTTCAATGACATGTCTTATTATCCTATCAGTTGGATAAAAATCCCATGTTCTATAAATACCTGCTCCTGAGGGTGTTGCATTGACTTCCAGCACCATATCAGTGTCTTTTCCTTCTATCAAATCCACTCCTGCATAAGTGGTTCCAACAGCTTCAGATGCTCTCACACATAACTCTTTTTGCTCTTCGCTCAAAGTGCAGCGACTTGCAATGCCCCCCTGGCTGAGGTTATTGATCCACCCGTTTGCAGCACTGCGGTAAATGGAAGCAATGACTTCATCTCCGACAACAAATGCCCGGATATCTCTTCCGGGGTTTTCAACGAATTCCTGAATATAGAGGCATCCTCTTTCCTCTATTAATTTCCCGATAAATTTTATGGGTTCTGCAGGGACTCGCTCTCCGGTATTTGAAATAACTTCGTTTTTCATAATCCTGAAAATTCCATGTCCCTTAAAACCATGGAGGGGTTTGATTACAATCTCCTTTTTTCCATTTAGAATGCCAATTGCTTCATCCATGTCCTGTATTATGTGGGTGGAAGGAATGGGGATTTGTTTTTTCCTGAGAAGAAATGTTGTGTGAAATTTACTTGCAGCATTCTGAATTGAATCTGTGGAATTGATGACTGGTATTCCTTCTTTCTCAAATTCCTTAATCCAGTCAAACCGGAATGATAGCCCGTCATTACCCGATGCAACAACATCCCTGACTATCATTGCGTCAATATTTTTGAAAAAAGGGTTGTCAATGTCCCCCAGATCGATGTTAAGCTTCAGGAGGTTCAGGTGAACTCCTTCAACACTTGCTTTTTTGCATGATTCAAGGAAAGCTTTCGCAGTCCAGTCCAATTCGTTTCCACATGCAATAGCTATTTTTTTCACGTTTTCACTCCGTGTTCAACGTACATCAACCTGACGTTGCAGGTATTTTGTTCAAGTGTACATTCCGGGATTTTGTAAAACATGCAGGAATATCTACTACTTTCCGGACGTTGTCTATAATGATTCCGTCAGAAGTTGCAATAATATCAGCCTGCATGTTTTTGAGATCATAATCCACATGTTCGGAAGTTAGTGCTTCCCCGCTAATCTCATGTTTTTCCATTTTTTCCCTGAGGAGGGCAGCAAGATTTCCGCTGTTGCTCATGGGCCTGTCAAGAAGGATAGTTGTTTTAGATGGCATATGATGACTAATTATTCCTATGAGTTCATCAATTGCAAGGATTGTTGAGTCTGTCATTTTGAAATTGTTAAATTTGCCTCTGGTATCTCTTACATATCCGTCATCAGAAATCCATAGCTTGTATCCCTCAATGGCAGTTTCAATAGCAATAAGTACATTATATCCATCAATGGCAAGATGTTTCCCGGATATTTGGTCACACTCTATTTTCTTTGCTTTTCTGGTTTCCACAATGTCGGGAATAATAACTGTCCTGTTCAGGATATGCCTTTGTTTTGAATAAAGCCGATAGTGGTCGCTCACAAACTTCAATGCTCCGGCTCTGGGATATCCTTTGTTCAAAAGGTAGCGAAAGTCATTGGCTGCGATTGCAAGAATCTCCAGCTCTTCTTTCGGTCCACTCATGTTACCACATTGTATTTTCTTAAATACATCTTTTATATCTGTCGTACAATATCATTATGAGGTGTTCAACTGGAAATTCTCTGGCTAAATCAGGATGATGTGAAGGCGGCTCTTGACATGCCTTCTGCGATGGCTGCAGTGGAAAATGCATTTTTTGCACATGGAAAAAAGAAAGTCCAGATGCCTCCAAAACCCTATCTTTATTTCCCCAAACATAATGGTGATTTGCGCACAATGCCCGCGTTTCTGGAAGAAGACGACATTGCAGGGGTTAAAATTGTAAATGTGCACCCTGAAAACCGGGAAAAAGGTTTGCCAACTGTAATGGCTGTATTTGTTCTTAATTCAACAGAAACTGGTGCACCGCTTGCAATCATGGATGCCACTCATCTTACTGATATGCGTACAGGTGCGGCAGGTGGAGTTGCTGCAAAATACCTTGCACGAAAGGATTCAAAAATTGCCGGTTTTGTCGGGGGTGGTAATCAGGCAAAAGCCCAGTTGCTGGCCTTGTCCGAAAACTTTGATCTTGAGTGCGTGAAAGTTTATACTAGAAGCATTGCTTCAGCAAGTGCTTTTGCTTCTTTTGCGGGAGAACTTTTGTCATGCGACGTTATTATTTCAGCAACAATTCAGGATGCGTGTAATGCCGATATAGTGGTGACAACAACTCCTTCGAGGGAACCGATTGTCAAAGAAGAATGGATTTCTGAAGGTACACACATTAATGCCATCGGGGCGGATGCACAGGGAAAAGAGGAACTTGATCCGATGATTTTGAAAAATGGCAGGGTTATAGTTGATGATAAGACACAGGCGTTCCATTCCGGTGAAGTAAACGTTCCTCTTAGTTCAGGAATAATTTCCGAAAAGATGATTTGTTGTGAGATCGGTGAAGTTGTTGTTGGTTTGAAGGAGGGAAGAATTTCGGATAGTGGCATCACTATTTTTGATTCCACAGGACTTGCCATACAGGATGTTGCAGCAGGCAATCTGGTATATAAGGAAGCCTTAAAAAGAGGATTTGGTCAATCTCTCAGAATGTTTTAATAGTAGGCTGTTTATACCCAATGTTATCAATCCATCCCCGATCTAATGATGTGGATGGATTTATATATCTTTACAATCTATATATTGATTGATATAAATCATCCGGTGGTACGGTATGAGAACTGTTGTTATTTATATAGGCATATTAGCTTTAATTGCCCTTCTATTTGCGGGGCTTGTTTCGGTGAGTGACGACCCTGCAGACATTGGTACAATTTCAGGAAACGATTCCTTTGATCCGGGTCAGATATTCGGGCCTCAGGAATGGAACACTTCTACGAATGACAGGTTTACAATTCGCGTGAGCGAAGGCGACAAAAAGAAAACTGTAGAAGTTGCTTCAATAGATATCGAAAAACACACAAACTCTCATGACGCAGATGTTGCTCCTGGTCCCTATATTTTTGTTGAACCCGAAGTCACAATTATTAATTGGACATACTACGTGACCAATACCGGTGATTTCGACCTGACCAACATTTCAGTAACTGATAACCGTACTACTATTAATCCCGGACCTATAAGCGGCGACGACAATGATGGTATTCTGGAACCCGGGGAAACATGGGTTTACAATGCTACAGACTATGCCATGTATGGCCAGTATGCAAATCTTGCCACCGTTACTGCTACCTATAAAGATGATATTGTAAGTGACGAGGATCCAAGTCACTACTATGGTGGCTATGAGCCCGAAACCTATCCTTCAATTGAAATTGAAAAGTTAACAATCGGACAGGATGCAGATAATGCTCCCGGCCCGATAATCCCTGTTGGCTCTCCTGTTGTTTGGGAATACGTTGTAACCAACACTGGCAACGTTCCTCTCGCAGACATAAATGTGGTTGACGATCTTGAGGGTACTATTGGTACAATTTCATATCTGAGTCCCGGTTCATCCCACACATTAAATGCATCCGGGATTGCAGTTGAAGGCCAGTATTCAAACCTGGCTACTGCAAATACAACCTACGATGAAGTGCTTGTAAGCGATAGCGATCCTAGCAACTACTTCGGAGATGTGGAGGATGAGGCCGAGCCGGCAATTGACATTGAGAAAACAACAGTTGGTCAGGATGCAGATGTGGTTCCCGGTCCAGCTATTCCTGTTGGCTCGCCGTTTATCTGGGAATATACCGTGACAAACATCGGTAATGTTCCGCTGTTCAATGTAAATGTAACTGATGACAAAGAGGGTTTCATCGGTACTATTTCCTATCTTTCCGTGGGTGAATCCCATACATTTAATGCATCAGGAAATGCAATTGAAGGGCAGTATTCAAATCTTGGGAATGTTACGGCCCGCTATGCTGATGAAACAGTGTCTGATGAAGATCCAAGTAATTATTATGGTGAAACAGATCCGGATGCCGATCCTTCCGTTAATATTACAAAACTGACTGTTGGAATAGATGCAGACAATGCACCAGGGCCCAGTATCCCGGTAGGTACAACCGTTACCTGGGAATACAATGTTACAAACACCGGTAATGTTCCCCTGTTCAACGTCAATGTAACCGATGACAAAGAAGGTTTTATCGGGGTTATTCCATATCTTGGGGTTGATGATTTTGTTACCCTGAATACCACTGGCGTATCAGAGGCCGGCCAGTATTCGAATATTGGTAATGTCACTGCGGAGTATGGCAATACAATCGTAAGTGATGAAGATCCCGGACATTATCTTGGTGAAACAGATCCGGATGCCGATCCTTCCGTTAATATTGAAAAACACACCAATGGCTATGATGCTGATGCAGGCAGTGGCCCCACTATTCCTGTTGGCAGTTGGGTTGTCTGGGAGTATACAATCACAAACACCGGTAATGTAGTTCTCTTTGATGTACAGGTAAATGATGACAAGGAAGGTTTTGTCGGCAATCTTCCATTCCTTGCTCCGGGCCAGTCAAAGACCCTTTATGAATACGATATTGTTTCCAAAGAAGGACAGTACTCTAATCTTGGTAATGTAAGTGCAAGGTATGGGTCTGCAATTGTTAATGACAGTGATCCAAGCCATTATCTTGGAGGGCCCAGGCCGGATGTAGATCCTTCTGTCAGTATTGAAAAAACTACCAATGGCTATGATGCTGACAGGGGCACAGGTCCGAGAATCCAGATTGGCAGTGACGTTGTCTGGGAATACACAGTCACCAATACCGGTGATGTGACTTTGTTTAACATCCGGGTATCTGACGACGAGGAGGGCTATATAGGCACTATAAGGCACCTTTATCCTGGTCAGTCCCGAACTCTTGATAAGATTGGTGAGGCTGAAGAAGGTCGGTACTCCAATGAAGGAACTGCCTACACATATTATCGTGGCAGTCGTGTAAGTGACAGTGATCAGAGTCACTACATTGGTGTTGATCTTGATGCTGATCCTGCGCTTCATATTGAGAAGACTACCAACGGTTATGATGCCGACAGGGGCACAGGTCCGAAAATTCAGGTTGGTAGTGATGTTGTCTGGGAATACACAGTCACCAATACCGGTGATGTAACTCTTCGCGGAATCAGAGTTCGTGATAGTGACGAAGGCTATATTGGCTATATCAGCTACTTGCATCCGGGGCAATCCCGTACACTGGATAAGATTGGTGAGGCCGAAGAAGGTCAGTATTCCAATGTTGGTCGAGCGTATGCCCGTTACTATCGTGGATACGTGGGTGATACAGACCCAAGTCACTATTACGGTACAGAAGTCGACTCCAACCCATCTCTCCATCTTGAGAAGACCACTAATGGTTATGATGCCGACAGGGGCACAGGTCCGAAAATCCAGGTTGGGAGCGATGTTGTCTGGGAATACACAGTCACCAATACCGGTGACGTAACCCTTCGCGGAATCAGAGTTCGTGATAGTGACGAAGGCTATATTGGCTATATCAGCTACTTGCATCCGGGGCAATCCCGTACACTGGATAAGATTGGTGAGGCCGAAGAAGGTCAGTATTCCAACGTTGGTCGAGCGTATGCCCGTTACTATCGTGGATACGTAGGTGATACAGACCCAAGCCACTATCTCGGCGTTGAAAGGGATGCCAATCCGTCTATCCATATTGAGAAGACCACTAATGGTTATGATGCTGATACAGGTACAGGTCCGAAAATCCAGGTTGGTAGTGATGTTGTCTGGGAATACAAAGTCACCAATACCGGTGATGTGATGCTTCGCTATATCAGGGTTTATGACAGCAGGGAGAGATATATCGGAACCATTCGGTATCTGTATCCAGGTCAATCCCGTACACTGGATAAGATTGGTGAAGCTGAAGAAGGCCAGTATTCCAATGTTGGTCGCGCTTATGCCCGTTACTATCGTGGATACGTAGGTGATACAGACCCAAGCCACTATCTCGGCGTTGAAAGGGATGCCAACCCATCTATCCATATTGAGAAGACCACTAATGGTTATGATGCTGATACAGGTACAGGTCCGAAAATCCAGGTTGGCAGTGATGTTGTCTGGGAATACAAAGTCACCAATACCGGTGATGTGATGCTTCGTTACATCAGGGTTTATGACAGCAGGGAGAGGTATATCGGAACCATTCGGTATTTGTATCCAGGTCAATCCCGTACACTGGATAAGATTGGTGAAGCCGAAGAAGGCCAGTATTCCAATGTTGGTCGTGCTTATGCCCGTTACTATCGTGGATATGTAGGTGATACAGACCCAAGCCACTACTACGGTACTGAGGAACCAAATGCTGATCCTTCCATAGTGATTGAGAAATATACCAATGGCCAGGATGCAGATGTGGCTCCTGGACCAACAATCTCCGTGGGTTCAAATGTTGTTTGGGAATATAAGGTCAAGAATACAGGAAACGTAACACTCTTTGCTGTAGAAGTTGGAGATAATGAAGAAGGATATATCGGAACCATTCGGTATCTTCATCCGGGACAATCAAAAACACTCCAGAAAAGGAGTGTTTCAGAAGCAGGTCAATATTCCAATACGGGTTATGTCAGTGGAATTTATGATTCCAGTCCAATTCTTGGGCCTCTGAGGGTACTTGATAATGATCCAAGTCACTACTTCGGCGGTCCGAATCCCGACATGGATCCATCGATTAGAATTGAAAAGACTACCAATGGATTTGATGCAGATACAGGAGCCGGTCCGGTAGTTCCAGTGGGCTCTCTGGTTGTCTGGGAGTACAATGTCACGAACACAGGTAATGTGACATTGTTTGCCGTGGAAGTTGGCGACGATCAAGAAGGTTATGTTGATACTATTCCTTTCCTTCACCCGGGTCAGTCACAAACAGTGGATAAATCAGGTACTTCGGAAGAAGGTCAGTATTCAAATACGGGCTATGTCAGTGGAATTTATGATTCCAGTTCAATTCTTGGGCCATTGAGGGTGCTTGATAACGATCCAAGTCACTACCTGGGCAGCACCAATCCTGTTCCAAATCCGGCTATCAAGATTGAGAAAACAACTAACGATATTGATGCGGATACAGGTACAGGTCCAAGTATTCCTGTAGGTTTCCCGGTTGTCTGGAAATACAATGTAACAAATACGGGAAACGTGGCTTTAATTAATATTCAGGTAACCGATGACAAGGAAGGCTATATAGGGTCTATTCCATTCCTGCATGCCGGACAGTCTTACATCTTTAATGAAACCAATGTTTCAGTGGAAGGCCAGTATTCAAACCTTGGAAATGTAAGTGCCATGTACGGATCTGCTACTCTGAAAGATAGCGATTCAAGCCACTATTTGGGTGTTGCTGAATACGCCTCATTGCGTTTGGAGAAATATACCAATGGTTATGATGCTGATCTGGACGACATCACGTTTGCTCCCAGCATACCGGTAGGCAATGCGGTCACGTGGAATTATACTGTTTATAACGAGGGTAATATCCCATTGACTGACATTATTGTAACTGATGACAAGGAAGGTTACATCGGTACCATTGCTGAACTTGGTGTTGGTGAATCCAATAACAGTCTCTCCGCTCAGAATGTTTCAGTAAAGGGTTGGTATTCCAACCTTGCTACAGCCAATACTACTTATGACGGTCAACCTGTGAATGATACCGATCCAAGTCACTATTTCGGTTACTATGAACGTGCTTCAGTTGACATTGAGAAATACACCAATGGCTATGACGCAGACTATAGTGGTGATCCAACCATGGTTCCATTCATACCGGTTGGTGACGATGTTTACTGGAATTATACCGTTCGTAACACTGGTAATACCGTCCTTTACAACATTGAGGTTGTAGATGACAAGGAAGGTTACATCGGTACCATTGCTGAACTTGGTCTCGGAGAATCCAACACCAGTCTCTTTGCCCGTAACGTTTCTGTTCTTGGTGAATATGAGAACAATGCAACTGTCACTGCCGAACCTGAATTCGGTCCAAATGTCACCGATTACGATCTGAGTCATTACTTTGGCTATTATGAACGTGCTTCAGTTGACATTGAGAAATACACCAATGGCTATGATGCAGACTATAGTGGTGATCCAACTATGGTTCCATTCATACCGGTTGGTGACGATGTTTACTGGAATTATACCGTTCGTAACACCGGTAATACCGTCCTTTACAACATTGAGGTTGTAGATGACAAGGAAGGTTACATCGGTACCATTGCTGAACTTGGTCTCGGAGAATCCAACACCAGTCTCTTTGCCCGTAACGTTTCTGTTCTTGGTGAGTATGAGAACAACGCAACTGTAACTGCCGAACCTGAATTCGGTCCAAATGTTACTGATTATGATCTGAGTCACTATTTCGGTTACTATGAACGTGCTTCAGTTGACATTGAGAAATACACCAATGGCTATGATGCAGACTATAGTGGTGATCCAACTATGGTTCCATTCATACCGGTTGGTGACGATGTTTACTGGAATTATACTGTTCGTAACACCGGTAATACCGTCCTTTACAACATTGAGGTTGTTGATGACAAGGAAGGTTACATCGGTACCATTGCTGAACTTGGTCTCGGGGAATCCAACACCAGTCTCTTTGCCCGTAACGTTTCTGTTCTTGGTGAGTATGAGAACAACGCAACTGTAACTGCAGAACCTGAATTCGGTCCAAATGTTACTGATTATGATCTGAGTCACTACCTCGGTTACGCTGCAAGTGCATCAATTGATCTCGAAGTACTTACTAACGGGCAGGATGTCAATGATCCTGCTTTTGCTCCACTGGTTCCGGTGGGCAATAATGTGACCTGGAATTATACAGTTACCAACACGGGTAATGCTGTCCTTTACAACATCGTAGTAAATGACAGCCAAGAAGGCTATATTGGTACGATTGCTGAACTTGGCATAGGTGAAACCAACAGCAGTCTCTTTGCCCGTAACGTTTCCGTTCTAGGTCTGTATTCAAATGTTGCAACTGCCAGGACTACACATAACAGCCAACCGGTTGTTGATACCGATTCAAGTTACTACTTCGGCCACACTAAGGATGCTTCACTTGATATTGAGAAGCGCACAAATGGCCTGAAAGTTGTCAATCCTGCATTTGCGCCTGATATTCTGGTAGGTTCTACTGTTATCTGGAACTATACCGTCACTAACACTGGAGGTGCTGTCCTCTATGATGTCATTGTAACAGATGATAAAGAGGGATACATTGGCACGATTGAAGAACTTGGTATCGGCAAATCCAACAGCAGCCTTTCAGCCCAGAATATTTCTGTAAAAGGCCTGTATTCTAACACTGTCACTGCTGAGACTTCTCACGATAGTCAACCGATTTCCGATAGTGACTCCAGCTATTATTACGGTATTGACGGCAACGATCCAAGACCATTGGTAGATCTGGAAAAATTCACTAACAACAATGATGCAGATGCGGCTCCCGGGCCCAGTATCATGATTGGAACACAGGTCACATGGAAGTATGTTGTAACAAATGCCGGCAATGTGAATCTCACAAATGTTGTTGTGACTGATAACAAGGTGTCTGTTAACAGTAATCCAGTTGCCGGAGATGATGGTGACAATGTTCTTGAACCCGGAGAATCCTGGGTTTATGAAGCATCTGGACTTGCGATTGCAGGCCCCTATGAGAATCTTGGAAATGTGACGGCCAGCTATGAGGATACTGTTGTTTCAGATGAAGATCTAAGCCATTATACGGGAGTAAATGAAGAGATTCCCGAATTCCCGACCGTTGCAATCCCAATGCTGGTAGTAATTTCGCTTCTCTTTGTTTTCAGGAGAAGGCAAGACTGATCTGATATTAATATCCAATTCATGCCACAAGTTTGCCTTTGTGGTATGCTTTGGATATATTTCGATTTTTACGTTATGGTTGGAATAGATGGCTTAAATTCATATTTTTTTATTTTTCCAGTCAAATTAAAGTCATCATAATGATTATAATACTATATAGTTCTATAGAAATAGTTATATACTAATACGCTATATTTTAATTTGTACATAACGTGCTTGGTGGCACGATATGAAAGCTGCTTAAATCTAGATGTGGCGTGTGCTGTGGTGGTACGATATGAATGCTGCATAAATCTAGGTGTGGCGTACTGTGGTGGTACGGTATGAAAGCTGCTTAAATCAGATGTGACGTGCTTG
The DNA here is from genome assembly GCF_017874375.1 of Methanohalophilus levihalophilus. Taxonomy (NCBI): domain Archaea; kingdom Methanobacteriati; phylum Methanobacteriota; class Methanomicrobia; order Methanosarcinales; family Methanosarcinaceae; genus Methanohalophilus; species Methanohalophilus levihalophilus. The sequence continues at coordinate 431,478 of NZ_JAGGLK010000003.1, forward strand.
GTGGTGCGATATGAAAGCTGCTATATTTCTCATGCTAATGTTTATGCTGTTCGGATTTCTTTTTGCAGGATTAGTTTCATTTGGAGATGATCCTGCGCCGGTTGGCACAAGTTCCGGCAATGATGCGTTTAAACCAGCTCAGGTGGAGGGTCCTCAGGAATGGAATACGTCTACCTTTGACGATGGTTTTAAAATTCGTGTAAGTCCGGGTGATGGTGGCGGTGGAAAGATATTGATTGTCGAAGAAGATCCGATTCTTCCGATAGCTCACTTCACTTCCAATACAACCGGCGGTCTTGCTCCCCTTTCCGTTCAGTTCTGGGATAATTCAAGCAACACTACCGGCATTTCCTGGGATTTTGATGGTGACAACGTTGAAGATTCCAATACCTCTTCTCCGTTCTGGGTATTTGGGGTCGGCAACCATAGTGTAAACCTCACTGCAAGCAATGGAAATGGCACTGATGTTTATGCTGCTTACATCAACGTTACAGAAGCTGAAGAACCTGAGAAGGAGAATCCAATTCTTCCGGTAGCTTACTTCAAGTCAAATGTTAGCAGTGGATTTGCTCCTCTTGCAGTACAGTTCTGGGATAATTCCAGCAATGCTTCCAGTATTTCCTGGGATTTTGATGGTGATCACGTTGAAGATTCCAATACCTCTTCTCCGTTCTGGGTCTTTGGGGTCGGCAATCATAGTGTAAACCTCACTGCCAGCAATGGAAATGGCACCGATGTTTATGCTGCTTACATCAACGTTACTGAAGTCGAAGGGCCTGAGGAGGAAGATCCGATTCTTCCGATGGCTCACTTCACTTCCAATGTAACCGGCGGTCTTGCTCCCCTTTCCGTTCAGTTCTGGGATAATTCCAGCAATGCTACCATCATTTCATGGGACTTTGATGGCGACAATGTTGAAGACTCTAATTCCAGTTCCCCTGTATGGACATTCAATGCGTTCGGGCCACATGAAGTAAACCTGATTGCAAGCAATGCCAATGGAAGTCACAGCTACATTGGCACAATATATGTGACGCCGGATGAAGAAATTCCGGAATTCCCGACAATTGCCATTCCAATAATGATTGTGGGAATGTTGTTCTTCATCAGCAGAAGAAATTTAAAATGATGACAAAATAACGGGAATCAAAGGCTCCTTCCCGTTATTTTCCTAAATCCGCCAATTCTTTCTTCACATATCCTGCGATGCTGCTCTTCTTCTTTAGCCAGTGTTCCCATGTCTTCAATAAATTCTGACTGAACACTCTCTTCAATAAAGAGATCTTTGATCGCTTCCCTTGATTTTCTGACTTCAATATAAGTGTCTCTTGCCAGAATTTCATATTTCATGATGTTCCGGAACATCTCAGGGCTGTCCATTCCATCAAAATCAAAATTTTTGCTTGGCAGACCTGCAGGTTTGCTTGTAGGAATTTCAATATTTGCTTTCTGAAGCCATTTTTCAAGAATCACGTGATGTCTCTCTGAATCGGCTGAAAGGAGTTCAATTGCTTCCGCATCCTCTCCCATCAACTCAATTCGTGCTTCCCATAGTCCAAGTTGCTCCATTTCCGCTTCCATCCAGTACATTTTCTGAAGTCTGAATGCGAGTGCTTCCTTATTTGAAATTTGTGCCATGTCCCTCATATTACCTATCTTAATTTTCCTATTTGTTGCTTTGTGCTGCGATACTTATAAATAACCTCTGAAGAATACTGGGGGAATATCGGAGGATTCATTTTGTCAGGGATATGTCTTTTGAGCAGTGGTCTGGATTCAGTCGCCGCTCTTGTATTGTCAAAGAAAAAAATGGATATTGATATTGCACTTACCTTTGACTACGGCCAGCGGTCTGCTGTGATTGAAACTTCTTTTTCCAAAAAAATATGTGATTATTACGGTATCCCTCATAAAATCATTAAACTTGATTGGCTGGCAGATATAACTAATACGTCTCTTGTGAACATGGATGAATCATTACCAAAACCCAGTGATGAGGATCTTTTCTCTGAGGTTGCGACAAATACTGCGTCAGCAGTATGGGTTCCGAATCGCAATGGTTTGGTGCTCAATATCGCTGCGTGCTTTGCGGAAAGCATGGATTGTGAATTTATAATCACAGGTTTTAACGGCGAGGAGGCAGCAACTTTCCCGGATAACTCGCCGGAATTTGTGGATGCTGCCAACACTTTTTTCACTTACTCAACTCTTAAGGATGTGAATGTTTATGCTCCTTTGTTGGGGCTGGACAAAGAATCTATCGTGAAATTATCTATTGAAAACGATACTCCTCTCAGGTGGAGCTGGAGTTGCTACGATTCGGGTCCTGTTCCCTGCGGAGTTTGTGAAAGCTGTAAAAGACGTTCTCTTGCTTTTGAAAAAATCGGTGTAACCGATCCATTATTTGTTGAAACGGAGGGTACAAAATGATAGAAGCTTATATAATGGATGAGAAAATCGATTATGACGGTAGCCAGATTTCATCACTCTGGGCTTATTCCGCCTTTGGAATCCAATCCGATTCCATAGTTGCTTTCAGGGGTGCATGTGATGTTGTTCCTGATCATATGATTGATCTGGAAGATCTAAGGCAGAATGAATCAATTGAATCTCCTGATATGCTTCATTTCATCGTGGAACACTTTGATTCCACTGATCTCAAGCTCGTTTATGCCAGACAGCGCCTGTTTACCACTATTTTTGCTTCAGTGCTAGCGGACGAAGGCATTGAAGTAGGGCGGGATGGCGATGATCTTTTCGTAAACGGGAAAAAACTGTCGATTTCAATAGCAAGTACGTCTGCTATTTCCCAGAAAATTCATTTCGGTGTAAATGTAACTCATGATTTCTACGGCAATCTAAAAGAAGCTGGCATGAGTGAAGAACGGGCCATAAACCTGTTGGATATTGTTTCTGAAAAGTATGCTTTTGAAATGGAAGATATTGAAGCTGACTTAAGAAAATCCAGGCAATTGGGGGTATTTTGATTCAGGAAGCATCCCTGATTGAAGTTTTCTGTGCCGTGCAGGGTGAAGGTCCCTATGTAGGGGTTCGGCAGGCGTTTGTGAGGTTTTCAGGCTGCAATCTTAATTGCAACTATTGTGATACTCCAGTCACACCTCCTGCCGTTTGCAAGTACGAAACTCCCGGTCAGGTGGCTTCATTCTCGGATGTAAATAATCCAATGGATCCTGCACGTGTAGATCAACTAATAGAATCTTATGATAAAATCCATTCAGTATCCCTTACAGGTGGAGAACCTCTCCTTCATGCTGATTTCATCTCCTCTCTTTCAACTGAAGTTCCGCTTTACCTTGAAAGTAATATGACGCTGCCGGATATGGCTAGAAAAGTAAAAGATAGAGTTCGCTATGTTTCCGGTGATGTAAAACTTGATCCCGGCCTCCCCGGGGATGAATTTGATTCACATTTAAAGAACACAATTGAATGCTTCCGCAATCTTCGAAATACGGATTCTCGGGATTGCTTCTGCAAAGTTGTTGTTACTTCAAAAACGTCTGTAGATGACTTGATTTCAATTATTGAAGAAATTCATGGCTTTGTTAGCTGCGTAATACTCCAACCTGTAACTCAGGAGCAAATGGCCGCCAGTCCATCCTTTTTGCTGGATTGCCAGCATAGCTTGCTGGATATGGTTGATACTCGTATAATTCCCCAGACTCACAAGATGTGGGGGTGCTTATGATGACAAATGCAAATACTAAGATGAAACTCGGAATCGTTGAATACATTGACAGTGCACACTATCTCCCGGGACATGAGACTTGTGGGATAGTGCATGGGCACACGTACAAGACTGAAATTGTGATTGAAGGTGAAAAGAAGGAAACCGGTATGGTCATGGATTTCTATGAAATTAAAACAACTGTGCGTGAAGTCCTGAAGGAATTCGATCACCGATTGCTAAATGATATTCTTGAATTCCCGAGCGCTGAAAATATGTGTGAGGCCATCCATGCCCGTTTGTCAGAAGCATTGGGATATCCGGTTTCTGTGAAGGTGTGGGAAGGGGAAGGCAAGTGGTGTCAGATTAGTGACTTTGACTGAAGCACTCCAAAACCTATATCTATAACTGTCCCAATAATTCAAGTCCCAATACTCGGAGGATTATTTTGCCTGAAGAAAGCGCTAAAGGGCTGGAAGAATGTGAAGAGGATAAATTTGCTGATGACATTCATCGGAAAATTTCTCAACATCCATGTTATGATAAAAGTGCCCAGCACAAATACGGCAGGATTCACTTGCCTGTGGCTCCAAAATGTAATATCCAGTGTAACTACTGTGAACGCAAATTTGACTGCGTGAACGAAAGCAGGCCTGGGGTAACCAGTGAGGTACTCTCCCCACAACAGGCTCTTGAAAAAACAAGGCAGGTTCTTAAGGATTATCCGTTTATTAAAGTAGTCGCAGTGGCAGGTCCGGGAGATCCTCTTGCAAACGATGAAACCTTTGAGACTCTTGAATTAATCAAAAACGAGTTCCCTGATATCACACTATGTCTCAGCACAAATGGTCTTGCACTTCCGGAAAGGATGGAGGATATTCTTAGAGTTGGTGTAGAAACACTGACAGTCACCATGAATACAATCGATCCCGAAATAGGTGCACATATTATTGGTCATGTTAGCTATCAGGGCAAGGTGTACAGGGGAATTGAAGCGGCTTCTATTCTTCTTAAAAACCAGCTTGAGGGAATCAAAAAAGCCGTGGATGCAGGTCTTGTTGTTAAAATCAATACTGTTATGATTCCGGGCATTAACGATGATCATATCGTGGATGTGGCTAAAAAACTCAATGAGATGGGTGTATACATCATGAATGTCATGCCTCTCATTACACAGGCTAAATTTGCAGACCTGACTGCTCCTACGGAGAAGGAAAGGAAAGCAGTTCAGAATGCCTGTGAACCCTATGTTCAGCAGATGCGCCATTGCAGGCAATGTCGCTCCGATGCTTATGGCCTTATTGGCAAGGATTTGTCCCAGATGAGTGAGGAAAGGCGGAACCTCATCAAAGTTGAAAGTCTCAAACATGAGGAAAATGACTCTGAAAAATAAGCTGGTGGGTGCTGTCTTTGGACCTTGAAAAACTGGCCAATGAACTTTGCAATTTTGAAGGTGTTGTCCGTAAGAAACCTATTTCAGATATTGCCCGGATGTTTGAGGACGTCCTGTCTGAATATTCCGATACGATCGTGGATATGGGCGATGACGCTGCGGTAATCGACATTGGTGGTGACGAGGTTATTCTTTTTGCAGCAGATGGTATATGGGGACGGATAGTTGATGCAAGTCCCTGGTGGACGGGCTATACTTCTGTTGTTGTTAATGTAAATGATATTTCAGCAATGGGGGGTAGACCTCTTGCGATGGTAAATGTCATGTCTTCAAGTGACGAAGGAGTTTCAAAAGGTATGCTTGAAGGTATGCGTGCAGGAATTCGTAAATTTGGTGTTCCCATGGTTGGGGGGCACATGCACCCGGATACTCCATACAATTCGTTAGCAGTTGCAATAATTGGAATTGCCCGCAAGGATTCCCTTATTCGAAGTGATTCTGCATCAGCTGGAGATGTGGTTATTGTAGCTTATGATCTTGACGGCAAGGTAGGGGAAAACTCTCCTTACAGCTGGGATACGACTTCCTTTAAGGATTCGGAAACCGTAAAGGCACGTTTCCTTATAATGAAGGATATCGGGGAAGCAGGACTTGTGACTTCAGGAAAAGATATCAGTAACCCCGGAACCCTTGGTACTCTCGGGATGTTGTGTGAAACCAGCGGTGTCGGCGCAACGGTTGACATAAGTAAAATCCCCTGTCCTGAGTCCCTGCCACTGACACAATGGCTGAAAGTATATCCTGCTACGGGTTATGTAGTGACAGTAAAACAGGATAAAAAAGATGAATGCATCAAAGCCTTCGAAGATGTGGGAATTACCGCTGCCGAAGTCGGAGTAATCACGTCATCCCGACAGCTTGAAATCGAACACGAGGGAAAAAAAGCCTGCGTATTCGATTTTGAGAAGGATATTATTACAGGTATTAAATCACATTAATCGGAATTCACGTATGCACCAAGTTCCTGATGTAAGTATTTTTCCGCTTCCTGAACGGCTTCAAGTTCTCCTCTGAGTACAAGTACTTCTCTTTCATCACATTCCACAATGTTCACATTAATTGTGCGTTCAAGGGGTTCGAGATCGAATTCCTCGACTATGTCATAAATGATGTATGATGGTGTTCCCGGTGGGATTATGAGATCGTAAAGTCCTTCCAGGCTATCTCCTTCTTCGGTTGCCTGTTGTTTATCTTTACTTTTTTTGAGGTCTTCCAGAGTAAGCTTTTTTAACATTGCGATTACACCATTGTTGACGTGATTGCCCTACATTTGCCTTTTCTGCTTTTATAGCTTATCCTCTGGTTATATCTGTGTTCAGCACAATGTTTTGTTTAGTCTAATTGGTTTTGATCTTTTTTAACAAGGGGTAAAACAATGCGTTTAATCGGATTATCTGAAAATAATGGTGAAGTCAAGCTGGAGTTTTTTGGTTGCAACCTTAAATGTCCATACTGTGTACACATAACCCAGCCCTTTGAAGAGTACTCGATTGATGATATTCTGGACTATGTCCGGGAGTCCGGTGCCCAAAAGGTTTTCCTTGGAGGTGCAGAACCCACCATCCAGAAAGACCTACTTTCTCTAATAGAAGAACTGAGCACCCTCGGCGTTGAAATCGTGTTGAAATCGGATGGGATGAAGCCAGATGTTCTGGAGCGTGCAATGCCGTATGTGAAGGGCTTTGTTCTGGAATTGAAGGCGCCGATGGATAACATTGCTTCGTTAATGGAGTTGACTGGAATGTCAGAGGAACGGGTGGAAAAATATGTTGCAAATCTTTCCAAGTCTCTTGAACTGGCAAAGAGAAAGTGGCTTCGGATCTGGATTCGTGTAATTCCCGGTTATGTTACAGGGGACAATTTTGACAAAATCCTGCCTGTATTGGAGGGCTCCTCTGAAGTTCTTCTGTACCAGTTCTTGAGTAATCCTGATTTTGATCTATCTTTTAAGGATTTTTCAGGTCCGGTTCCTTCGTGGGATGAGATGGAGGAGTTGGCTAAGATTGCATGTCAGGCAGCACCAAAAATTATTGTTATCGGTGAAAAGGGCAAAAAATCGATTCAGTGCGATAATTGACATGAAAAGAAGAATGAGCAAGTTTGTAAAAGTAGAATCGTGGTGGTGGTGGTATGAAAGCTGCTTTTAATCCTTGCTCACTAAATAATTATATTGTATTTTCGCTATTTATACCTTGTCGTCAAAAAGGGGTTATGTGAACATATACTTTGCATAAATGTCCAAAAAAAGTTCTCCTGTGCAGCTACATGTAAGAAAACTCATTTTACATACATTTATGCTAACCGGAACATTTATTGATTCAAAATATCATGTAAGATCGGTAATCATGCAGGAGTATAAATTAAAACGTGGCAATTCCCCTGATATTGAGAGGATTTATGAAGAACTTCAGGCTAGCTTCCCTTCCGAGATTGTTCGTGATGGAGATAAATTGACAACTTCTTATGGTGCGATGTCCGAATTATCTGTCTGGATGAATGGCAAGCTCCTTGTTGTGGATACAGTTTCTAACACTGAAGGACTTGATGATGACGCAATCCTTGATACCAACAAGCACTTCAGGGATTTCCTGTTCAAGGCAACCGGTTACACTGCTAAAGAGCGTCTTAAGCAGGCAAAGAAAGCAGTCTCAAAATAAGTATTGATCAATTTTGACATTTGTGAACCGTGATTTTCTTGAAGCTCTTAAGGGCTTTGAGATTCCTACATGTTTGAGGGTTTGTGCCGGTACCGATGGCTCTGTTACATTCCTGCTTGAAATCATGGCCCGCAGTGAGGTTTCAGTGGTTACTGAAGATCAGCATCTTGTGGAAGCAGATGCTGAAATGGCTAAATTGTTGGGTGAAGATGAAGGTGTGTCTGTAAACCATCGTACAGTCACGCTTGTAGCCGGTGGTACTCCTTATGTACATGCGTTGTCTCTGTCTCCGTTGGATAGGATGCCTGAAAAAGTAAAGCAGGATCTGATGCGTGCTGATATCCCCATTGGTAAAATCCTGAGGAACTATGGCATGGAGACTCGTAGGGATTTTGAGACCATACAGCTCGAGGATGGTCAGGAACTGTTCGGCTGTGACAAGGTTCTTTCGCGTACTTATCGGATTGTGTACCAGAATGCGACTCTTATGTGGATAAAGGAAAGCTTCCCTGTAGACAGCCGCTGGAACCTGTAATACGACCGAAAACTTATTATCTGATATTCCCTATTTTGGGGTCGCAATAACCACCATACGCCCTGGTGGCATAGAGGTATCGCGCGTCCTTGGTAAGGACGAGGTCGTGGGTTCGAATCCCACCCAGGGCTTAAAATCAGGGGGTAAAACCCCTTTACTTCTTCTTTTTAATCTTATTACGGATTTAATTTTGTGTGGATGACACTGAAATTCCCTTTATCCCGTTTGTATTCAATTCTTTTTTCAAAAAGAAAATGTCAAATTCTATCTTCCTTCTTTTTTTATATTTTGTCGTTTTTCGATTGCGGTTAACGCCGTTACGGATTTTTCCCTGCCGTACTACAAACTCCTTGTATACTATTATCTTCCACTTTTATTAACGAATGTTTGGGAACAGGTGACTTGTATGAAAATATGCTTAGCTACTGGAATCTTTTTGATTTTACTCATAGTGGCTGTTTTTCCCGCTTCATCGGCAACGATGACTCACAGTTTTCTTGAGGGGCCTTATGACAGTGGTCCGGAAGTGACTGAAGAATGTATCGAGTGTCATGTGAATCAAGCGAATGATCTCTTAAATTCCACTCACTGGCTGTGGACAAGCTGTGCAGCATGTGGATGTGAGGAAGAACATCTCTATGATCTCGGGAAACGAACTGTAATTAACAACTTCTGTGTGGCTGTTGCTTCCAATGAGCCACGTTGCACATCCTGCCATGCAGGATATGGTTGGGAGGATGACACCTTTGATTTTACCAATGCTTCCAACCTTGATTGTCTTGTATGCCATGAGACTACGGGGACTTACACGAAGATTCCCACAGGTGCGGGAGCAGTTGATCCGTCCGTGGATCTTGTTGCTGTTGCACAGAGTGTCGGAAGTCCCAGCAGGGAAACGTGCGGTGGGAACTGCCACTTCTTTGGCGGCGGTGGCGATAATGTGAAGCACGGTGATATGTCTTCGGCTCTTCTGGAACCCTCTGCAGATCTGGATGTACATATGGGTGGTCTGGATTTTAGCTGCCAGAACTGCCATGAAACCACTGCTCATAACGTTGCAGGAAGATTTGCAGGTACTCCGGGTTCAGAATGTCGTGTGGAATGCTCTGATTGCCACACTGAAACACCACATGCTGGTGAATACAAAGAACGTCTTGATGCGCATTCTGACTCAATTGCATGCCAGACGTGCCATATTCCAACCTATGCACGGGAGATCCCTACAAAAATGTTCTGGGACTGGTCAAAAGCTGGTCAGGACATAGATTCTATCCCAGTTGACGAATACGGCAAAGCAACATATGATAAAAAGAAAGGTGAGTTTGTCTGGGCAATGGATGTAAGGCCTGATTATGCCTGGTTCAATGGAAGTTTCGATCTCTATAGGCTTGGGGATGAACTTGATCCTGATGAAGTTGACGTAATCAAAGAACCACTTGGGAGCAGGGAAGATTCAGATTCAAAAATATATCCTTTCAAGATCCATGTTGCTAAGCAGATCAGTGATGCGCAGTACAACTACCTGATAATCCCAGATCTGTTTGGAGGCGAGAAGTCCTACTGGGCAACCTATGACTGGAACAAAGCTGCAGAAGCAGGCATGGATTATGTAGGGATGCCCTACAGCGGAGAATATGAATTTGTTGAAACTGCTCTTTATGAGAGCATAAACCATGAAGTTGCTCCCGCTTCACAGGCACTTCAATGTGATGATTGTCACCTTGAAGGAGGAATGGACTTTGTAACTCTTGGCTATAGCGGAGATCCGATGATAGTTGGGGATCAGCGTCCAGCTTCATCAACAACAGAAGACCCGGCTGATGTTCCTGAAGCAGAGGCTACACCTACAGAGGCCACTCCCGGATTCAGCATTTTGCTTACTTCCGGAGTAATGCTTCTATTGACTCTGCTTTTGAGAAGAAAGGATTGATGAACCAATCCTTTTTCATTTTTATTTTGAGTAGTCAGAAGTCTTTTCCGGTTTAGTGATACAAATTTGAATCCCTGCTCAGGGTCATCTTTTGAGAGGAAATAATTCTTGAGATAACCCTACAAATGGTAATAAATCTAGACTCAATTCTTTCTTAAGGTGATTTTGATGACTGATGGTAACAGGGTTTGCCCGGTAGAAAAATCCGGTAGTCTGGATAATTGGTTTCGTCGCTATACAAAATCCATGTGACGAAGAAAACCTTTCAGAATACTGTAGGTAATGCTACTAAATCCGGTTTTACTCCAATAGAGTACCCTCGCATCTTCTATAGTAGGGCAGTTGTTATGCAAAAGGGCTAATTATTTCTTAACTATCTTCAAAACCCTGAAATCTCGACGACAATTCTTAAGTCAAATTAATGGCAACATCTATTAAAAGGAAAATCATGTGTATATAAGTATTTTCTGAAGTCATGCGATTGGGGTTAGAAAAGCAGAATAATCTGGTAACGAAAAAAGATCAGTTGGAGGGTATAAAATGGGGTGGAAAGGGACTGTACGTTCAATAAATGCAGCACATAGGAGTTATGAGCGTGAAGCTCAGAGGCGACAACGTGAGCTAGATAGGCAGCGGAAACAGTTTGAGAAAATGCAGGAAATAGAACGGGTAGCCTATGAAGTCAACGTATACGAGAATTATATTGATCTATTACTTTCTGTTCATAAAGAATGCAGTGATGTTTGGGATTGGAGTGCGATCCAATCTTCTCAACCGCCTTCTAGCCCTGAAAAGTCTCATACAAACGAAGAATTAGCTAAATCGGAATTGGACGGGTTTAAGCCTGGATTTTTTGACAAGATGTTGAAGAGTGTAGGGTCTAAACGCTTAGAGTCTAAGCGTGGTACACTAGAGCAGAATATTGAAGAAGCAAGGCGAACAGATGAGTTGGAATATCAAGAGAGTTTGCAAGTATATGAAAAAAATTATGCAGACTGGATTGCAATTCATGAACTTTCTAATAGAATACTTTTAGGTGACAAAGAAGCCTATTTGGATGCTATCAAGCAGACAGATCCTTTTAGTGATATTAGTGAACTTGGCTCATCACTCGAATTTAAAGTTATAAGCGATTCCTTACTTGAAGTAACTTTACATGTGAACGATGAAGATGTAGTACCTTCGGAAGTTAAAAGCCAATTAAAAAGTGGAAAACTTTCAGTAAAGAAGATGCCGAAAGGAAAATTTTATGGGTTATATCAAGACTACATTTGCAGCTGCACATTGCGTGTTGCAAGAGAGATTTTTGCTTTACTCCCCCTCGAAATGGTCATAGTAAATTGTCTGGGAAATCTTTTGAACAGTCAAAGTGGCCATGTGGAAGAAAAAACCATTTCTAGTGTCGCAATTCCACGAAAAACATTGGAACGACTAAATTTTGAAATGCTTGATCCATCGGATTCTATGAACAATTTTGTTCATAGAATGACATTCAAGAAGACAACCGGTTTTAGTGCGGTAAAATCTATTGAACCTTCTGAATTTGATATCGTATGATTTTGGGCTAAAAGCAATTATTTTAGTGGAATTTACTCCCTCCGAAAACACTGTAAACAATCACTCTACCATGATGCGCTCCAAAAGAGATTAATTAATCAGATGTGTGCGGTTCTAATAAACTGATCTTGTACATTATATTTTATTTACTTATTTAGAAATAATGCCACAATACTTGCATTCGGTCATTCCACATTCGGGGTTGTCAATTTGCCATGCCAATGCCCATTGCTTTATATCCTGGATGATGCGAATAAAATCCATGCCGCTTTCAGTAAGGGAGTAAAATGATCTGGCCGGCAAGGTGGTACTGTCAACGCTTTTGTTTACTATTCCCTGCTCTTCCAGTTCCTTAAGCCTTGTAGAAAGCATTTTTGGGGTAATTCCCTCAAGCATTCCTTTAAGCTCATTGAATTGCTTTTCGTTGTTATCTCCCTTGTAGAGTTCAAGGAGGATACAAAGTGTCCATCTTTTCCCGATAATATCCATTGTATTGTATATTGTGCAATTCTTCATAGTATCTTATTAGAAACCTCATGGTATATAAGCTAGTATCCTAATAATACCAAATATCAATAAGATACCATCTTAGGAGGAAAAATATGTTTTGTTATCAATGTGAAGAAGCTGCTAAAGGCACAGGTTGTACAACCGGTGGTGCCTGTGGAAAGTCCGGGGAAGTCGCAGATTTGCAGGACAAGCTGATCTATGCCCTGAAAGGTGTTGCCTTCTACAATTCGAAAGCAAGGGAAGAAGGATTCGCCAAACCAGAAACAGACAAATTGCTTCTTGAAGGTTTGTTTGCTACAGTTACTAACGTAAACTTTGAGGCCGACTACTTCGAGAATAAAATCGCTGAAGCAGTTGCAGTAAGGGATGGGCTGCGGGACGAATTGTCTGAAAAAGGAATTAAGAAACTCCTGTCAAAGCTTTCAGGTAAGGTAACTGTTGAGAATGCTCCGGGAGAAGCAACTGTATCAAGAGAACCACTGATGGCCGGTGACAATTTCGGAATACTCCGGATTGAAGATGAGGATATTCGTTCCCTTAAGGAATTGCTGGTTTACGGTATCAAAGGTATGGCAGCCTACGCTCATCATGCCTACGTACTTGGATTCCAGGATGAAGAGATCTTCAAGTTCATTGAGAAAGGACTTGTAGCAACCACAAGGGATGACATAGGTGTTCCTGAACTTGTCGATCTTGTCCTTGAATGTGGTTCAGTTGCAGTGACTACAATGGCTCTCCTTGATGAGGCAAACACATCCACATACGGCACACCTGAACCAACATCAATCAACATTGGAGTTGGGGAAAACCCGGGTATCCTTGTCAGTGGACACGACCTCAAGGATATCAAACAACTTCTTGAGCAGACTGAGGGCACCGGTATAGATGTTTACACCCATGGTGAAATGCTTCCTGCACATGCATATCCTGAACTCAAGAAATACGAGCACCTTGTAGGCAACTACGGTGGCTCCTGGTGGGCACAGAAGGATGAATTCGAGAGCTTTAACGGCCCAATCCTCATGACTACCAACTGTCTGGTGCCACCTAAAGCATCATACAAAGACAGGCTTTACACAACTTCAATGGTTGGCTTTGAGGGCGTAAAGCATATCGAAGAGAATGCTGATGGCAGCAAGGACTTCTCTGCAATCATCAAACAGGCAAAACAGTGTAGTGCGCCAGATGAACTCGAAACCGGTGCAGTAATGGGCGGCTTTGCTCACAGTGCAGTGCTGTCTGTTGCAGACAAGGTAATTGAAGCAGTCAAAGCAGGTAAGATATCCCGCTTCATAGTGATGGCAGGTTGTGACGGCAGGCATTCATCAAGGGACTACTACTCAGACTTTGCAAACAGTCTCCCTGATGATGCGGTGATCCTCACTGCAGGTTGTGCCAAGTACCGCTACAACAAGCTGGATCTTGGTGACATAGGTGGTATCCCACGTGTACTGGATGCCGGCCAGTGTAACGATTCATACTCACTGGTTGTTGTCGCTCTGAAACTCGCCGAAGCCTTCGGGCTGGACGATGTCAATGAACTTCCGGTTTCATACAACATTGCATGGTATGAACAGAAGGCTTGTACAGTACTTCTTGCACTGCTCAGCCTCGGTGTCAAGAACATCGTACTCGGTCCGGAACTCCCGGCGTTTGTTTCACCGAATGTCCTCAATGTCCTTGTTGAGAACTTCAACATCAGTGCAAACACCACAGTCGAAGCAGATCTTGAAAGGTTGCTTTAAGCAGCCTTTCTTTTTTGTTTTTTCGAAAAACATTAAAATAACACCGAGTTTGAATAAAACCGGAAGTTAGAGTTCAAACAATGATAATAACAGAAGTCAAAAATGCAGACGCCAAATCAAATCCTCATGGCGTAGATGTCCGTAGTTTATATAATTCGGAACACGGGCAGATGGTCCATATAACTCTTAATCCTGATCAGAAGCTGTTAAAACATGTGACTCCAGTGGACGCTGCCGTTTATATCCTTGAAGGTGAAGCAGTAGTTGAGGTCGGGGACGAAGAAGAACAAGTGGGAAAAGATACTCTTATTGAATTTCCCAAAGGAATTCCGCATTTGGTGAGAAATGCCGGTAAAGCTCCTTTACGTTTCCTGGTCGTGAAAATGCCCAGGCCTGAAAAATCCACAAAATTCCTGTAAACTCAGTTTTCAGGAATCTTTTTTCATCTAATTCTTTTTCTACTCACTCTTACATCTTTTTATATAGGCGATGCCATAATCCTATATGACCTCCTGAAAAGGGGGATGTTTCAAGAGGTATTATTATGGATCATGAACAGATATTTTCAGACACATGGAATGTGTTTAGAAAGGATTTTGTCACTTATATCATTGCAACTTTGATAGTATCGGTAGGTTCAATACTGGTTATAACTGCTCCACCTTTATTCTACGGTATATACTATATGGTTCTGAAGGGTATTCGGGGAGAAGAGATTGAAATAAAAGATGTTTTTGAAGGTTTCAATTACTTTGTCAAGAGCTGGGTATTTGCTATAGTAGCCGTTATTCTGCTGGCTATTGGATTTATGCTTCTCTTTATTCCTGGACTCGTGCTTATGGTACTCCTGATCTATGCACTTCCACTTCTGGTAATCCGGGACTATGGTGGAGTAGATGCCATTAAAGAAAGTATTGAGATAGGTAGGGCGAATTTTGTAGATACCCTGATCCTTGCAATTGTAATCTGGATTATCAGTGCCATTGGCGGTTATGTGGTAGTAGGTTTCCTGATTACGCTTCCAATTGTGGCCATAGCAGAAACAATTGCAACCATGCGTATGCTCGAAGCCCGCCCTGATGAATATACCGACATCACAGAAGATGCTGAATTCGAGGAAGTTGAAGAATCCAAACAAATCAACGAACCTGAAGAAGCACATTCACAGGATGATGATGGCACCGAAAGGGAACAGGCCATCTGATTCCCTTTTTATTTTTATATATTTGCTCTTATGAGCACAACCTTTACATAGATGTCCATGTAAAATTTGTATGAGAGATGTAGCTATGAAGTTTGCAACGATTGCCTTAGTAGTACTTATATTCTTATCACTATGTGGTTCAGCCTATGCAGTTTCTCTGCAGCTTTCAGTGGATCCTGTTCAACAAACAGCAGGAGAGGATGTTCTTGTCTTAGCAACTCTTCTGGAAGATAACCTGACTCCCATAAACAACTCAATCATTAATTTTTCTGCTGACATGGGTATTCTCTCTTCTCCAAGCAACATAACTAATTCTTCAGGTGTTGCTTTTGTATGGCTGAACTCCACGCAATCAGGTCTTTTCAATGTTTCTGCAGACCACAATGGCACGATAAATAACACCACAGTAACATACTTACCGGCTACTCTCTCTTCAATTAATCTGGACGTTTCCGCGTCTTCTTTAGTAGTAGGTAACAGTTCAATCGTTAACATCACTGCTTATGATATATTCAACAATGTGAATACTACCGCTGATTTCTCTGTGAACATGACAATCTTTGACGTAGAAGGTAATCTCAGGGAAACAAGCACAATTTTCTCTACATCTCCAGGCAACCAACTAACAGTCAATATCAGTAAGGATGTTGTTTCAAACACAACGCAGGTTACAGGAGATAGTTTTGCAACACTGGATATTTATTCAAATTACTCTTGCAGTATTATTCTCAATGTGTCTTCTGACGTAGTTTTAAATTCTACAGTCATCGAGTACTCTCCGGGAAACCCACATAGCCTCAGTGTGACCTACGACGATGAACATACCGTTAATACGACTTCAACAATCTGGGCAACAGTTTATGACATCTATGGCAATCCAGTAGAAGGTTCGACTGTAAACTTCGAGGCAACTTCTCCGGAAAATACATCCTATAACAGCCCCAATACCTACAATTCTGCTGATGTAATCCCCGCTTCAAATGCTACAAATGTGATTGGTCAGGCATATACTGTCTTCCGGACAGATAAAAGAGCAGGTGACAACACTGTCAATGTTTCGGTTTTCGGAACAGGTCTAAAATCAAGTTTTGAAGTCAACGGTCTGGCGGATCACCCACAATCAGTCTTGATGTCATACACTCCTTCCAGTTGCTATGCAAACAATGAAGATTATTACAGGCTTACAGCACAGCCTGCTGATCAGTTCTTAAACCCCATATTGCCAGATTCAGGCCCAATAGATGAACAAATTTATTTCACGGGTCTTGGTTCAGGTTCAACAATAATTCCGTTGAACCAATTTGGTACAGCAACCACCAAGGTGGGTCCGACTCCTTATATTGAAAACGTTTCAGTAACAGCTACTTATAAGAATGAAACCGGTCTCACCGGCATCAACAGTTCAAAGGAACTATCCTTTATTTCAGGTGGTGTTTCATCTTTGCAGATGTACATTTATCCTTCTAAAGTGCTGACACAAAACAATACTGGAAATCACAATGCAACAATTGTAGCAGCAGCACTTGATGAGTGGGGTCATATGCTTCCGGATATTGTCCTTACATTGAACAATACAAACACTTCACTTGGAACCCTTTATGTAGGCAACCAGTCCGGTAGTATACTAAATGCGACAACTGATTCATCTGGAAGGATCTCTGCAACTTTTGAGAGTAAAACAGAAGAGGGTATCTGCAACATCACAGTATTTAACAGCTCCATTAACACAACTGCCAATGTGACAACAGATCATGGCCCCTTTATCACTGCATGGGTCACTGCAAACCCTACCAGCATCACCTCCGGGGATATTGTAAATGTAACAACAGTGATTTCCGTAGAAGGTGAACTTCCCACAGTAAGGGACTCAGCAACTGCAATGCTTGTATTGGACAGATCCGGAAGTATGGATCCTGACTCTTATGCCGGTACTCCCTTGGATGTTGTACTTGTGATTGATCGTTCGGGTAGCATGAATGATCTTGGTTCTTCCCCGGAGCAACCACTTGCTGATGCCTTAACTGCCGCAAAGACATTTCTGGATAATCTGGTATCAAACAGTCAGGTTGGTGTTGTTACTTTTTCAAGCAGCAGCACAAAGGCTCTTGATCTGACTCTGCTGAATTCTTCAGATAACAGGGATCTCATAAAATATGTGATCGATGATAATGAGGCAGACGGAGGTACGGCACTTGGCGACGCCCTTGCGGATGCAAATGACATTCTGATTGATGAGAGCCGTTCTTCTGCGAACAAAGTCGTTGTTCTTCTTACTGACGGTGTTGCAACTGCAGGTTCGGACACAGATGGAAGTAATGCGGTTGACGTTGCAAATGCAAATGATATTACGATATATGCCATTGGTCTGGGAGATCCGGACTATCTTGATGAACCCACACTGCAGCGCATTGCAAGTGAAACAGGAGGAACTTACTATAATGCGCCTACAAGTTCCGAGCTTGAAGACGTCTATAATTCAATTGCACAGGAAATTTCAGATTACGATGTAACTGCGACTGAATATGGGGAAGAAGGATTTACCCCTTATGGTTACGATGCACAGGGTTCTGCTTTAGCTACAAATGAGTCAAACGGTCCATACTGGCTTGTTTTTGATGCATGGGATATGGACAATATTGGAGAATGCAATTTCCGGGTTAATGGCAATTCTGCTGTAAATATTGGTTTTTCCGGGGATTATCGTTGGAGGACGTTTAAGCATAACATAACATCCTGGGTTAGCAGTGGTTCAAATACTGTAGTATTCTATGACCCTTCAAATTACCCAAATTCTATAAGAAACGTAAGGATAACAGGCAACGGCGCACTCATTGCATCATATCCTGACGAAGTGTCTCCGACATCCGCAACTCCATACACAGTTAACTTTGACACTTCTTACTACTATTATGAAGAAGAGCTCTTTATAAATAACAGCCTTAACGACCTTAAAATTCAGCTGGATTGGACTAATGCATCACAAGACCTCGCTCTCTCGCTTATAAGTCCTGATGGGGAAACTTATGGAATAGGTGCGGACACAACTGGCTATTATCCAAATTCTTCAAACGATGATATTTCTGAATATATCTGGTTGATGCCCCTGTCCTATGTTTATCCTGATGATGATACTGAGGTTGTTGAAACAGGTAACTGGACTATACGTGTCTCATCTCCGGAGTCTTCAGATTCTTTCAACATAACTTCATATATTGACAAAAAAAGCGCAACAAGAATTGCTTCTTCTGCTTTCCTTACAAGCTTTGATGAAACAAAAGGTGACGATGCAGGTCTTGTTCTTTATAGTGAAGACTCTTTGAATTCGACTATTAATCAATCCGCATACTTGCGCAACGAAAGCCAATGGGTTGGCTATTTTACCGTTGATAGCCGGGCTAACTATGCATTCGATCTCACATGGAATGACGGTTCAGGAATGGATCTAAAACTCTATGAGGGAATCAATGTGCTGAATTCTACTTCAGGATCATTGTCACCTTTAAGCATTTCCTCAGTACTTGACTCAAACACTGATTACAGGTTAGTTATTGAGAAAACATCAGGGGACATAAATGACTCGGCATTCAGTATTAATGTAAGCTCAATTCCACTATTCTCGGACAAAGCAATGCTTGTTTATACAGACACTAACAGTGACAGTGTTCCAAGATATCGTTCGTGGGATGGGAGTAGCTGGTCTTCCGAGCAGTCTGCAGAATATGTCGGAGGAGATATAACCCACCTTGTTCTGGAAGCATCTCCTTCATCCGGTGAATTTATTCTGGGTTCTCTCGATGAAAACCTGGATGGGAATTTCCAGGTGTATGAAGACGGTTGGGGTTCAGTCACAGAACATTCCAGATACCTTAACAGCTATGAAAGAAGAGGATTCGATATCGCCTATGAGCGAAATTCAGGAGAAGCATTGGCAGTTTATGACGCTTATTCTTCGGTTCGTTACAGTACATGGGATGGAAGCTGGTCGAGTGAGGAATATATTTCAAGCAGTACTCTGGGATCCGGAAGTTTGTACTGGCTTTCCCTTGAATCTGCACCGGATTCGGATGAAATTGTCATGGTAACTCTTGACAGTTCAAGGGATATTCGTGCACAGGTGTGGGATGGTTCCTCATGGGTGGATTCTGAATTTATTACCAATGATGCTCGCGCAACTTCCTACCAGTGTTATGATGTAGTTTATGAACAGCAAAGCGGCAATGCTGTTGTAGTCTGGTCTAACATGAATGGGAATGCTGTTTATTATAAGATATGGGATGGCTCTTCATGGAGTTCTGCCACAAGTCTGTATTCCTTTGATGATTCCCACAGGGTCTACTGGATAAAAATGGCTGCTGATCCCAATTCAGATGACATCCTGGTTGCTATGAGTGATCTGGATAATGATGTGAGGGTGGCCACATGGGATGGTAGTTCCTGGTCATCAACACAGGAAATTGAAAGTTCTTCCCCAACTTATGCTATACGTTCATTTGATGTGGCATTCGAAAATAACAGTGGAAATGGTATGGTTGTCTGGAGTAATGACACAGCAGTTCCCAGATATAAAACGTGGAATGGTTCTTCGTGGAGTTCTGAATTGGCGGCATCCAACGTTACCAATGATGTCAGATGGGTAAAACTTGAATCAGATCCAGTTTCAAATTCGATTTTCCTTGTGACTTCAGATGACGGTGGTTTCTCAGCACCTGACATAAATGTCCAGGAATGGGATGGTTCTTCATGGGATGTTCCGGTTGAAGTTGAGACTTCTTCCAGATCTGACTATGAGAATTTTGATCTTATATTTAGCAATGCAAATTCTGAGGCTACAACCCCTCAACTTACGTGGAACCTCTGGTCTGCATGGGTTGCATCAGAGCTTCAGAATGATTCTATTTCCCACCTTGAAAATGCTGTTAACACTATGACATGTGAGGGTCTGACTGCGATAGACGAGGGTATCTATGAAGCCAACAATGAGCTTGAAGGTATTGGTGGAAATACCACTATGATACTGATGACTGATGGAATTGACAATGCTGGTGCCCACTCCTTACTTGAACAGGCACAGCGTGCCAGGCAGCAGAATACTGTAATCTATACCGTTGGATTTGCTGATAATGAATCAGAAGTTGATCCTGTGTTGCAGCAGGTTGCAAATATTACAGGTGGAGAGTATTACTTTGCTCCGAATTCCACCGTGTTGGAAACAATATTCACGGGAATAGCCGGCAAATTAACAAATTTCACTGCTGACGGTCCCCAGCTTTCAATCCATGTTCCAAACAACTACATTACAGGTCTTTCTGTTGCAAAAGCCACATATCAGGCAAACAGCAGCAATGCCACCACATGGAATGCTTCGGTGAATCAATCTTCATATTTGCCAACTTATCCCCCTACGGGCAATGCTGAGCCAACAATCAATGGAAGTGGAAATAAAACAATGCTTGATTGGGATCTTCCAACAATGGGGGCCGGGGATAAATGGGGTGTATGGTACCAGCTTAAGGTAAAGGGTGCTGGTTCCACTCCTCTTATACTGCCTACTTCCGTTTTGAGCTACACTGATATAAATGGTACCACAATAAATGTTACTGTTTCTCACAGTGGAGGCATTAGTACCTCTGGATTTGGGGCATCTGTGGACTATGTGAGTCTTGGTGGAGTTACAATTAAGCCCGCTTCAGATGTCACTGTAATTGATAATGAAACCACGATTCTGGTAAGCGTAGAATATGTTGATGGAAATCCTGCAATTGCAGATGCTTACATATACACCGATCTGGGTGTTTTGAATGGAGATCCTGTATTTACTAATATGACAATCAGTGGATCGGAAGTCGTTACCTTTTCAAGTACCAATTCTGGTTGGGCACATTTGAGAGCATATGCAAACAATGGAAACAATACTGTGATAGATAACTCTTCCATCTTTGTGAGGCCTTTGGGGCAGATAACAATAAGTTAAACTTCTGCCCAAACACACTTTTTTGCTACTTTGTGGAACCTTGTGTGGGTCATTGAGTTGAAGTTCTAGCAATGTTCCAATGGAACATGCCAATATGAGACATTCCATGCTTCTCCGGCCTATGGGTGCTTTGCGAAAAGAAGAAACTCACATTTGGAGATGAGTTAAATCTCAGATTATGTGCAACCTAAAGCTTTCTGCATAATGCAAAAGAAAAAATAACCTGTATCAGGTTATTTCAACATCAACAACATGTTCCCCGATAATCACATTTGTGTTAGTCATTTGAGCTGTTACTTCTGTATCTGATGAAGATGTAATTGTAAAACCTTCTTCTTCCAGATGTGTAGCCCAGCGGGGTGCAAGTGAACTGTTTACTGTAAGGGTCAATGTCGCATTGTCATTCATCTGTGTGAGCTGGCTAGTATTATGCTCCATTGAAAGACTGATAATGCCTCCTCCTCCGCTGGAAGCTGCGTTTCCATACAAGGATATGATTCCTACAGAAACTACATTTTCACCGCTGGCGGCAACCGTTGAAAATATGTGGGGATTGGACACCAATACCTGACTATCCCTATCATATCTTTTGAAAACGCCTCCTGATTCGTAGACAATTTTCTTTTCATCCTGAATTAATTCAATCCTTCCAAGTGCTTTTTTAATGGTGGTTCCATTATAATCAATCTGAATGAAGGATTCATTTGAGTATGCCAGTGTTGCAGTCTGGATTTTCATTTTTGTTGTTTTCACAGGTGATTGCTCAAAGGCTACGGCTTTCATGTTACTCTGTATGACAATGAAGCTTTGCTCTGAGCTCTCAAAGACACTGGTTTCCATATTGGATTGTAGCATTGGGTATCCAAATGCATATATTATTCCTATAGCCAGGATAACCATTCCGAAAATGAGAATGAAGCCTACGACTTCTGATACTGCATTTTCATCTTCTGTGATCTTATTTTCTCGAATCATAGCTGATCCTGTGTGTATCGCTGTTACTGGTCGTTATACCGTTAATCCCGATGGTGTTTGTAATGCCACTTAATGTGACATTCACGGTCTTATCTGAAGAAGATGAAGTAACTCCTATTACCTGATCTGCGTTGGCAGTTTCAGCCGAAATGAGATAGTTTTCACCTGCTATTTTGTTCGGGGTAAGGTATTCCGTTTCGATTCTTCCGTTTTCAGGCGCAATGAGGTATACGTCAGTCACCATCGTGCCGATCATATTTCCTACATCACTGAATTTGTTATCCATGACTATTTCAGCTGGCCTTTCAAGCAGCATATCGTCTGCAGTCATGTGAGTTATTATAAAAAAGGATATGAAAATAGTGCTCAGCATTATGTAGCCCATGGTTACGGAGGCACCACTTTTATCTTCAATGAATTTTCTCATTGGTTCACCTCTACAATTTCAGGTTCTGCTGAATAGAAAGTCGTCCCGTCGTCATATGTAATGTCTACCCATATACTAACGATTTCAGTTGAATTATTAGGACCATATGTGAAATTCGCAACTTCCACATCTACAGCTTTTCCATGGGACGCATAAATTGTGGAAAGCTGGGAATTATAGCTCTGGATTAATGACGTCGTTATTTGCTCTATTGTCTGGTTTGACGATTGGTTTATTATTACCGCCTTGTCATAAGCCTGACTTGTCGTGAGTCGTGTCTGTGTTGATAGTTCCCGAATATCTTCCTTTGGGAACTCAAGGGCTGCATTGGATGCATAGTATCCAGTGATGTTGACCTGATTGAAGAGGGTCGCAACTACTACAAGCATGATGGCTATTACAAGTCCTGAAAGCAAGATCCATTGTCCACTTGTATCCTTTTTCAGACTTTCCATGTTGTCAGCCTCACTTCTACTACTTTGATTTCGTTTTCACTGAGATTCCATGTTCCCCCGGCGGCAACAACAGTTGAGTTATCAAGCACAACAATTCTACGTGTTACAATGGAGTTTTCTCCGGGTGCACCTTTTATGATAACCGGGGCAACTATCAGGCTTTCATTATTAACGTATGCGATATCCACATTGTATATCGTATTTGTTAATGAATTTGAAAGGTAAGTTTCCAGTTGAGGGAGAGCCGAATGACTCATGTTAACCGGGATGCTGGAATTATATGCTGCTACATATTCAGTTAGGTTTTGTGAGAGTACCCCGGGAGTGGGGATATCAAGAACTGCCAGTACATCCACTGCATTTCGTTCCATCTGCACATCAATCTGCATCTCGGACTGTGGATTGGCTATTACGGACAAATTGATTATCATCAACAGAGTTGTCGTAATGAGAATAGCAGCAGCTAACCCTTCAAGAGTATGCAATTGCCCCTCATCATTCATTTCCATATGCTCACCTCCAGATCAGCTGGCTTGAAAACCTGAGATGCGCGATCATTATAACTTGGGGGAATAGTTCCATACGTGACATCCATCTGGTTAAAGTTAATTTCCAACGTATATGTATTGTTTGTGAAGTAATCCTTTCTGATATCCAGACGCAGAGTATCTGTAGCGTTAAGTGTAAGGGAACTTGAAGAGGTGGCTATATAATCCGGACTTCCCTGCACGTTTTTGTATATTGTGAAGTCAGTGCCTTCGTTGAGTGGGGCGTTTGTAGGGGCAATTTCCGTTATTCCTACGAATTTGGGATTTGGTCCTGAAATATTGAAATTTGTTATCTGGATTACTGCATTGCTTTCTATGGGTCCGGTTACATTGATGATTACTTTTTCATTGGGAGCTGTTGGAGCGGGTAACTCATCGAAATCGAAGGTTGCTGCAGTAAGGGAACTTACCATGACTATCCTCTTTGTTCGAAGTACAGCAGTTTTTTCAGGAATCGGTTCCCCGATTGCAATTTCCTGTGCATCTATAACAAGTGGTGTACCGGATCTTGCGATTGTGATATTGTAACTGTAATTAATTCTGGCACCATTGAGATTTTCATACAACCCAAGCATTGTAGTTAAGCTACCCTCGTCAAGTTCTGTCATTTTTAAGACTTTTGTCGTGTTCAGCAGATTTGGCGTATCTGTCTGCCGGGATAACGGATTGCTGTCTTCAGCTAATCCTACTCTTTGGGTGGAATTGATATTTGCTTCCCAATCAGTTCCTTTATGGGTGCTATTTGACCACCATCCAGGATCCTCTGCAAGAATACTTGCCGTCCTGTGGGAAACAATTCCTAAATCCTCCTGGCTTTCTGAAGCAGATAGGAATAGGGTTGGAACAAATTGTACGGTAAAAAGCAAGGCTATTACAAAGAATGACATTCCAAAAAGGAAGTCAATTGCAATTTGTCCCTCTTCATCAGAACATCTCATTACCAATTATATAATACTGATCTAATATATGTCTTATGTAAAAGAATAGGGAAGCTAGCTTAGTTTCTAATTTCTGTGCTCTTGAGGAACGAAAAAGAGGTAAATTTGAAGCACTTTTTCTCTCTTTAACTTACATCAACAAAGAGTTCATTCTTTGTGATATGCAGATAAGTAATTGCTCCGGGTCCGGTATCATAGATCAATGTGTAAGTTGATGTTGAATAATCAACGGGATCCTTAGGTGTGGCGCTGCCAACATCAAAAGTGATAGCCCCGTTTTCTGTCATCAGTTTCAAATAATGCTGCGTAAGATTATTGATGGAAAATGATTCATTAAATTTTGTTATGGTATCATCAGGCCATGAAAAATCCGGATCATTGGCAGTGTATCTCATCACAAAAGTTTCATTTGTGAAATCCACTGTAGAATTCTCATCTTCCTGAGAGCCATTTATAGGATAATTTATTTTACTTGTCCATTCTTCCGCCTTGGAGCTTATATCCGTATCCTTGTAAATTACATCAAGTTGCAAATCGCTGGTTTTCTGCAATTTGTATGTTAATGTCCTGCTGCCGGAAATTGTTTCCAATTGATAGTTTTTTGGGCTAAGTCCCTCATCGTTTAAAGCTTCAAAATAGAAACTAAATTCCTGAATAGGTTCCTGATTTGCCTGATTTAGCGGGGGAATTTTTATTTGGTTTGTAAGGGGCAATGTTCCCATTGGGGGGATTGTAGTGAATTTCAGGATTGCTGTTTTATTTGTGTGGTCGACTGTTGCACTTGTATAGGTGAGGGATTCTGCGTAATCGGCCCATCCGTCGTAATAATCACTCTTGATATACATTGTTATTTCTTCTGCTGATATCGGATTTGTCCTGTTGGGTGAAACGACAGTATTGGGATACAATATCTCAGGTTTATTGTCTGAAATGACTGCAATGCGGACATCACCGTAGCCAGCAGAGGATGTATTTCCATTGATGTTCATAATAGGCAGTGTCAGGGTTTCTCCGTTGTAATGGAATTCAGGTGGGGAAATCATCACCGCGCCACCGCTGTTTTCATATTTTGACCAGACTCCGCCTCCTTCATATGCAACATATCTGTCATTTTTGATGTATTCAAGAGTTCCAAGTGACGTGGAAAACTCTTCGGAGTAATTATTTGAGCTATTGCTAATCTGGACAGTAATAGTGCTACTATTCGGATCTGCGGCATCCTTAACTGTGATGCCTCCTCCGATAAGGGTGGTTGATATGGTCTGGGTGGGAGACTCTCCAAGCGCGACCTTGCTGCTTCGGGAATCCAGAATAGTAAAACCTTCCTCTATTTTTTGCACCTGTGCATTGTCCTGCATATCGTTGATTATGGGCACTCCGTAAAGCAAAGTTATTCCCATGGCAACAACTCCGAGTGAGAACATGAGCAACACTCCGATAACAGATGATACTGCCTTACAGGATGTTTTCATGTTTTTCAATTTTTGCATACTCCCGGCAACCATAATATCAATAATATATATCAATTAGCATTTAATAATATTGTCGATGTGAATATGCTCCCCCCAAACAGAAAAAACGTTTGAAAGCTGTATTTTCAATTTACCATAGCGATGTCAAGTTCGTTCTTTGTAATATGCAGGTAAGTAATGATTCCAGGTGCATTATCATAATCTAGCGTGACAAGAGATGTTGAGTAATCGACGGGATCCTGTTTTCCACCATCGAGATTAAAAGTTATTGATCCATCTTCTGTCATGAGCTGTAAATAATGCTGAGTGAGGTCATCTATGGAAAAAGATGTATTACCAGGTGTTATAGTATCACTTGGCCATGAAAAGTCTGGATCTGGATCCTGGTATTCCATCATAAATGTGGTATTTGTAAAATCCACGTGAGAGTACTGATCTTTTTTCTTATCATATACTTCATATTCTGCTACACTTACCCATTCCTCTGCATCAGAGCTTATATCCGTATCTTCATAAGTGACAGTAAGAATTAACTGGTCGGCGCCTCCTTTCTTTTGTAAATTATATGTCAGCGTCCGGCTTCCAGAAGTTGCAGCTATATCATAATTATCCGGGTTTAATCCATTGGCATTTGAGTCTTCAGCTTCAAAATAGAATGTGAAATCGTTAATTGGAGCTGGATTTGCCGGGTTTAGGGGAGCAATTTTTATTTCACTGGTAAGTCCAAATGTTCCCATTGGCGGAATTGTGTATAATTCCACGACAGCCGTTTTGTTATCATCGTCAATCGTAACAGTAGTCTGGGTCAGAGTTGCAGCGTAATTTGCCCATGCGTCATAGTAGTCACTTTTGATTTTGATTACGACTTTATCTGATGTAATTGGGTTAGTCCGTAAGGATGAAGCTGAAGTGTTTGGGTACAAAAGATCCGGCTTGTTGTCGGATGATACTGCAATACGGACATCCCCAGAACCGGAAGATGATGAATTTCCATTGATTTTCATAATCGGAAGTGTCAATGTCTCTCCGTTATAATGGAATTCAGGTGGGGAAATCATCACAGAGCCACCGTTTCTCTCGTATTTTGACCAGACCCCTCCACCTTCATAAGCGATGTACCTGTCATCTTTTATATATTCGAGGTTCCCAAGAGAGGCATTAAATTCTTCTGTCATACTGGGATTTGTAGTATTGATAACCTGAACAGTTATACTGCTGCTATCTGGATCATCGGCATCTGAAACATAAACCCCTCCGCCTATCAGGGTGACACCTATGGTCTGTAGTGGAGATTCACCAAGTGCAACTTTACTTGTTCTGGAGTCAAGAATTGTAAATCCTTCTTCCACTTTTTGTGCCTGAGCATTATCCCGCATGTCATTAATTGCAGGCACTCCAAAAAGAAGAATAACGCTCATTGAAACAATAGTGAGTGAAAACATGAGCAGAATTCCTATTACAGAGGAAACTGCCTTTTTGGAGGATAAAAAATTTCGTAGTTTTCCCATGTTTTTTTTCTCCTTACTCAACAGTTGCGGTTATTGGTGAGTATTTGATATGGACATCTATATTTTCCGAAAAA
The DNA here is from genome assembly GCF_017874375.1 of Methanohalophilus levihalophilus. Lineage (NCBI taxonomy): Archaea > Methanobacteriati > Methanobacteriota > Methanomicrobia > Methanosarcinales > Methanosarcinaceae > Methanohalophilus > Methanohalophilus levihalophilus. The sequence continues at coordinate 459,122 of NZ_JAGGLK010000003.1, forward strand.
TTGTCATTTCGCATAAGGATTGTTGTGTTTGTATCATCCTTGCTTACCAGATACATATCAAAAGATTCGTTCAGGTATTTTTCCCACCCTTCGTAATAGTTACTGACAATTTTGATATCAACGGCGGAAACATTTGAGTAACTAAACAGGGAAGGTGTTCCTCCGTCTGCAACAACTCTTATGAGTCCTTCTCCAGAAAGTCCCTTTGTTCCGCCGGGAAATGTAACTGCAGGTATAAACATGACATTATTTGAGAATGTAAACATTGGTTCCTTGATCATCACAGTTCCACGGTTGTCATATCTTGCCCAGGCTCCGGTATTCTCGTAAGAGATAACAGTTGTTTCGAATTCACTTCGTATTTCACGAAGTTGCCTGGTGAAGCTTTCATTCTCAAGACTGTTATTGGATGAGTTCCATGTCTGAACGGTCACATTCATTGAACTGTCGCCCATGACCCAAACGCCGCCTCCATACATTTTCAATTCCACTGATTGTGACGGTGCATTACTGAAAACAATCTTGTTTATGTTGTCGGATAGGACAATATGACTTTGTTTGATATTCTCAGTGTGACCATTGTCCTGAATATCGGTGAGTGTAGGTAGGCCGAAAAGAGTGATTATGGAAATTGCAATAAGCATTATTCCTAGTATGATCATGAAGTCAACTACTTCGGAAACTCCTTTCTCGGAGTTGAGTATTTCCTCTATATTTTTGGATATCTGCTTCATAATCCTCATCACTCAATATACTTCAATCAGGTTACTGGTGCTGTTATAAAGAAGGTAATGATCGCCTGATGCACTGGTTATAGTTTTTGATTCGATGTTGGAACTCTCAAGATTATAAGGCACTTCACTTCTGGTTTGATCCCTGCCCTTTGATTCAAATATTATTATCGATGTGCTGTTTGAAAATTCCACAGTATAGTATTCACTGGCAATTGTTAGCGGAAGGAGTAATTCGGATTGCATCTCTTCAACACTACCTCCTGTACTGTCTGCAATGAGTATCATGGCGTCCATTTCCGTAAGCTGGAGTGCAATGTTGTTTCCATGGATCTCAAATTCTTCTCTCATGACATTTTCTTCTGTTTGCTCCATCATGAGGTAGGATGAGTTCATAATCGCTGTAAAAGTGAGGATTGTAATGGTAAAGGTGAGAATGAATCCCACAGCAATGGATACCGCACTATCATCCTGATAAAACTTCTTCATATTCACTCCTCTCATGGTATAGTTACAGGTACAGATACGTTAATCTTGTTTTTTCCGGATGCGATACTTATTGTTGTGTTAATGACCTTGTACCTTTCCGATTCAAACGTTTCGTTTCCGGTTAAGTTCCCGGTTATTGAGTATAGTCCTACAATGCTGCTTCCGTTGATGTATTCTATGCGATAGGTTTGGTTAAATGTACGGGTTGCAAACTTGAAGTTTGGATTGCCAATAATGTCAATTGTAGTGTAAGCAAGAGGATATGATACATCATAGTCTATTGTTGTCACGTTGACATTGGTAGTATCATTGTGTATTTTCATGTACCAGATAGATGATCCCGATTGGTTGATAGCATGTATCTCGAATTGATTTGAAGTATTCCCGAGGTTGCCTGGATCTGGTATTTCTATCGTGAAGTTTGCTACTTCTTCAACATTGTTAATTAATATCCAATCTTCAGTTCCAGATTCCAATCCGTTTTTCGTGAAATATGCATCATTAAGAGTGCTGTTATCAAAGTGGAATAAAATTCCCTGATAAGCATACGCTGTAGCCATTTCCTGCTGGTAAGTGTTCATATAATTTGAAAATGAAGCATCATCAAATGGTCCTCCATTTGTAGCATTGTAATAAGCGGCTTTTGTTGCTTCATCTGTAAGCTGCACAATATTAGATATCTCGAAAGAACTGAGTTCATCACCTGATTCAGATGCGACATTGCTGGCAAAAATCAGGTTATTCAACATAATCGTTGATACAACTACCATGAATGCTATTGCGAATGCTGCAAGCAACAACATTTGTCCTGAATCATCAAACTTCTTCATATTCCCCCTCTCATTTAATTTACATGCGCCACATTGTAAGCTTGACATCAATTATGTTGTAAAAATCAGTCGCAGCGTCCACATCAGGAATCCCGGTATCAGAACTAAAAGCTGTAGCGTTAGTGAGATCCGTATTGGATATCAGTACCTTTCTTGAGATGATAACCGCGTTGTCAGATGGATCCCCATTATAAATATAGGATTCAGTACGGATATCCCCATCGAGAGTGGTGAAAGTGTATTGCAGGTTGTGTGCAATTCCGTTTTCTGTCACTGTAAATTCAAGGATTTCCTGAACCGATCCGCTTAAAGTTAGATTTTCATCGTCTGTAGATACATAGTGCGTGGAGTTCCAGACGTACTGATCACCATTCCATCCTATAACTGCCTTTTTTAAGTTTGAATCCTGTTTGTAAGCTGAGTGATCAAGTGAAGTCATAATGTCCTGGCCAATTGAATTTAACTGGGCTTCAACATGGGCATTTGCAGTAGATGATGTAAGTGGGGTAAGAGACGTTGCCTGAACGGCAAATACAAGCACCCCAATCATAATTGTAGCTGCTATAATGCCTTCAAGTGTATTGATTTGTGCCTCTTTGCTTTTCCAGAAAGTTCTAAATTTGAATGCCATCGAAATCACCACACTCTTACCGATACAATTGCTGCTTCGATTGTTCCCGCGCTTGTATCTTCCAGGAGAACTATTCTCTTCGTCTGGCCAATGTTCCCATAAAAGGGAAGTTTTTCGCCTGCGACATACATTGTAGAAGTGCTGTTCTCAATGGTAACATTAAGATTATAAGAATAGAATCCGCCACTTAAACCAAGTGTATGCACAGTATCATTGTAGTCAACATTTAGCAATGCTATGAATGTATCAACATTGTTTTTATCCACTAAGTTGGGAGTTGTTATGGATTGAGCACTCATCTCATTTTCGACGATGGCAGTTGCTGCACGGTCCGCAACCAGTGTTATTTCATCGGAATCAGATTCAAAAGGTGTGAACAGACCTGATGTGTACTGGAATACAAAAAAAACCGCAAGTAAAAATATTGTTATTCCAACCAGATAATCGATTGCTATCTGGGCTCTGTCATTGTCGAAGGGCATGTGAGTAATTGTTTAATGTTCATAATATATATGTGTTATTATATTCCATAAATCTCATTGCCGCCTTTGACTTTCTTTATGTCTCTTTCTATTACAGAAAGCTGGTTTTTATCGACTTTAAGTCCGGCAAGTTTCTCGATAAACCATATGGATTTTACGTGATCATCAGGCGCAAGTTTCCAGTCAGGTTTTTCAACATAATAATCGATTCCTTCTGCATATCGCATAAGTTCAAGCCTGACTTCATCATTAATCCACTCAAGTTCTTCATAATATGCAAGGATTTCAGGAAGATTGTTTCTTCCCACAAGTTCCATCAGGAATTCCAGCCATTCCATACACAGCTTGGTGTTTGTGGAATTTTTCACGATTTTTGTGAGTTGTACGCTTTCCCCGGCCAAACCCTGTGATCCGGTTTTCTTCACTTCCTCATCCAGAAGTTCTTTCAGGGCTTCAATTTCAGTTTTGAAGTTATCTTCATGTTTCTGTATCTTGTCAGAATTTGCCTTCCCCTGCTGGCTAACATGGGCGACGTCTTCCATAAGTCCGGCGATAGTGCTGGAAAGACCTGATACTTCGGTTTTGATTTCTTTCTGTGATTCCTTTATGCCATTAATCTCAGTTTCCATTAACCGGGAATTATTCTCAAGTGCACTTTCATGACGGGAAATCGTTTCTTCAATTGTACTTTTGATTTCCTGGCCCTGATTTGCCTGCAGCTGCATGATCTCCTGAATTTGGTTTTTGACGCCTTCAAAACTTTCAGAAATATCCATGCGGTTTTCATCGAAGCTTTTTACGTTGTCCTCAATAAGGTTGATCTGTTCCTGAAGCGCTGAAACAGCATCCGATGTTTCGTTGATTTTAGCCTTAATGAGTTCGCTTTCCTGTTCGTCTTTATCTTCCTCTTTGACCTCGATTTCAGTCCGATTCCTGAGATCGTTGAGTTCTTCCTCCATCGAACCAAGGCGTGATGTCAACTCCAGTAACTCGTTGTTCGGAGTAGGTTCAGGGACGTGTACGATATTTTGAAAACTGGTGTTTTCAGTTATAGGTACGGGATTTGGGTCAATATCCTGAGCTTCAATATTTTTGATGGAAGCATTCGGATTTTCAATGCCTTCTATTTCCTGAAGTAAATCCCTTTTCTTTGTTAATTTTCCAAAAAAGCTTTTCAGGCCACTCATAAGACCTGCTTGTTGTTTACTGGATTCAGAGATTTGTACGACTGGTTCCTGCAAAGGTTGTTCTGGAACAGTTTTTTCAACAGGTTGCTGGACTATTTCTTTTTCAGGAGTAGGTTTTTCCTTTTGAGGTGTATCATCCCATGGAAAAGGCGGAGCATCAGCAAAATCAGCTGATTCAGTCTTTACTCCACTGTTTTGTTCATCCATCGCTGACCCTTTTAATAAGTTTAATAATATACTCATTATAGGGGAGTTGTTTATTTAAGAGTTACTCAGCGATAAAAGCTGCCAGCTCCTTAGTTTGTATAGATCCGGATTGGAAAAAGATTAAAAATTGATGTAAGGGGATGCCTTATAAAAGACAATAAGGTACCCCAGTACAAGCATCCCAAGGGATATTAGCCAGGCCCATCTGAGTATCCTGGCTTTGTTCTGGGGTTCCAGTAATTTCAGGAAGAACTTTTCAACCAGATTATATGGTTGATCAGTTTCTTCGTTGCCCATGGTCTTATGCCTTTATTCTCTTAAGACGGAAAGTGTTTTCCCTTTCCATCTCCTCAAGTCTCAGGCTGATGAATGCCACAGCTTCTGAAAGTTCAGGGATGACCTTGAACTCAAGAGCGTTTACACGCCTTTTTGTCTTTTCGATATCATCAAGCAGCTTCTTCATGGTTGTTTCAATTTCTGCTGCAAGAATAATCTTGTCAACAAGGATTTCGTATGATTCGACTGCTTCATCGATGTAAGAGCTGGTTCCGAGAATACCGTATCCACGCTGGTTGAGGGGTTTATGAACCTTTGATGATTCAATCTTTGGTACCACAACACCCATGATGTTGTGGCTGCGCAGACTGATTTCAGGTTCATTTTTGAGTGCGAAAGCAGTTGATTTTACTGTCACACGTCCTTCAACGGCTTCAGCGAGGCCAATTTTCTCGGTGGCATTATCATAGGCAGCGTCCAGCTCGTTCCTTACGTCCTTTGCCTGACTGAGTATGTCAAAGAACTCAAGAATCAGACCGTCTCTCTTCATCTTGAGGAGCTTGTGGCCACCTTCTGAGAGCTTGATCTTCTTCTTAAGGGCAATGAGTTCGGATCGGGTTGGTTTAACGTCTTGTGCGCCCATGGTAAATCACCTGTTCACTCTGCTTCAGTCTTGTGTGCAGGGTGATATTTGTCAATGTACTTGTTGTCAATCCTGGTAAGGTATGATTCAGGCATCTCGGAAAGAATTTCCCATGATACTTCAAGGGTATCTTCGATAGTCCTGTCTTCATCCCTGCCCTGACGGACAAAGCGGTCTTCGAACAGGTCTGCGAATTCCAGAATCTTCTGGTCTTTTTCGGAAAGTGATTCCTTACCGACAATAGCAACAAGACCACGGAGGTCACGACCTTCCGCATATCCTGCATAAAGCTGGTCAGACACTGCTTTGTGATCGTCCCTTGTCTTACCGTCTCCTATACCGGAGTTCATAAGACGGGAAAGTGATGGCAATACATTGATTGGTGGATAGACACCCTTCCTGTGGAGTTCACGGGAAACCACAATCTGTCCTTCGGTAATGTAACCGGAAAGGTCAGGAATTGGGTGAGTGATATCGTCACCAGGCATGGTTAGGATTGAGAACTGAGTAACGGACCCCTTCTTTCCTTTGATAACACCTGCCCTCTCATAGAGGGATGCAAGGTCAGTGTACATATAACCCGGGTAACCACGTCTACCGGGCACTTCTTCACGGGCTGCACCCATCTGACGGAGTGCTTCACAGTAGTTTGTGATATCTGTCAGAATTACGAGTACGTGCATATCGTGTTCGTATGCAAGGTACTCTGCAGCTGTAAGAGCCATCCTTGGAGTGATAATACGTTCGACAGCAGGGTCGTCTGCAAGGTTCAGGAAAACAACAGCCCTTTCAAGAGCGCCGGTTTTCTCAAAGTCTTCCATAAAGTACTGGGCTTCTTCGTTGGTGATACCCATTGCAGCGAATACTACTGCGAAATCTTCATCGGAACCTGGAACTTTTGCCTGCCTTGCAATCTGCAATGCAATTTCGTTGTGTGGCAAACCTGATCCTGAGAAGATCGGAAGTTTCTGACCCCTCACAAGGGTGTTTGTACCGTCAATAGTGGAAATACCTGTCTGGATGAAATCCTCTGGTGGCATCCTTGAGTATGGGTTCATTGATGCACCATTTACATCCACACGCTTCTCAGGCACAACACGTGGGCCACCATCTAGTGGTTCACCGGATCCTGAAAGGATACGTCCAAGCATGTCCTTGGATACAGGCAGTTTAATTGTTTCTCCGCTGAAAACAACACCGGATTCGGAGTTCAGTCCACCGGTTCCTTCGAATACCTGCACGACTACCATGTCTGCAGATGTGTCAAGAACCTGACCACGTTTTGTGCTTCCATCAGGGAGGTTGATCTGTACCAGTTCGTTGTAACCTACAGCTTCTGTTTTCTCAAGGAAAACAAGAGGTCCTGCAATATCTACAATGGTTTTGTACTCTTTGGTCATATTCAGTTGCCTCCAAGCTGTGCAAATTCGTCATCCATCTTTGTCATGACTGCCTCGAGGGCTGCATCAAAGTCTTCTTCGAACTTGACTTTAGCAAGTTCGTCCTTGGATTCCATTTCCATTATTTTCTTCATCTGGATGCCCTGTTCGAGTTTCTCGGTTGCAACGTCTGCGAACTTTGAAACAGCCTTAAGAAGCTGGTATTGTTTCTCGAATGGACAGAATGTGTCAACAGGGTGGAATGCGTTCTGCTGAAGGAAGTATTCCCTGAGCATTCTTGCGATTTCAAGGGTAAGCTGCTGGTCTTCTGGGAGTGCGTCGGAACCGACCAACTGCACGATTTCCTGAAGTTCAGCTTCCTGCTGAAGAACATCCATTGCGTTTTCCCTGAGGTCATTCCAGTCTGCACCTACGTTTTCTGTGAACCAGTCTGCAAGAGTCTGGTTGTACAGGGTGTAACTGTTAAGCCAGTTAATAGCCGGGAAGTGTCTCCTCTGGGAGAGTTTTGCATCCAGTGCCCAGAACACTTTCACAATACGAAGTGTGTTCTGCGTAACAGGTTCGGAGAAGTCACCACCAGGAGGTGATACTGCACCGATAACAGTGATTGAACCTTCAAGTCCTGCAAGGGAATTTACTGCTCCTGCACGTTCATAGAACTCTGCAAGCCTTGCGGAAAGGTATGCAGGATAACCTTCTTCACCAGGCATTTCTTCAAGCCTTGAGGAGATTTCCCTCATTGCTTCTGCCCATCTGGAAGTTGAGTCTGCCATGAGTGATACATCGTATCCCATATCACGGTAGTATTCTGCAATAGTGATACCAGTGTATACAGATGCTTCACGAGCTGCTACTGGCATGTTGGATGTGTTGGCTATCAGAACTGTACGTTCCATGAGTGGTCTTCCGGTCTTTGGATCTTCGAGTTCAGGGAACTCGTTAAGAACATCAGCCATCTCGTTTCCACGTTCGCCGCATCCGATATAAACTACAATGTCAGTGTCACTCCACTTGGCAAGTTGCTGCTGGGTAACTGTCTTTCCTGATCCGAATGGACCCGGGATTGCAGCGGTACCCCCCTTTGCCACAGGGAACATTCCATCGAGGATCCTCTGACCGGTAATGAGTGGCTTGCTTGGAGTCATCTTTTTACCGACGGGTCTTGGTTCCCTTACAGGCCATTTCTGCATCATGGACAGCTCTGTACCGTCGGAGAGTACACAAATAGTTTCGTCAACTGTAAACTTGCCTTCCTTGATTTCATCGACAGTGCCGGATACTTTTGGTGGGACCATAATTTTGTGTTCGATGTTGGTTGTTTCCTGAACAACACCAATTATGTCGCCTCCTTTCACCTGATCTCCAGATTTCACAGTAGGCTTGAAATCCCACTGTTTATCCCTGGAAAGACCGTTTGCTGAGACACCTCTTTCAATGAAGTCTCCCATCTTTTCCTGCAATACCTGCAGAGGTCTCTGGATACCATCATAAATACTTTCTAACAATCCGGGTCCAAGTTCAACGGAGAGGGACATTCCGGTATTTTCGACAGGTTCACCGGGTCTGATTCCGGCTGTGTCTTCATATACCTGAACAATTGCCTTGTCTCCTTCAATCCTGATAACTTCGCCCATCAGCCCTTCGTGACCGACCTTAACCACATCATACATCTTTGGTTTGATTCCGGTAACGGTGACAACAGGACCTGCCACACGATAAATTTCACCATTTACTTCCACAAATCTACACCTACCGCTTGCTTTATCTTATCCCTTATGTTCGAACTCTGGCTTGTTCCGCCAAGAGTAACCAAAGTTGGTTCTACAGACTCACTAAGATTTTCTCTTAGGGTTTCCGGTAGTTTATTAAAATCATCGCTATTCATTACAAGGATGCCCACATCGGAATCATCAATGATTTCATTGACTTTTCCTTCAAGTTCGGAATCATCCTTGATTTCATAAACTTTCTTGATACCTGCCAGCCTGAATCCGGTGACAAATTGGTCTTCTCCTACAACTGCAAGTTCCATTTAGATCACCAACTGATTCCTTATGACTTCTTCACTCAGGTTGGCGGCTTTTCCTCTGACGATCATCCGGAGGTTACTGACTTCAATTCTCTTGTTGAGCATATAATCCATAATGGGGACAATGGATAGTGGATACTCATGTGAAAAACTGGAAGTGGATTTGACACTGTATTTTGTAAGGTTAGTTTCCACGTCAGTAAGCGATTTCATCTCCGGTGACACAATATCAGAAATTGCATCCCAGTATGGGTAACCTTCGATGGCATTGATTAGTTCCTCAAATGGAAGTGGAACCATCTTTTTGATTTCATCAACACTGATCAAAAGTCCACCGTCAAGAAGCACACTTTCAATCTCTTCTTCGTCAATACCCTCTTTCTTCATCCTGAACATTGTCTTTATGTTCTTGATGTCGATTTCAGTCCTGACAAATTTAGAGAACAATTTACGGTCACTGGATTTTGGGACACCAATTGAATGGAACAATGTCTGGTAATACAGCTTATCAAGCTGATTTTCAATTTCCGGAAGATTTGTTCCATCATAATTCTTAAGAATTGGATAATACTCACTGTTGCTGAGTGCTTCAATGATTTCTTCATGAGACTCTTTTTCAGCAAGTTCAGAGAGGAACTTATATTTGAATTGGCCGCCAGAGACAATATTGTCCTTTATTTCATCGATAGATGCGTTGTAGAACTTTCCACGAAGGATGGTCTTAATGCTTCCAATATCATAATTTTTCAGATATTCGGAAATGAGGTTATTAAGGTCACCTTCGGAAATATCTATCAATTTTGAAAATGTGACTGCAAGGTTCCTATTAAGGGCATGCTCAATAAGATCATTGCCATCAAATCTTCTTGCAAGTTCATCGACATCCTGTTTGTACTGGGTTTCTTCAATAAAACGGGTAATTTCATTGAGATCCATGTTAAGGAGTCTTGGATATGTCTCCTTTGGAAGGAGATTGCTTTTCATTGCACGTACACGCGCAGTTACATAAGCGTAGTTAGAGCTACCACTACTTTTTGTAGAGGCAGTCTTTCTTCTGAATTTTTGAAAAAGCCTCATTGTGATATCACCCGAACAGGATGTCAGAGGTTTGCCTTAAGTTCTGCTCGTAAACACGCTTAAGAATTATATCGTATGTGAAATCCAATCTTACAGTTGCTTCTTCGTTCTCGATTATTACTCCGCCAACGCAGTCAATGTTGCCGGCATATTCAAGTGATGAAAGCCTCTTTACCAGTTCTTCTGACTCCTTGTTGGAGTAGATGCGGGTACCACTGGATTCATTTGCTTCTAAAATTGCTTTAAGAAGGTCTTCTTGCTTTGATTCAGGCATGGAAGATATTATTTCAACCGCCTGCTCGTAGACTCTTTCAAGCACATCTTTGCGTGCATTGAGCATTGTCCTTTTAACTTCAAGGTTTGCGCTGGAAACTTCCTGCTTCTTCATACGCTGGATATCACTTTCTGCCTGGGCCATTCGGTCACCCATGATCTTTTTTGCAGACTGGCGTGCAGCTTCCATAATTTCGGATGCTTCAGCTTCAGCTCCTGCATTAGTCTCGGAGACCTTTGCCTCTGCGACATCAATGATATCTTTTATTACCGTTTCGAGTCCCATGCTCTCACATCTAAAAATTAATTTAAGAGCAATCAATGCTCTTAAATTGGACTTATACGAACCAAATCAATACTGCAATTACAAGCCCGAAAATTACGATTGTTTCAGGAATTACAGTCATGATCAATCCTTTACCGAACATCTCTTCTTTTTCGGTCATTGCGCCAACTGCTGCTGCACCAATGTCCTTTTCGGCAATTCCGGATCCGATTCCTGCCAATCCTACAGCAATTCCTGCACCAATTGCTTTCAGTCCTGCTGGGTCCATCATTGTTAATTCTTCTCCTACCATACTCTTATTCCTCCGTGTATTTTCTTATATATCCGAATGGATCGTATTTTCTTCCCCCGCCTTCATAGAATTTAGTAAAGAATTCGACATACTGCAGCCTGAGAGCATGTAATCCGGGGGCGATTATACTCAGGACTGTGTTTACTGCGTGGCCGAATATGAATACTATTATTGCTAAAATTGCTGCGATGCCTCCCTTTGGCCAGATCATCTGCCAGGCAATGAGGTTCACAGTAAATGCAATGTAGATTGATGAAAGTCCTACAGCGATAAGACGGGTGTAGGACAGTGAATTACTCAAGAGACTTGGTAATTCGATAGGTCCTTTGATTCCTTCTCCTTTGACCAGCATAATGAAGCCAATCAGGAAAATAAGTGCTCCAATAATTACTGGGAAGTATCCAAGGAATCCGAGGACAACTGCCAGGATACCAAGCTCGATTACAAGCCAGCTTCCTTTTTCAAGCATAGCATGTTTGAACCCGTGGGCACGGTTAATGTTGATTAACCCAAGGATGTAACCGAAGTTGATATGAGCAACACCAATCAGCGTTGTAAATGCAATCAATGTCATTGCAAGGTGTGTGCGATGAAGTGGATATGTAATCATCTCATTCCCGATTGGGGATGCAAAGAGATTGATTGTTTCAAAACCGGCTATCAAGCCGGGTACTGTTCCATGATCCGTATGCAGACTTGCAAGCGCGAATCCAAAGAACTCGGCATAAAGTATGCCAAAGAACAACGTTGATATCTGACAGATAATAAGAATGTTCATAAGAGTCTTGATTGCTTCAAACCTGACAAATTTCTTGACGGCAAATGCGACTCCTAAAAGAACCAACGCATACCCGATGTCTCCGAGAATCATTCCGTAGAATAATGGGAATGTAAAGAAGATAAGTAAGGTTGGGTCGATTTCTTTGTATTTGGGCCTTGCATAAAGGTCCATGATAAGTTCAAATGGTTTTGTCAATTTTGGATTTTCGTATTCAACAGGTGTTTTGTCTTCATCTTTCTTTTCGGCTTCCTGCTTAGAAACGAATACGCGGCCATTGGTTGCCGCATTGACAATGTTTTCCAGTTTGGAATATTCTTCCTCAGGAACCCACCCGTCAATTACGAATGTGTGTTCAGAAGTTGCCATTCGAAGCGGTGCTTCTGATTTTTGTGATTCAATTGAAAGGAGTTCATCGCTGGCAAGTATGAAATCTGCATATTTTTCTTTCACACTGGAGATAGCCTTTTCAAGGGAACTTATTTCCTTGTTGATGCTATCCTTTTCCTTTTCTGAAGCACTGATAACTTCTGAAGGCTTACCTTCACTGGCAGGTACGCGGATTTCCCTGAAAGCATAATCAGCGAGTATTTCAGCAACTGCACTTTCCTTATCTTTCCTCACGAAAAGTGCTATGATGCTATTCTGTGCATCATATTCAAGTTCAAAATCAGTTGTTTTTGCAGAAATTGCAGATCTGACGTCTTCACGAACGTACCCTGTAAATACTGCGATGTTTTCATAGCCCTTATAATTTTCAAGATTTACCGGAATTGCTGCCAGAGGTTCAAGCTCTTTCTGCAATGATTCCAGTTCTTTCAATTTAGCTTCCAGTTTTGCTTTTTCTTCTGTTTTCGCATTGAGCTCGTTTTCAAGATTTGTAAGCTTGTTGTCAAGGTCTCTCCAAAGGTCTTCAGGATTGCGCTTTGGAATATCCTTTGATTTGATACCAAGGAAGTTTGAAATTGCCCTGAGTTTAACAAGTTTCTTGGAAACATCACCTGCATTCTCAAAAGGTTTTCCGATTTTGAAACTGGAATCAGTTTCATTGAAATCTTCAATGTGGAAAATATTGGAGTCGTGCAAAACCTCTACCGTTTTGTCGAGGACATCCTTATGGCCTACGACAACGGTGCGTGTCATTTGCTTTGCTTTAAGCATAGATTGCCCTCTCAAATTCCTCGACAAGGTTCCCTACAGCTTTGTCTATATTTGCCTCAGCTTTTTTGCTTAGATCTTCTGCATCATTTTTCCCATTCTCAAGAATCTGCTTGTTCTCTTTAATCTGACTTTCATGTGCAGATTTAATTGAATTGGCAGCAGATTCTTCAGCATCTGTTTCTGCCTGTTTGAGAATCTCTTTTGCTTCAGACCGTGCCGCAGCAATCTTTTCCTCCTTGCTTTTCAGGCCTTCCTCTACCATTTTGGCAGCTTTCTGCTCTGCTTCTTTTATTTCGGATAAGATTTTATCTTTGGCCATGTGAATCCTCATTAAATTTGTAATTTGCAATAAGTGGACGATTTCACATCCCCTATAGCAAGCTCACATATAAACTATTCGGTAAGTGCTCTTTTGCTGTTGAAATGTTCACTATTTGTCATGCTCAAAACTGCAAAAAAAAGAAGAAATTATTGAACTCTGAGTGGCAGAATTGCATCTTCGGGAATTGTGTGTATATAGCGCTCCCGGAATGCAGGATCTCTCATCATGCAATATTCAGCATTTGATTTGTATGCGGTGTGTTTTCCCATACGCTTCCAGATATCTTGCAGGCTTTCTTCCTTCACATTCCCAAATGAAAGAGGTGTATATGCGCATGGAATAACTTCTCCTGCAGGGGTTACGTGTAGCCATCTTCTGCCGGCAAAACAACCAAACATGTCCGGTCCCATGAAATAAGGGAAGGCAGTTACCCTTGGTCCGCTTTTAAGGTGATTCTTGTCTTTCTGGAACTTCTCAAGACGTTTGACATCTTGCCTGGTAATAACCTCGTCTTCATGCTCGAGCCATTTGCCAACTGCAACAATTTCATAGATGGACATTTCGTGCATGCCCATGCTTTCTGCCAATCCGTAAAAATCCTCAAGCTGATCAATATTGTCAGGTGAAACAACAACAAACATGTCTGTAAGCATGCCTGCATCAAGTGAATTTTTAATTCCTGCAATTGCATCCTTAAATGCCCCCGTTCTTCCGCGTATGCGATCGTGTTCTGCTTCCTCGGGGTTATCAATGCTGATTCTCATTGCATACATTCCGGCATTCTTGAGACCCTGTGCCCTTTCAGGAGTTAATCCGAAACCTGAAGTAAAACAAGTGTTGATGGTTTTTTGGCTGTTAACCCGTTGTACCATCTCAACAATGTCCTTTCGGACCATTGTTTCCCCGCCATCAAAAGAGATCAGGTATGATCCAAGATCAATAGCTTGCTCGATTGTGTCAACAATCTGGTCTGCAGTAAGTTCTTTGCCGGTGACAAAGCCATCTGCACCACAGTGTATGCAACGATTTGGGCATCGATCAGTAATTGCAATGGAAAACTGGTCTGGAACACGCTTTTTCATGATCGCTGCAATTTCCGCGCTAATCATGCGATTAAAAGCTTCGCCTGGTATGGGTGGAACCCAGGTAGAGAAAATGAGTGTCTCATCATCGAAGTATATTGGTTTTTCTTCTTTGAAAATACGGTTAATCCTTGAAATAATGGGTTTTGCCAGTGTTGAAAGCGCACCTTCTGTGTCAAGCACTACTTTACCGTTTTCAAGTTCTGCATTAACCTTGATCATAGGTTTTTCATAGACTCGCATCTCTTCAAATCTCCTTAGGGAAGCATGCAAAATGTTGCATATTCGGTAATCTGGAATAGTTTTTCTCTTGCAGGAGAATCCGGGAATTTCTCCAGTAAATCGTTTGCTATATTAACCTCTTCATGAACCCGGTCTTCAACTTTCTTTGTTGCATCCTCGGGGTTCATGCTCTGGTTGTAAATTTCCACAAGACCGGTTGAATGCTGGACAGAATGCTTATCTGTGGGTATTTTCCTGTATTCCAGCAGATCATCAAGTATCTGGTAGGCCACGCCAACGCGTTCTCCGTATTCTCGCAGGTAATCTACTTTTTCTTCATCAGCTCCGGCAACGTATGCTCCCATGGCAGTACTGGCTGCAAAAAGGGATGCTGTCTTATTCCGGATGCATCTGAAATATTTCTCTTCATGGCACTCTTTTTCTGAAAAACCCTTGATGTCAATGACCTCTCCGTCAGCCATCCGCATACCCGCTTTCCCGAATTCGGCGACAACCTCTTTTTTATAAGGTGCAAGAAGCTCGATTGATTTGGATATGAGATAGTCCCCGGCCAGCATTGCGACTCCATTGCCATATTTCTCATGGGCAGTTTCCACACCTCTCCGAATTGTTCCCATGTCCAGGAGATCGTCATGTATAAGGGATGCGGAATGGATGAGTTCTATAGCAAGTGCTGCGTCAAGGCTCTCTTCAATTTTTGCACCACAAACTTCGGTTGAGAGCATCAGCATTATAGGGCGTATTTTTTTCCCGCCGGAATTACAGATGTGGGATACTGCACCCTTAAGGTGTATCCCATCTTCAATTCCATCAGTAAACCGGGTAATTGCCTGGTTTATCTGGCGGAACTCCTCCCATGATTCAATATCCATCCTGACCTCTCGATTTTATTATGATTCTGAGTATTTGGAGGGACAACCCATTACAACCTGATTTGCATAAATTGTTCCGTCTTCATCCAGTCTGCCACTGAGGCTGATACTTTTCCCCTCTTCAAGATTTGGAGGTAGGTCTCCGGTATATTCAACATTGATAATTTGCGAAGAATTTTCTGTATCCTGTAGCTGGAATGAGATTTTTCCGGGTTCAAGTACCAAACTATTGTTGCTGATAGTTCCCATTGTATTGATATTTTTCCCGGTGTATTCTTCTTGTTCCTCGAGGATCTGGGTAACCGTATAATACTGCTGCCCGGCATCTATTCCCCATAGTCCGATTACGGCAAAAACGGCGACTGCCAAAAGAGCAATTGCGGTCTTTTGCTGTCGTTTTGTGAGATTCATTTTAGTGTCAGCCTTTCCATTTCATTACGTAATTGTGAACGCTTCCGAACTAGGGAGATAATATAAGAAAGTATTGTCGCCCAAACAATTAAAAAAGCTATGTATAGTGCATCCATTCGTACGTACCTTTAGATCTTTCCTAGAACAAGTGACTACGGACATATTTATATCTGATGCTTAATAGTGTTCCATCAGAAACAATACTCTCAAATCCAAAAGAGGCATCAAGCGTCATGACATCATCTGTAAAACCTCCAAGACTCATTGCATGGGAACTGACTTCAGGGTGCAATCTTTCCTGCTTGCATTGCAGAGGCTCTTCAACAGAATGTGCTGCAGAGAATGAATTATCCACTGAAGAAGCCCTGAACTTCATTGATGAAGTAGCATCAATGGGTTCTCCGATTTTGATACTTAGTGGTGGTGAACCGCTTGTCAGGGCCGATGTCTACGATCTTGCAAAATATGGAACTGAAAAGGGGTTGAGGGTGGTACTTGCCACCAATGGGACCCTGGTTGACAGGGAAGTAGCAAGAAAGATGAAAGATTCCGGAATTAAGAGAGTCAGTATTAGCATTGATGGTTCAACCGCTGAGACTCATGACGGCTTCCGCGGAGTTCCCGGAGCATTTGATAAAGCAATGGGAGGTATTGAGGCTCTTAAGGCAGAAGGGCTGGGATTTCAGATAAATACCACAATCACAAAACGTAATCTCACTCAGATTCCTGGTATTCTGGAACTTGCACAGAAAATCGGTGCAGAAGCCCTGCACATATTCCTGCTTGTACCAACAGGTAGGGGTGAATCCCTTGTGGATGAGGAGATTCCTCCGGTTGAGTATGAAAAAGTTCTCCGCTGGTTCTATGACCAGCGCAAAACTGCCGGGCTGGAACTAAAGGCGACGTGTGCTCCACACTATTTCCGTATTATGAGGCAGCGTGCTTCACAGGAAGGTCTTGAAGTAAATGTCGAAAATTTCGGTTATGAAGCACTAAGCCGGGGATGCCTTGGTGGAATTAGCTTCTGTTTTGTTTCCAGCACCGGGGATGTGCAACCTTGCGGATATCTCCCGACACTTGCAGGAAACATCCGTGAGGAAGGTTTCCGGAAAATATGGGAAGAATCCGAGCTGTTTAATTCCCTGAGGGATTACGAGCTACTAAAAGGCAAGTGTGGAAAATGCAGCTATCGGAATGTTTGCGGTGGTTGCCGTGCCCGTGCTTATGCTGCTACGGGTGATTACCTTGCCGAGGAACCCTATTGTATCTATATACCCCATTGAAATCGGTATCATTTTAATTCATATCCAGGGACTTTTCTATTATCTCATGGCGTTCTCTTTAACATTTTAAGCGTTTTCATCAGGTTTACAGTATACTTTTCTAAACCATACCTTTTTAATTCATAACTGCATCACTAAGTCTGTCTTTCCTTGTATAGTGATAGCAGTAGGCATTTATCATGATTGAACTTGACGAGACGGACAAAAAAATACTCAATGAAATCCAGATGGGTTTCCCTCTTGATGTTCATCCATACAGGATATTGAGCCAAAGGCTTTCTATTTCTGAATCCGAGTTGCTTGACAGGCTTAAGAGGCTTAATGAAGAAGGCGCCGTCAGGCGCATTGGTCCGGTTATCAATACACGCAAAGTTGGAGGCTCCAGCACTCTGGTTGCTATGAATGTACCCGAAGAACGTGTTGATGAAGTCGCTTCTATTGTTAACAGCTATCCTGAAGTTTCTCACAATTACCTGAGGCCGGCAGAGTACAATCTCTGGTTTACTGTTTCTGCTAAGGATAAGGAAACCCTGGCCGGTATTCTTGCAGATATTCACAGCAAAACAAATCTTCCAATGCTCGATTTGCCCACAAAACGTCTTTTTAAAATCGGGGTGAAATTCAATGTCAGATAATATTGATGAGCTTTCATATATGATCCTCAAGCTAACCCAGGAAGGAATTCCGTTTTCTTCCTCTCCCTTTGCAGACATAGCAGAAGAGCTTGGGATTTCCGAGCAGGAAGTCGTGGATAGGCTGGAATTAATGCAAAAGGAGGGTTTTATCCGTCGCTTTGGTGCATCCATTGCACACCGGCAGATAGGAATTAATGCCAATGCCATGTGTGTCTGGAATGTTCCCGATGAAAGTGTTGAAAAGGTGGGTGAAATCATGGCTTCTTTCCCTGAAGTCACACATTGCTATGAAAGGCCCAGATATCCCAACTGGCCATATAATATGTTTACAATGGTACATTCATATAGCAGGGATGAATGTATTGAAGTAGCGACAAAAATCTCTGAAGCTGTTGGTATTGATGATTATTCCCTGCTTTTCAGCGAACGTGAGTTCAAGAAGACTGGTGTAAGGCTATAAGTCTGGTGATATGGATGCCTGAAAGGAACTATCTTCCACTTTTCATAGATATGTCTTCGAAAAAAGTGTTAATCTTTGGCGGAGGCAAGGTCGGGGAAAGAAAAGCTCTTTTGTTCAAGGATTTTGCTCCTGTTACTGTTATTAGTGCATCTTTTACAGAAAACCTGAACAAGTGTTCTGATGAGATTGATCTAATTGAATCAGACATTTCGGATCTCACAATAAGCCAGATAGAGGACTTTGTCAAAGATTCATTTATTGTTATCACTGCAACAAACAATCCTGAGCTCAATGAAAAAATCGGAGAAATAGCAGAACGCTCAGGTGCGCTGGTAAATTCTGTTAACCTTGCAGGGGATCTGATTATTCCTTCCGTAATCAGGCAGGATCCGGTTTTATTGGGAATCTCCACTATGGGCAATAGCCCTGCTCTGTCAAAATTCATTCGTCTTGAACTTGAAAAGGTAATTACACCCGCCTACGGTCAAATGGCAAAACTGCAGGATGAATGCCGTGATATTCTCAAAGAAAGAATCAGCGAGGAATCAGGGCGAAAAACTATTCTCTGGGAAATCCTTGAAAACAGGGAAATATGGGATGCATTTGCTGTTTCCTATGAAAAAGCGTATAATATAGCATATAATATAATGTTGGAGCACTTTGAAGACAACTAAAGTGCCTTTCACCTCAAAGGAGGAAACCCTTGACAGAAATCTCAAGTCTGGTCATAAGCCACTCAAAAGCAACTGTTGAAGAAATGGAAGATGCATGGGAAGGAGAGCTGGAAGAGCTGCTCACTAAATTGTATGCCCATGACCTTGTCCATGAGTGCGCTGTGCTCAAAACCTGCAATCGTGTGGAGATATATGTAGTGTCTCCAAAGGGTAGCAGTGTCCTTTTCCATTTCGCAAAGGAGATGGGTGTTTCCTCGAAAATAGTTGACTTCTACGATCATGATGAATCTCTCAGGCATTTGTTGAGACTCGCCTGTGGTCTCGAATCCATGATAATAGGAGAGGACCAAATCCTCGGTCAGCTCAAGGATATGTTTGTAGCTACAAAGGATGCCGGAACAATCGGTAAAGTGCTTGAGACGGCTTTCAGCAAAGCAATTCAGGTAGGCAAACGCGCCCGCACAGAGACAAAGATCAATAGGGGTGCAGTTTCAATTGCTTCTGCTGCCGTGGATCTTGCCGAAGAGATCCTCAATGGCCTCGAAGGTCGCAATATTCTTGTAATTGGTACAGGTGAGATGGGTACACTTGTAACCCGTGCCCTTGCCCACAAGGATATGAATGTGGTTTACCTTGCAAACCGAACCTATGAAAAGGCAACAGATCTTGCCGGTGAAATGGGTGGGGAAGCCGTCCATTTTGAGCAACTTCACGATTATGTACGACAGTCTGATGTAATTATCAGTGCAACTTCTGCTCCACACTATGTATTAAAGAAGGGTATTGTTGAGGAGGCAATGGAGGAGCGTTCGGAAGATCTGCTTCTCATCGATATTGCCAGTCCAAGGGATATAGATCCTGATGTGGAAAACGTGACAGGTGCCATTCTTCGTAATATTGACAGCCTGCGTGTAATCAATGAACGCAATCTCCAGATGCGACTTGAGGAAGCCAAGAAAGTTGAAGTTATTATTGATGAAGAATATGGACTTTTGCTTTCAAAATACAAACAACAGAAAGCAGATGCCCTGATTTCAGATCTTTACAGCCAGGTTTATGACCTGAGAAAGAAAGAGCTTGACAAGGCAATAAACCGTCTTGGTGCTTATCATACACTGGGTGAGATTGAGCTCAGCGTACTTGACGATCTCACACGAGCCATTGCAAATAAACTGCTTGCTGGGCCCACCAAATCCCTCCGCCATGCAGCTGAATTTGATGATGAGGAATTCCTTGATTCAGTGTCACAGTTGTTTGATATCAGACCATATCAGGGAAATGATGAAAAGGATAAATGCCAGTAATAGGAGTGATGATGCATGTTTCCCAATATTCGAATGAGAAGATTAAGATCCGGTAAAATCCGCAATCTTGTGCGTGAAACAAACCTGTCAGTTGATGATCTTATTTATCCAATTTTCGTGGACGAAACAACCGATTCCGCTATGGAAGTTCCTTCCATGGAAGGTGTTATGCGTCTCCCGCTTTCAGAAGTGGCGGATGAGGCGAAAAGAATTGCAGATCTCGGGATAAACGGGGTGATTATCTTTGGTATTCCTTCCGAGAAAGATGAAATAGGAAGCTGTGCCTATGGTGATGAGGATATTGTGCAGCAGGCAACCCGGGAAATCAAGGAAGATTTGGGCGATGACTTGCTGGTGATTACCGATGTTTGCATGTGTGAATACACATCCCACGGCCACTGCGGAATAATTGATCCTAAATCCAAGGATGTAATTAATGATGAAACATTGCCTATACTGGGCCAGATTGCAGTGAGTCATGTAAGGGCTGGTGCGGATATGGTTGCTCCTTCAGGGATGATGGACGGAATGATTGGTGCAATTCGCAATTCCCTTGACGAGGAAAATTTTGAAAATGTTCCGATAATGTCCTACGCAGCAAAATATAGCTCATCCTTCTACGGTCCTTTCAGGGATGCAGCGGACTCATGTTACAGCTTCGGGGATCGCTCTACTTACCAGATGGATCCAGCTAACTCCGATGAAGCACTTCGTGAAGTTGAACTGGATATAATGGAAGGTGCTGACATTGTTATGGTCAAGCCGGCACTGCCCTATCTTGATATTATCCGCAGGATAAAGGATGAATTCGGAATGCCTACAGCTGCCTACAATGTCAGTGGTGAGTATGCCATGATAAAAGCAGCTGCAGCCAACGGATGGCTGGATGGGGACAGGGCAATGTACGAATCCCTGCTTTCAATTAAGCGTGCAGGTGCAGATATGATTCTCACTTATTTTGCAAAAGAACTTGCAACTATGTTACAGAAATAATGGTGATTTAATTATGGTTGATCTTTCAAAATCAAAAGAAATGTTTGAAACCGCTAGGAAGTACCTTCCCGGGGGTGTGAGCAGTCCTGTGCGTGCTATCAAACCTTATCCGTTTTACACAAAAGAAGCTTCTGGCAGTCACATCACGGATGTTGACGGGAACAGCTACATTGATTACTGTCTCGCATACGGGCCCGCAATGCTCGGGCATGCAAACCCGGTATTAAGGGAAGCCATCGAAAAACAGCTTGATAAGGGGTGGATTTACGGGACACCGACAGAGATTGAGTTCAGTCTTGCGGAGAGAATTGCATCAATCTATCCGAGTATTGATATGTTGCGTCTGGTTTCCACAGGAACCGAAGCAACAATGAGTGCTATTCGTGCTGCCCGTGGTTTTACCGGGAAAAACAAGTTTATCAAGATTGAAGGTGGATTCCATGGCGCTCATGATGCTGTTCTTGTAAAGGCCGGTTCAGGTGCGTCAACCCATGGAAAACCAGATTCCCTTGGAATCCCGGAAGATTTCACCAAGCACACTCTCCAGACTCCTTTCAATGACATTGAGGCAATGGCAGATTTAATCACCTCCAGTGATGACATTGCTGCTGTTATTCTTGAACCTGTAATGGGTAATATAGGCCCTGTGCTTCCAGAAGAAGGATATTTGCAGGAAGTACGCAAGCTTACAGAAGAGAATGATGTTTTACTTATTTTCGATGAAGTGATAACAGGTTTCAGGCTTGCAATGGGTGGCGCGCAGGAGTACTATGGTGTGACTCCTGATCTAACCACACTTGGAAAGATCATCGGCGGCGGTCTACCTATCGGAGTATTCGGAGGAAAGCGGGAAATCATCGAAATGATTTCACCCTCAGGCTCCGTTTATCAGGCTGGAACCTTCAGCGGTCATCCTCTTTCAGTTGCTGCTGGTCATGCAACACTTGATCTAATGAAGGAAGAAAACGTGCATTCAAAACTCAATGCTACTGGTGATATGGTGAGGTCACGCCTGTCAGAGATTGTAGCTGATAAAAAACTCGATTATACTGTTTCAGGTGTTTCTTCAATGTTCAAGATATTCTTCGGTGACAAACCATTAAACTATCAGGATGTTTTGAAGTGCGATAAGGAAGGCTATTTCCAGTTCTTCCACAAGATGCTGGATGCAGGCGTATTCCTTCCTCCATCACAGTTTGAAACAAACTTCCTGTCAACCGCACATACTGAAGAAGATCTGGAAAACACATTTGAAGCTTATGAACAGTGCCTCCAATAAGACGGTGAATTAATTTGATTCTTGGAACAAGGGGAAGCGGGCTTGCTCTCGCGCAGGCGGACAGAGTTGAAGCATTGCTCAAGGAATTTACTACGAATATCCAGAGAGAAATTATCAAAAGCACAGGCGATACATTTACTGACCGGCCTCTTCACGAAGTAGGCGGTGTAGGTGTTTTTGTCCGTGAACTTGATGACCGTATGTTTGCAGGTGAAGTCGATATCGCAGTACATTCCATGAAAGATCTCCCTACCCAGCGTCCGGAAGGACTGGCATTGGCAGCAGTGCTTAAACGTGATTCTCCTTATGATGTGCTTCTTACAAAGGACGGATTGAAAATAGATGAGCTTCCAGAGGCCTCTGTAATAGGAACCACTTCCATGCGCCGCAGGGCACAATTGCTACGCTATCGTCCTGATCTGGAGATCAAGGATCTCAGGGGCAACATTCACACAAGAATCAGGAAACTCAATGAAGGCCAATATGACGGCATCTTGCTTGCAAAAGCAGGTCTGGAACGTATGGGCTGGGATATGAATGCCCAACCTCTGGACCCGGAAGACTTTTGTCCTTCAGCCAATCAGGGAACCATTGCTGTGGTGACCAGAGTGGGAGAGGAAGCCGAAGAACTTTGTAGCAAAATAGATCATGCGGAGTCCAGATTGGCTACTGAAGTAGAACGTCTTATCATTCGGGATGTAGAGGGTGGCTGTATTGTTCCAATTGGTTCTTTTGCTAAAGTTATTAAAAACGGCAAAAAGATCCACATTCGCGCGGAAGTCCTCTCGTTAGATGGGGATCGTGCAATTCGTATTGATGAGAAAATACCGGTTGACGGTTACAGGGAACATGCACTTGAACTCGGGAAAAACCTTGCCGATCTTGGTGGCAGGGATCTTGTGTATGAAGCTGTGGAACGTCTGGGTATTTCCAAAGTGGGATGAGCAAAATGGAAATTGCCGGAGTTAATCTGAAGAATCCTGTAATTCTTGCTTCAGGCATTATGGGAACAACCGGAGCATCCTTGAACCGGATAGCACAATCCGGGGCAGGTGGAGTTGTTACCAAATCAATCGGCCCTGTTGCCAAAGAAGGGCATAAGAATCCTTCAATGGTAAAACTTGACTGTGGATACCTGAATGCTATGGGGCTCCCGAATCCATCTTATACTGAATTTTCAGAAGAACTCAGTATAGCAGTTGAAAACAGTGGTGTCCCTGTTATCGCCAGCATTTTTGGTGGCAATGCAGAGGAATTTGTAGAGGTTGCCGAAGGTTTGATGGGTGAATTACCTGCAGCCTTTGAACTCAATGTGAGCTGTCCTCACGCAGAAGGTTATGGTGCTTCAATTGGTGTTGATTCCTGCTTAGTCGGAGAAATCACTGCAGCTGTTTGCGATGTGGTTGATGTTCCGGTATGGGTAAAGCTGACGCCGAATGTTACTGATATTGTTTCAGTTGGCAAGGCAGCAGTGGACAGTGGTGCAGCAGCCATTGTGGCAATAAATACCGTGCGTGGTATGGCAATCGATATTTATTCAGGCTATCCGGTTCTTGGAAACCGCTTTGGAGGACTTTCGGGTGATGCCATCAGGCCGGTTGCAGTTAAATGTGTTTATGATCTTTATGCAGCACTCGATGTTCCTATAATAGGAGTGGGCGGTGTTTCGAACTGGAAAAATGCTGTTGAGATGATGATGGCAGGTGCATCAGCTGTGGAAGTTGGTTCAGCAGTTTATAATTCAGTTGAAGTGTTAGGAAACATAGCCTGTGGTATTGATACTTTCCTGGATGAAGCCAGCTATTCTTCAGTGGAAGAAATTGTGGGCCTTGCCCATCGGAGGATCTAATGATTCCTATTTACTCAAAAATCATTGAAGTAATCGAAGAAACTCCTTCGACACGTACTTTCCTGTTTGATACCAAATTCAGTGAAGCCCTTCCAGGTCAGTTCGCTATGGTCTGGGTGCATGGTGTTGATGAGGTTCCCATGGGAATTTCCTATAAAAACGGTGTGACTGTCCAGAAAGTGGGAGCTGCCACTTCCCGCATGTTCGAGCTTTATGAAGGTGATTTCATGGGACTTCGGGGTCCCTTCGGAAATGGTTTTACATTACCTTCACCGGATGAAAAAATACTCATTATTGCAGGAGGAGTCGGATCCGCTCCACTGGCGCCTTTAGCAGAAGATGCTAAACGTGTCGGTGCAGATGTTGATATTTTCCTTGGTTCACGCAATTGTGATGAACTTCTTTTCCAGAAACGTTTCATGGACGCAGGAAATCTGCTTGTAGCCACAGATGATGGTTCCGAAGGAAGATGTGGCTTTGTAACTGATTTACTTTTAGATACTGATCTTGAGGAATACGACAGGATACACATCTGCGGACCTGAAATTATGATGTATCGTGTTTTCCAGATATTGCAGGACAAGGATCTCCTCCCAAAGGCAGAATTCAGCATGCATCGCTATTTCAAGTGTGCCATTGGTGTATGTGGTGCCTGCTGCATGGATAAATCCGGTCTTCGCGTGTGTCGGGACGGTCCCGTGCTTAACGGGAAACTTCTGGAAGATTCCGAGTTCGGCAAATATGGCAGAGGTCCTACAGGTGGCAAACACAATTACTGAGTAATTTATGATGCTATTTTTTCTTCAATATCGCGAAGTAACAGGTTGAAAAGCAATAGCAACTGGCTTTCAAAGAGAATCATCCCGGAATCTTGCCTGTCTTCTCTGGATGCAAAAAGAATTGACACTTCCAGATCTTTTTCAGCGTACTCTTTTATTGAATATTCTTCAGGTGAGTCTCCAAATTCCGTTAGTTTAGCTTTAATCTGTTCCGGATTGAGATACGTATCAATCCACCGAATAATCTCTCTTCGGTACTTTTCAGATATAGGAAGTTGTTTGACCCGGCAAAGAGCATAGCTCATTGCATCAGGTTCACTGAAACATTCCATGCACTTAACCCCATACATAATTTGGTTTCTGAACACAAATATGTTTCCCATATTTTTTATGCATATTCCAGGCATAAATCACATGATACGCAGGAAGCAAAATGCTTTATAGTTATTTTCTCTCTTTCTATTGCGCGCTTTAAGTCATTTCTGGAAGTGATATCATGATCGGCAGATTTAGCGATGGAGAATCTCAATTTTCTGCTTCCGTAGAAGGCAACACTATAGTGGGAAACGGAAAATCCTACGACATCAGCACGTTGAGTGTTCTTCCTCCGATTATCCCCTCAAAAATTGTGTGTATCGGACTGAATTACAGGGATCATGCAAAAGAGCTTCACATGGATATTCCCGATGAACCACTTCTTTTCATGAAACCCAGTTCTGCAGTAATAGGGCACGGAGAGGGTATAGTGTATCCTTCTATCAGCCAGAGGGTTGATTATGAAGCGGAATTGGCTGTTGTTATTGGTGAAAAATGCCGTAATGTACATGCTGAAAATGCTGAGGAATTCATTTCAGGATACACATGTTTTAATGATGTGACTGCCCGCGATCTCCAGCAAAAAGACGGGCAATGGACAAGAGCTAAAAGTTTTGATACATTTGCTCCACTGGGTCCATTCATCGCGGAAAACTCTGATTTTGAGCCTTCTGATGTGGGAATTTCCTGCAGGGTAAATGGCTCAATCAAACAGGATTCAAGGACTTCGAACATCATATTTGACATTCCTTTCCTAATTGAATTTATTTCCTCTGTTATGACACTTGAAAAAGGGGATGTGATTGCCACAGGCACGCCGCCTGGAGTCGGACCTCTTGAGAAAGGGGATAAGGTAGAAGTTGAAATTGAAGGTGTGGGTATACTTGGAAATGAGGTGTTGTGATGCTTTTTGATCAGATAAACCGGGAACTGGAATTAACGCAAAGACATCTCGTAGTGCTAAAAAAGGTCATAGAAGACGGTCCAATCGGCATCTTGAAACTGTCTGAAGAAACAAAAATGCCAACCCACAAAGTTAGATATTCGCTTAGAGTGCTGGAGCAGGAAGGCTTAATCAAACCCTCTACCCATGGTGCGGTAGTAGGTGATGGTGCAGATGACTTCCTTGTTTCCTTTGAAAGCCAGATAACAGATATTATCGACAAAGCATCTCAAATACAAGATTTGGGTGCTGAACTTTAATTTATTTCCTGAATTTGAGGCAGATACAAATGACGCTTACTGAAGATGATGTAAAAACAATAGAAAAGTTTGCTTTCCAGAATGCCGTAAAATACGGGCAGCCACCACAGGCAGGTGCCGTGATGGGAAAAGTGATGGGAACTTGCGCCCATCTAAGGCAGCATGCAAAGGATGTCACAGCAGCTGTCCAGAAGGTTGTGGAGGAAGTAGCTGCAGGGACTCCGGAAGTGTGGCAGGCTCGCCTTGAGGAACTGGCTCCTGAACTAATTGAGGAGTTGAACACAAAGAAGGAGCCGGATAAGGGACTCAAACCTCTTGACGTTGAAGAAGGGCAGAAAGTTGTGATGAGATTTGCCCCAAATCCGAATGGGCCGGCAACTCTTGGCAGTGCCAGAGGTATGGTAATCAATTCAGAATATGTGAAAATGTATGGTGGAACATTCATTATACGATTTGATGATACTGATCCACAAACAAAAAGACCCATGCTTGAAGCGTACGACTGGTATCTTGACGATTGCGAGTGGCTGGGAGCAGAACCTGATAGGGTGGTTATCGCTTCTGATAGGATCCCGCTTTACTATGAATATGCGAAAAAACTCATCGATATGGGGAAAGCATATGTTTGCTTCTGCAGTGGCGAAGAATTCAAGAGATTCAAGGATGCTTCAACCCCGTGTCCTCACAGGGAATTACCTCCAGAGGAACACCTAAAGCACTGGCATAAAATGCTTGAAGGTGAGTATGAGGAGAAATCTGCTGTCCTCAGGATAAAAACTGACATTCATCACAAGGATCCGGCGCTTCGTGATTTTGGAGCATTCCGTATTGTAAAGGCTCCTCACCCCCGGAAAGAAGTGGGGGATAAGTATGTGGTCTGGCCACTTCTTGATTTTGAAGGTGCAATCGAAGATCATGAACTTGGTATGACTCACATTATTCGTGGTAAGGACTTAATGGACAGTGAAAAACGCCAGACATATATCTACGATTATTTTGGATGGACTTACCCCAAAACCACTCACTGGGGCCGTGTAAAAATGCATGAATTCGGCAAGTTCAGTACCAGTTCACTCAGGAAAGCAATCGAGGATGGCGAATATTCCGGATGGGATGATCCCCGTCTTCCAACCTTACGGGCACTTCGCAGGCGTGGAATCCTGCCGGAAGCTGTTCGCAAGTTCATGGTGGAAATGGGTGTAGGTGAAACCGATGTCAGTATCAGCATGGATTCCCTGTATGCCGAGAACAGAAAACTGATTGATCCGATTGCCAACAGGTATTTCTTTGTACCGGAACCCGTGGAAATGCAAATCGAGGATTGCGAAACCTGTGTTGCAAAACCCCAGCTTCATCCCATTGAAGACCGCGGTTTCCGCACAATTGAAGTTGGATCAAAGGTGTATGTAAGCGACAATGATGCTGCTGGTTTAAAGGAAGGTGATAGGGTTCGTCTGAAGGATCTGTTCAATGTTGAAGTGATCTCCACTAATCCTCTTGTTGCAAAGCACATTGGCGACTCGGTTGAGGAAATTAAAAAGTCCCGTCTTCCCATAATCCAGTGGGTTGGAGAATCTCATCTTGATGTGGAAGTCCGTTCACCTGATGGAATCATAAATGGTTATGGAGAACCCGATATTTCTACCCAGACTGAAAAAATGGTTCAGTTTGAACGATTCGGATTTTGTAGAATTGAATCAGTAAAAGGCAAGAATGTTGTAGCTTATTTTGCTCATAAGTGAGCAGCTACAACATTTTTCCAGAAAATAAAAAAAGAAAAGTACTCAGGCTTCTGCCACTTCAGCTTCTTCTGCTGGAGACGCAGAATATGATTTGTTGCGGACCTGAATAACTTCTGTCTTCCTGATTTCCACCCTTCTGAGCGGATAAATAAGTTTTGCTGCCCTGTAGATGTTTGCTGCCAGCCTTCCGGTGACAATTTCTTCCACAAGCTGCTCAAAGTTAAGTTCTGAAGCACGCTTCTCAACAGCTTCTTCCATGACCTGACGAATACCTTTTATCTGGCTGGTCCTGGCGCGCTTTACCGTGAATGCAATTGGCTTGATGCGAAGCTTGCGTCCGTCCTTGCTTTTTACTTCAAGGTTTGCGTCAATCCTTGAGGTCTGCCTCTTGACAATAGAGCGCAGGTAGTCGGTTGTGATTTCGTGGCCGATAAATCTTGTGTTTGCCACGTTGCCGTTTACATTGTCCACAGCAAGACGCAGTTTAATGTTATGTTTTGAAAAGTCATTAGTGATGTCACCGACAGTTGTCTCAATTACGCGTCCCACAAGTTTTGCAGAATCATCTGCAGGGGTTACGCCGATGACGTTTCTTCCAATAAATTCAGGTGTTTCAATAGTAAACCATTCTTTGTTTTTCCATTTGTCCAGTTTTCTCTGTACTTTCCTTGCCAAGTAATTTCCTCCGGTGTGAGTGTGATAGTTCGTAAATCAAGCTGTAATCAAGTATAAGTTGTTAATGGCCTGCCTATAGTGTACATGTCCATATATAAACGAATCGGTTACCTCTTCAGAGGAAACTGAATCCTTCCGGCATTTCCCCAAAGCGTTTCCTGAACTCTTCAGGCCAGTTCTCAGGATTGAGTCCTTTCTGTGCCAAAAATGCTGATGTCCAGCGTTCCAGACCGACACCGGAACAACCTGACCAGAGTTCTTCTCCTGACTGGGATTTGACATTGAAGCCGGATGGGTATTTGTTTCCGTTAACACTTACGTTCTGGAATTCCAGCCATTCCCCATCTTCGCCGCGGTAGGGCAGAGGTGCTTCATAATCAGTGGTTCCTGCTTCGCGTTCCTCGGATACTCCATCAAGGCCTTCCTGTGCCATGAACCAAGGAGTAACCCATGCCTTTCTCCATTCAAGATCCAGTATTTCGTTGAAGATGTGCATGTATCTTTCATGAAGCTCTTTTGCGGTATCAATAGCCTGCTGTTTGTTTCCGAGCCAGACGATTTCTATCCTGTGGAATTCGTCAACCCTTTCCATACCATGGATTCCGCCGCTTTCATACCTGTGGGATGTTCCTGACCTGTCGAATACCTTTATGGGGAATTCGTCAGTGGGGATGGTTTCTCCCTGCATGAACATCCAGAAGGGCGGGCACTGTGCATAGCAAAGGCCGCCGATAGGATCGCCGATCTTCTCCTTGATGAGTTCGGTTGGAACTTCGTGAGTGACTTTGTAATGGTCTGCTACTTCTTCCCAGTATTCGGGATCTCTTGTTTTGGGTGGGCAGACATAGTAAATTTCAGGATAGACTCCTTTTGCATGGCCAGAGCGTTTCCATACTTCCCAGGGGATGAGTTTCGGGAAGATCATTTCCCTGTAGTCGAGGGGTTCGAGTAATTCTTCAAGAACAATTTTCTCGAAGGTCCTGAAGAGTTTGGTTGACTGAGGTCCGTGAATCCACTGTCCACGGCTTGCTCCGCGCTTGAGCCACCCCTGCTTCATCATTTCCTGTGTTGGATCTTCGGCGAAGATTATTTCTTTCTTCTCACTCTGCCAGAGCAAGTCCCAGTGTTCTCCCTTGGCACCGTAGCTTTTCTCACGGATTTTGTCTTCCATGAGGGTAAGAATCCTGTCAGGAACACGGTTTTCCATCTCTGCTTCCCCTACATCCAGATGGAGGATTAGTTTCCCGTCGTTGTATTCCATGCTGCTGACGTGGGGAATCTTCAGGTTACCGATGTCTTTTTCGGACTCCATTGTAATTTTGAAATCCTCAACTTCGATTCCGCGAATTCCGATATGGAACTCCTTGCCGAGTTTTGCAGCCAAAGGACGGCGCAGGCGAATCATTGCATCGTGTGCACGAACATACCTGCCGGAGGTGATTGTCACTCCAATCCTGTCACTACCGATTTCCAAATTCTCAATTTTTGCTTCCTCGCCTTCAGGGGCGCCTTTTGAAAGCAGGGTGACAGCATCATTATTGATAAAATTCTCAATGGCTTCCCTTCCGGGAGCAGGGTCTGCGCTTGTTTTGAATGCGGCTTTCAGCCTGAATTCCAAATCCATTATGTATTCCTCGAAATGATGTTATGTGAATGTAAAGACTCCATTTGGTGGGTCAATGTTACTACAGGAGTATAATATATCTTGTTTTTGGCATTATGTGCCAAAATTGCTTGTTTTGGTTCAGGTGGAAAAAGTGAAGATTGTATTTATATTTGCGGATTTTTGAAGGAAGGTGGATTTTTAACCCCTCGCACACTAGTTTGTGACATAAATAATCAGTCACCATGCTTTTGTTTTTCGCAATCGCTACTTTTTTCTGCTTTTTTATGTGCATAATAAGAAACAGAAACTAGTAATAACACTATAATAATTGATGCCACAATATGGTTATTTAATTTATAGTGTGAGTATACAAAAACAGTCAGTAGTATAAAAAATACAGTTAAAGCAATTGCTATATCCACAAAATTATACTTGAAGAATCGATCTAAAAAAGCACCAGAATGGTATATTGGCTTTTTTTCTATTAGAGAGATCAAAAAAACAACTACAGCGTAGGAAAAGCCAACTATGTATAAAATAGTTGCAGCCAAAGTAAAGTACGAAAACAGTAACAAGTACTGAAAGTGACCAAAAATATCATCTGAAATAAAATAAAGAATCATACCATTGTAGAGTTCAACAAAAATCACAAGAACGCCTAATATGATAAATAATATTTTAAAAAAAGAAATTGTGTTGTCGAACTTTGTTTCATCGTCTCCCTCTAAGCCTTCTTTGTTTTCAAGAATGTGTTTATGCAAGCTTGGAAGTGCTAATACAAATACGGCGATGAAGATTCCATATAATGCACCTACAGTTTGCATTATTGCAGAAGGCAACCAAGCTGGATCAGACATAAATTAACACAAGCCGATATTGTTGATAAAATTTCTTATTATTTTCATTTAATCCAAAAAACTTCTCCGATAGAACTCTCGAAATAAAAATTGCAATTAAGAGGAATCTCAAAAAGAATATTTTTACTCTAGATCTCACATCAAATCGATGCTACAATCATCTTTCAAAAACAGCCGTATTCCAAATATTTTTGAATTTATAAATCCAAAACTTCCGCAATTTCGCAAACAAGACATATATAGGGTCTATACTAATAGGATACTCAGATTGATTATGTCGTCCCCCCAATATGTTACAACAATTAATGATCTGGATGAAATTGATGAAAATGAAAGAAATGAGCTGAAAAAAGTTGAGGCAAAGTTTGCCTTTCGTTCGAATGACTATTACATGTCCCTAATCGACTGGGATGATCCAAATGATCCAATTCGTCGTATAATTATTCCCGATCCGGCTGAACTCGAAGGGTGGGGGAAACTAAACGCTTCTGCAGAAAACAAATATACCGTCGTACGCGGACTGGAGCATAAATACAAACCTACTGCCCTCCTGCTGGTAAGTGATATATGTGGAGGCTTTTGTCGCTATTGTTTTAGAAAACGGCTTTTTATGGATGAAAACAGGGAAGTAAATCGTGATATTTCCGACGCCTTATCCTATATTTCAAACCATACCGAAATTACGAATGTTCTCCTCAGTGGCGGGGATCCTTTGCTACTACCGACAAAACAACTTGAAGACATTGTGAAGAGTCTTCGGGAAATTGATCATGTCCAAATAGTGAGAATTGGATCCAAAATGCTAACATTCAATCCTCATCGAGTTCTCAATGATCCATCTCTTCCTGAGATGATCAGCAAATACAGCACAAAAGATAAGCGCATTTACATTGCAACTCAGTTCAACCATCCCCGGGAGTTGAGCGATGTTGTCCTGAAATCAATAAATATCCTGCAGGAATCAGGAGCCACCATTGTCAACCAGACCCCGATACTTCGTGGTGTCAATGATAACCCGGATACACTTGCCAAACTTTTCAAGAAACTCTCATTTAATGGTGTCATGCCATACTATGTATTCCAATGTCGTCCAACACTTGGAAACCGTCATTTTGTTGTTCCGGTTGAAGAATCATATCGGATATTTGAGCGTGCAAAGGCGCAGTGCTCCGGACTGGCAAAAAAGGCCACCTTTGCAATGTCGCATATGCTTGGGAAAATCGCGGTCATGGGGGTAGATGACGATCATACCTATCTCAAGTTCCATCAGGCAGCAAACAGTGAAGATATTGGGAAATTAATGGTCTTCAGGAAAAATCCGAAAGCACTTTGGTTTGACGACTATGTAGACCTTGTTTCCGAAACAAAGGTTGTCTGAAAGTTTCCACCTTTTTATTTTTCAATGGGGGATTCAGGAAAATCTCTCTAATTTCGATTGCTTGCACACCTTAGTTGCTAGATGATTTCTGATTTAATTTATATAGTAACAGGAATCCTGAAATCCCCTAATTGCCAAAGGGATGCTTCTAGGAAAACGATCAACTCTGATCTATTTTGTATGTATGTATACTGCAGTTGTTTTTTGGAAAAGTAAATACCAATAAGTTCATATTATATTATGGAGAAAATTAATATGGGTAGTATAGGAGCAATCGAAAATGGCAAATATTTTAGTTGTTGATGACAGTCCCCTGAATAGGGAGCTTATTGCAGCTATGCTGGAAAAAGAAGGACATAACTTTTCATTGGTTGAAAACGGATTACAGGCTCTGGAACTGGCGAATGAAGTAAAATTTGATTTAATACTTCTGGACATCCAGATGCCTGAAATGGATGGTTTCGAAGTCCTCGAAAAACTAAAAAAATCCGAAACCTCCCAAAATGTACCGGTTATTGCAGTAACAGCTCATCCAATGAAAGGGAAGTCTGTTCTTCCATCATGGAAATGGCAGGATAACGAAGAGTATATCACCATTGATTGTGATGCCTGCATTTCAAAACCAATAGATATTGATGAATTCTTCAAGACAATCAATAATTACCTGAATTAAGAATGGGTTTAGATGCTGAAAATCTTCCCTTTCTATCTTTTTTTAAACCGAGCATGTGATTTTTCGGATTGTTTTTTCTATTTTAGTTATTATTTCTTCTACAGCTCCGTTGTCCACACACCCCGAAGCGAATACTGCAATTATTCCTGCAAAAAGCAGGATTGCAGTGATTTTTAAATTTTGTTTCATAATTCAAGCCTCCAATTATTGCTAATACTGTACAATTTAGGGTTTGAAACGGCTTATATTAACGATTCTGGTACATTTATCGAACAGAACAAACCAGACTTGAAAAATTTTGTAATCAACTGAATTGCTTGGTATCCTTTTTCCAAAAGATATATGGCAAAATTTGCCTCAAAAACAGGGATAATGACCTATTTTCACGAATCTTAATTCCAATAAGTCTGGCAATGTGCGCATACTGTCTGCTATTGTCGCAATCATGGCATAAGATGGTTTTTCATGTGGTTATTATGATAAGTCAGTTCAATTTAATACCGGCAAATGACTCTCATGTGAGCTTTCTTTCCACATTCGGGAAAAAATCATTCGTGGATGCATACAAAATCACTCTTCCGGAAGAGGAACTTGAGGACTATGTTGACATTGCTTTCTCAAGAGAACAAATCGAACATGAAATTGAGAAGTCCAATGCATTTTACTTTCTTTGTGATCATAAAAAGGATGGACTATGTGGGTATGTAAAATTCATCTGTTCCAAAATTCCTGAATGTGTGTCATCTGACAATGCGATAGAGTTGAAAAGGCTTTATGTTATGGATAAATACAAAGGGGCAGGTGTTGGAAGTCTTCTATCCGGCTGTGGTGAATCAATATGTCAGGAACATGGATTTACTGCCCTGTGGTTGCGTGTATGGGATGGTAACATTGCTGCCCAAAAAATCTATTTGCATTGGGGATACAAGTTCTGTGGTGAAGAGACATACGAGGTGGGAAGGGAAAAAAGAAGGGTGTTGCTTATGGTGAAGCAGATTTATTAACACAAAGTAGCTTGTATTTTTGGATAGAATACTATGCGTATACTTTTTTGGGATTCACAAATCAAATAGTGTATCAACAATTATTTAATTAATTAAGTTAATTAACTATTATGCCAGATCAACTGTCCTTCGAAAACGTTAGCATATACTACAATAAGATAGTCAACGACGGTAAATTTGATAATAACAAGGATTTGAGTGCACGACTGTACCTGTATCTCAATCAGATCAGGATATTAGATAATCCTACCATGTCGGAATTGGCTGCTAGTGTAAGGGTATCAAAACCTGCTGTAAGCAATGCGGTCAAAAAGCTTCAGGAAATGGGGCTTGTAGATGTTCAGGAATCAATGAAGGACAGGCGTTCCTGCCATTTGTGCACTACGTCCATGGGATACGAAGTTCTTGATGTTCTCGATTCCGCAGATCAACAATTCTTTAGGAAAATCGAGGAAATATTGGGCGACGAAGACTTTAGACTATTTTCTAACTTATGGACGCGAATCTCAGCGGGTCTCGAAGAGGAAACTCAGATTTGAGTAGTGGAACGTCAATCGAAAATATATGATTTAACAAAATGGAGGGTGAACAAAGATGAGTAGAAATATTATTTTATACATCGCAATGAGCTTAGATGGGTATATTGCCCGAAAAAACGGGGATGTTGATTGGCTTGATGGTGATGGTTCTGAACCAAATGCTGATATTGGTTATGATGAATTTTATGAATCTGTTGATGCGGTGATCATGGGGCGGAAGACATACGACCAGATACTTACTTTTGGGGAATATCCCTACAAAGGAACCAAGGGATATGTCTATACTTCAGAAAGCAGATCCAACAATGAATACGTTGAATTTACAATTGAAAATGCTGAAGATCTCGTAAGGGAACTAAAAAACAAGGATGGTAAGGATATCTGGCTAATAGGTGGGACTGGGGTCATTGATGAATTCGTAAAGAAAGACCTAATAGATGAATATTTCATTTCAATTATACCCTGTGTCCTGGGTGAAGGGATTCCTCTTTTCAAAGACAACAATCCTGAGATTAAGTTAAAAATGCTAAAGACTGCAGTTGTGAATGGAATTGCAATGCTCCATTATGTGAAAAGTTAAGTGGCTATGACCAATTAACAAATGTGAAGGGAGTAATTGTGCTGATTTCCTCTCCCATTTTAATATTTCTTTACTTTGCTTAATCATAATTTTTAAAATAAGTCTCAGCATGCCGTTTATTGTGTGGTAAGTATTTATCAGTATTTTTCATGAATATATGCAAATCTACACGATTAATATTGTTCATGGTTAATATTGTTCATAATTAATATCTCAAATTATATTTATATATTCAAATCATCTATCTATATAGTACAAAACAAGTTTCACTGATATCATGAACTCCAGTAACAATATTCAAAAAAGATCTAACTTCAAGAGTCCTGCTGTGTGTTATCAGCTGGCAACTGTATTTCTGTTAACTATAGCTTTCTATTTCCTTTGGCATGTATTCACGTACACTGGAGTTGAAATGATTCACCTGTTGCCACTTGTGGGTATTAATGTGGATCTGACAGGAGCTGCTTTGCAGGTTCAATTCTTAACTTATGCAGCACTAGGCATTTTCCTGTGGGTGTTTACTCTTATCTCAATAATTGCACTGGTGGAAATATACGAGAAAATTACTTCCTATAGTAAATCCGCAATTATTACACGCTCTGCGGAATTGTGAAAAAAACGAGTTTTCAGGAAATCTGGAAATATTTTTTTATTCCCAAAGCTTACGATTGGCATCAATGAATTGATGCTGCTCCGGGATCCTGCTTCTGGTATATATCAACGCAGCAGGATGATACAGTTTAAGCACTTTGCTTCCATCAATTTCCCTGCATTCTCCCCATCCAAGTGTTCCCTTCCCAACGAATGCGGTTTCTGCAGTGTTTCCCAGTAAAATGATAACTTTTGGGTCAAGCAACTCAATCTGATTTTCAAGGAAAGATCTGCAAGCTTGAAGTTCTTTTTTATTGGGGTTCCGATTGTTTGGAGGGCGGCATTTTATGGTATTGATTACAGCCCATTCCTGTTCATCAAGTCTCATATAGTCAATTATCTGATCAAGCACTTTACCGGCTCGGCCACAAAAAGGAACACCAGTTTCATCTTCATTTTTGCCAGGGGCTTCTCCAATAAAAAGGATTTTGGGATTTTCCGATCCCTTTCGAATAACCTTTTGGGTTGCTGTTTCATGAAGTGGACAACTTGTGCAAGTCGGGATTTGCTTTTCCAGCTCTTCCAGTGAAACGCAATTCATGTTTTATTTTCCTCATTGGAGTTACTATCCAGTAATTCCTCTGCAATCCTTGCATTCATAAGAA
This sequence comes from Methanohalophilus levihalophilus, assembly GCF_017874375.1. Classification (NCBI taxonomy): domain Archaea; kingdom Methanobacteriati; phylum Methanobacteriota; class Methanomicrobia; order Methanosarcinales; family Methanosarcinaceae; genus Methanohalophilus; species Methanohalophilus levihalophilus. The sequence goes on from NZ_JAGGLK010000003.1 coordinate 495,908, forward strand.
GATCGTCCATAACGGCTATCAATGAAGTAATTTTTTCGGACTCAATCTGGATTTTCATTTTCCCTTCAGTTATTTCAGTAGACATGTTTGGGAGATTGTCCGGTTGTAATGCCAAAGACAATGCTTCCATTTTCTCATTGTTGTTTTCATCAATAATCTCAAAGGTAGTTGAAATCTTCAGTTATTCATTCCCCCAAGCTGCTTTGTTGTGATTTCATCTACAATGTTCAGGAATTCCTCTTCTTTTCCCCGGGGGATTGCAGCACCGGATGCAATATTATGACCGCCGCCGTTTCCACCTACAGCTGCAGACGCTTCTCTTAAGGAGACTGCGAGATCAAGACCCTGATTAACCAGTGCTCTTGTTCCTCTTCCCGAAACTTTGACAATTTCTTCAACCCTGTTTAATGTGACAAAGGGCCTGTCAGGATATGCGTAGCGTATCAGTGTACCGGCAATTATCCCGGTTGCTTCCATGTCATTGCCTATGATGTAGCGAATGCTTGATTTCTCCTGCACGGTGGATTCAGCATTCCTGATTACGTGTACGAGCCTGCTTTTGTACTCTTTTGTTATCTGAAGAGCTTCAGGAAGTGCCTTCTCATCTCCCATACAAACAGAAAGTGCAAGCGCGGGTTTATCCATTTTTCCGCAGCAGTTTGCAATGTCCACCAGATCATATACGTTTTCCACGATTTCTTTGTTCAGAAGATACACATCCCCGATAGCTGCATCTATAGCTTCCGGACTTGCGCGTTTTGTTAGCTTCATGGCAATTGCAGATGTCAGTTTTTTTGTTCTCTCTTCATCCAGTTTCTCGAGATTACCGGTAATCCCAAGAATTTCCATGAAATTCTCAATTTTCTCGCTATCGCCGGTTATGTCAAGGTAAGGTTCAGGGGAATTCATGAGGACTTCAGCAATATCGCCATCCCCAATTTTGAGCCCTTTGCGTATGGAAATAACTCCATTTTCGATGATTTCTTCCAGTATTTTCCCGTTGGCACCATCAAAAAGCTGTTTGTCACCGACAGCTCCTGTGATTGCGATTCCCCCGAGATCAATATTTTCAGGATTCAGCGCTCTTGCAACCATATAAGCAGTAGTCGCGGCACACATGTGTGTTGCTCCATCAATGCCTGCGTAATGTGGGTTAATTGCTGCTTTTGCAGGTGAATCCCCTACAGGTATGTGATGATCAATAACCACAACATCGTTGTCAATGGAACCAATGATTTCCGGCTGGCCACTTCCCATATCACAAAATACTACAATTTCATCGTCTGACAGATCCGGCTTAATCCCGTCAATACTTTCCTGATCCAGCCTGCCGAGTATAGTTGTATGGAATATTTTTCCTTCCCGGAGCAATGCACTGCAGATAATAGCGACAGAGGTGATGCCGTCTGCATCATTGTGGGAAATTAGCCGGACCTTTTGACTGTTTTTTATCGCCTCTGCTACCCTTGCTGCCATTTCTTCTACTTGTTCCATACCTTCCACTTAAAATTCCTCGCAAAATTGGAGTATTGATTCTCCGGGTTTTCTCTTGCCTGAATCAACCAGCTTTCCCTTTGTTATAACTTTTATGTTTTTAGTATCATGACACAGGTTTGCAACATTGTCATGCTCCAAACTTACAATTCTTAACTGATATCATTGTTTCCAATGTATGTCAGATGCCCTTTTTAGCATGTATGGAATAACGGATCATTATTGCTGAAATTAAGCCTAAATAAACATACTGACTTAATAGAAATAACCTTTGCCAAAGTCCCGTGTACCCTAAAATGCCATCAATGGAGGAACTATTCTCTGAAACTACAAATAAGAAAAAGAATATCAAACCAAATAGAAATGCGCCAATTGACGACCAGTACATTTTGGTTGCACTTCTTCGATGGAATATGCCTAAAGAGACTAGTGGTACAAACATAATTGCAATAAATCCTGTCCCAGCACAAATACCATGTAATTTACCTGTGAGGGTAGTTTCTGTGCCCCCGGGTTCCATTGGGAATAGGCCCGCCCCAATCCCTGCGCCAATTCCAAATAATAATATAAGCAGTGTTACAATTCGAACTGATTTTTTTCCAGAAGGAAAAGCCTTTCTATACCCAAATGCAAACACTATAATCAAAACACCGAAGACAATCCACCAAAGGTTAATCCAGGTTGCAACCGGGCTTTGTACTGTGCCAAGCTCACTCATGACTAATGTGAGGTGGTTGTAATTCGGGTAGAAAAAACCCAAAACAAATGTGACTAAAAAATCTCCGACAGTAGCTATCAACACAGCAATTGAAGCGATTTTTATTAATAACAGGTCAGTTGAGTGTCTCACTCCAAATTCCTCAAGAATTAATGTATTGATTCACCGGGTTTTGTACCGGTTCCTTTTTTCATGACACAGCCCACGTTAATGCTGGTGTTGATTCCCGTATGGACTTCATCTCCCATAATGACCCCGAGTTTCCTCCTGCCCGAATCTACCAGCTTACCTTTTATCATCAATTTTATGTTTTTGCCATCATGGCGCAGGTTTGCAACCTTTGTCCCTGCTCCAAAATTGCAATTTCTGCCGATAACACTGTCTCCAATATATGTCAGATGACCGATTTTAGTGCCATCCATAATGATGCTGTTTTTTACTTCAACGGCATTTCCGACGTGGACATCGTCACCGATTGCAGTACCCGGACGAATAAAACAATTCGGTCCGATATCACAATTTTTTCCTATAACCACAGGCCCGATAATGTAAGCTCCATTCCTTACAGTAGTTCCTTCTCCTACGACAACTTCGCCTTGTAATGTAGCAAAGGATTCAACCGTGCCTTCAATGCTACCTTTCAAACCGGATAGCAAAAATGCATTTGCATCAAGTAAATCCCAGGGTCTTCCAATGTCAAGCCATTCATCTTCCAGCAATTCGTAACCTACATCCTTACCTTCGTCAATGAGTTTCTGGAGAGTATCCGTTATTTCCAGTTCCCCCCGGACAGATTCTTTTGTTTGCTTAATGTAGCTGAAGATATCCGAGTTGAAAATATAAATCCCAGCGTTTGCTAAATCGGTCGGTGGCTCTTCGGGTTTTTCCAGTATTCTTGTTACTTTATCCCCGGAAGTGCTTATGACACCAAAATCTTTTGGATTTTCGACTTTCTTCACTGTGAGAACTGCTTCCTCATTCTTTCTTCCAACAAGCTTGCGCATATGTGAGGAACTGACCAGCATGTCACCGTTCAAAACAATAAAACGACCGTCAACATATCCTTCTGCACATCCGATCGCGTGTGCTGTTCCTCTTTGTTCATTTTGGTGAGTGTAATCAATGTTTACTCCCAGATCACTCCCGTTTCCAAAATGACTTTTGATCAAATCCTCGCGATACCCTGTAACAATAAGGAAATCTTTGATACCTGCTTCGGAGGCAGCAATTATGATGTGTTCCAGAATGGGTTGGTTGGCAATAGTCAACATGACTTTGGGAGTGTCATCAGTCAGGGGTCTCATACGGGTCCCCTGTCCTGCTGCAAGGATGACTGCTTTCAATGCAGTGCCTCCTGGACCATATGTTCAATCTCTTTGTACATCGTTTCAGCACCGCTTCTCGCTTCGGCAGTTATACGGATTTTCGGTTCGGTTCCCGAGGGCCTGACAAGTACCCATCCGTCTTCCAGTTCCACACGTATCCCGTCAATATCAGAAACTTCACCCATACTTTTCAGGCTGGAAATCAGTTTCATCATCACATTTTCCTTTTTGGAATCTTCACATGCAATGGTTCCCCGTACAGTTGGATATTGCGGAAGTGATTTCCTTAAATCAGAAAGCCTGTTTTCATCTGCCATGTTCACAAGCCTGCCGGCTGCATATATGCCGTCGGGACAATATGAAATTGCAGGGAATATCCAGCTTCCTGACGGTTCCCCGCCAAAGCTTGCGTTGTGTTTCTTGATGCTCTCGGCAACATAAACATCTCCCACGCGTGTCCTCACAATAGTTGCTTCAGGTAAGGCATCATCCAGCATCATGGATGTATCAACGGGAACTGCAATTGTATCATTTTTCTCGCATTCCTGCAATGCAAAAAGAGTGAGCATTTCATCACCGGTTACAAATGTTCCCTCATCATCGACAGCCATCATCCTGTCGGCGTCCCCATCATGCGCAATTCCCAGATCAGCATCAAATTCCCTGACCGCCTTTTGAAGCATCCACAGGTTTTTTTCATTAGGTTCGGGGTTTCTTGCGGGGAAATATCCGTCTGGCTGGGAATTTAAAGTAATAACTTCGCATCCCATGCGGCGTAATAAATAAGGCGTAATGGTACTTCCTGCTCCGCATCCACAATCCAATACAACTCGAAGCTTTGAGGAATTTGTGTTTTTCAGGATTTGTCTGCAATGTTGTTCAACAAAACCACTTTTTTCTTCAATGGCGCCTATCTCATTCCATTTTACACGTTCATTCATGGGTTCAGGGAATTTGTTCTCGATTTCAGTTTGCTGGGCTGAATCAAACGCCATCCCGTCGGGATTCCACAACTTTATCCCTACATATTCTGAAGGGTTGTGGGAAGCAGTGACCATTATTCCGCAATCGTAGTCCCTGGATGCAAATGCAAGCGTTGGGGTAGTTACAAGACCGGCAAGTGTCACATTGCAGCCAGCAGATGATAATGCTGCAGCAAGAGCTTTTTCAATCATAAGTGCTGAAATACGGGGATCTCTGCCGATAACTACATTTGAATTGGCAGCTCCTACAATCTCACCAATTCTGAGGGCAAGATCAACTCCTACTTCCCGGTTTGCAAGACCGCGAATACCTGATGAACCAAATAATTTCATAAAAACAACCTGTTATTCCACTGTTACGCTTTTTGCAAGGTTTCTCGGCTTGTCAATAGCACAACCCCTTTCAAGGGCAACATAATATGCGAGCAACTGGAGCACAACTGCTGAAAGTATGGGTGACAGCAGCTCGTGGGTTTTAGGGATTTTTAGTACAGTGTCCACGTACTTCCTGATTTCCCTGTCATCTTCATCAGCTACGGCAATTACCTTTGCACTTCGCGCTTTTACTTCCTTTATGTTGCTCAGGATTTTCTCATAGGTGTTCCCATGGGTAGCAATTGCGACTACGGGTGTATCTTTTGTCAGTAAAGCAATTGGGCCGTGTTTTAACTCACCGGCAGCATATCCTTCTGCATGGATGTATGAAATTTCCTTGAGTTTGAGAGCTCCTTCCAGGGCAATGGGATAATTGAGATATCTCCCAATGAAGAAAAAGTCCGCTACATCGGAGTACTCCACTGCGCATTCCTTGATTTGATTGCGTTGTTCCAGGACTTTCTGGATCTGACCCGGTAATCTTTTAATTGCTTCCAGAAGTTCCCGGCTGTCTTCCGCACTTATCTGATATCTGATTCTTCCAAAATAAATGGCAAGCAGGTATAAGGTCAATAATTGTGAAGTAAATGTTTTGGTGGCCGCAACTCCGATTTCAGGGCCTGCCCTTGTGTATAATACGTTCTCGGTCTCACGGGTAATGGTGCTTCCGACGACATTTGTTATTGCAATTGAATTACATCCGTATTGGTTTGTACTTCGTATGGCTGCCAGTGTATCTGCAGTTTCTCCGGACTGGGTGATTGCTATAGTGAGAACATCATTCCGCATAACCGGATCTCCATAGCGGAATTCGGATGAAGTACTGACATCGGTATGAACTCCGGCAATTTTTTCAAAAAGGTATTTTGCAAGCAGTCCGGCATTCCATGATGTACCACAGGCAATGATTTCTATCCTTTCGATTTCTGTTATATCCTTTGGATCCAGATTAAGTTCATCGAGCTTGATTTTACCTTCCAGTTCAAAAATTTTCCCTGAGAATGTATCCTGAATTGCAGAAACCTGCTCGTGAATTTCCTTAAGCATGAAATGCTCATACCCGGCTTTTTCAGCAGCTTCAACGTCCCAGTCAATTGTGGTAATTTCTTTCTGGATATTTTGACCATCAAAATTTGTATAGTTCACTCCGGAAGAGTCGATACTGACAATTTCTCCATCTTCGACAAAAACCACATTTTTAGTGTGATCCAGAAAGGCCGTCACGTCAGATGAAACAAAAACCTCGCTGTCTCCCAGTCCCAGAACAAGAGGGCTATCTTTTCTTGCAGCTATCAGGGTGTCCGGATATTCTTTGCACAATATTGCAACTGCATATGAGCCTTCAAGTTCCTGCAAACTTTCCCTGACGGCATCATAAAAACTGCTATCTGAATTATTGCTATAGTTGAAATTAATTAAGTGGACAATGACTTCGGTATCAGTTTCTGATTTAAACTCATATCCATTTTGTTCAAGTTTTTCGCGTATTTCCAGATAGTTTTCAATAATGCCATTATGAACAACAGAAAAATCTCCGGATTCATGAGGGTGAGCATTAGTAGTGCTTGGTGCCCCGTGGGTTGCCCATCTGGTATGTGCAATTCCTATTTTTCCATCCATTTCCGATGGCAGGATTGCGGATAGTTTATCAATAGAACCTTCGGTTTTGTATGTGGTAATGTTGCCGTTAAGAACACTTACGCCTGCGGAATCATATCCGCGGTATTCAAGCTTTTTCAGGGAATTAACCAGTGTTTCCATTGCCTGGTTTTTTCCGACGTATCCAACTATTCCGCACATATTATCCCCCTAATATTAGAGAACAACTGAATTTTCAGGTAATAGCTCCCTGATAGTTGTGTCTGAGCCAATACTACATCCCTTCGAAATAATGGCCCCCGCTTTTGTGAGCACTCGTAACCCCGCTTCGCAGTCTTCACCTACAATGGCGCCGATTTTACCGGCATCAACAAGCTCATTTCCGAGTTTTATGCCTGTGTTATCTTTTGCTTCCGTTGCAAAGTATGGCCCAAGTGAAGTATTGTTTGCAATTACCGAATGAGATATGTGTGAATGGGGTCCAATTCTGACATTATCCATTATAATGCTGTTTTTTATTGTGGTGAAAGGCTCAATTGAAACATTTTTTCCAATGCTGGTGCTTGGTAAAACAACTGCATTAGGTCCTATGTCACAATTTCGTCCTAATGCTACAGGTCCTACTATGTATGAACCGGCACGAATAATTGTGTTTTCACCGACGCTGACTTCTCCTACTATCGTAGCCCCTTCCTCCACTTTCCCATGGTTCACGGGCTCTTCTTTACGGTTTAACATGCTGGAATTAGATTTTAGAAGATCCCATGGATATCTTGAATCCATCCACAAATGCTTTGTTGTGACGGTGTGTACATCTTCCCCTTTTTCTATCATGTTTTGTAGTGCGTCAGTAATTTCATATTCTCCACGCTGGGATATGGTTGTTTTTTCGATTTCCGGGAAGATATTTTCATTAAATACATACATTCCAGTATTGACCAGGTGACTTACAAGGGATTTTGGTTTTTCAATTATTTTGGTTACTTTTGATCCCTTTGTTAAAACTACACCATATTCAGAGATATCGTCTCTTTGTGATGTCAGAATGGTTGCTTCCCCTTTAAACGAATTAAGCAAATCCTTGATGGTTGAGGATTCTATTATATTATCGCCGTTGAGTACAAGGAAATTCATACCTTTTTCAATGTATGGGCGTGCTTGTTCAATTGCATGGGAAGTTCCAAGCTGCACCTCCTGTTCAATGTACTTTATAGAGGCGCCGAAGTCAACACCGTCTTCAAAATAGTCCATTATTCTTTCTTTTTCATAACCTACGATTAGAATAATGTCTTTAATATCATTTTTTACAAGTGCTTCTATTACATATTCAAGAATTGGTCTATTTACCACTGGCAGCATAACCTTTGACCTGGTAGCTGTCAACGGTCTGCATCTTTGCCCCTCTCCTGCGGCCAGCACAATAGCTTTCATGAGATATACAGGTCTTTCTAATAATTTATATGTTGCTAAATACAAATTCATTTTCCATGAAGGTAAAGCGATATTCCAATTTTGTAGGTTGCTATGAATTTGCAGTATAATATCTGGGGAAGCTACCGCTGGATAAATTGATGGACAAAATAAAAAAAGAAAGATAAATACGGCTGATAGCCGTATTACCTTGTAATAAGCATTTCTGCAGTTTCTGGTTTGTACTTCCAGTCTGCAGGCAGTACCTTGTTTGCCTGATAGTATTTTACAAGTCTGCGGATCTTAGCTTCTGTAAGGTGCAGTGCACGACCATTATGGACGTCCTTGTGATTCTTTGAAATGTGTTTCCTCATCCTGATTGCTTTGACAATGAGGTTGTAAAGGTCTTCAGGTACCCTTGGGGCAGTGTCATTTTCAGCCAAAATAGCTGTAATTTTCTTGCCGGTGGCAACTTTGACATCTGGCACGCCATAGTTGTCCCTGAGGATCATTCCAATTACACTTGTGGAATTTCCCTGCTTCCATAAGTCAAGAATGATATTTGTAATTTCATCGGCGTCGTACATGGACCAAGCTGGAGCTTCTGTGCGTCCAGGCCTTGTAGACCCTGAGTTACCCTTGCTGCGGGTGTGCATTTTTGCCATACAATTTACTCCTTAGATAATGATATTAATGCTATTTGATGGAACATGAATAGCTGTCCCAATGGCGAAGTGGAGCTAGTTATCCCAACATCGAATATATACTTTGTGCCCTTTTCCCATCTTGCTATTTTATCGTAAAATGAGCTCAAGAGCTTCGTCCAGAGTAGTTAAACCCTGCTCACCGGAAGCCATTTCCTTGAGTGTTACCTTCCCTGCTTCAACTTCCTTTTTACCTACAATCACAACATAATCCGCTTCTACGTTATTTGCATGGGATAACTGGTTGCGGAAATTCCTTTCCATAATGTCAAGATAAACTGGTACGTACTCTCTCAGTTTGGTTGCAATATCAATGGCTTCTATCCTTGTGTCATCTGTTGCTACAACCACAACACCGGGAATGGGTTTTGGTTCAAGGGTGCAAACTTCCATAATCCTGTCAAAACCTATTCCAAATCCGGTGGATGGAACGTCACCTCCGCCAAACAACTGAATGAGCTGGTAGGAACCTCCACCACAAACCTGATTCTGGGCTCCCAGGCCTTCGGCATATATCTCAAAAACCATTCCTGTGTAATAATCAAGTCCCCGTGCGATTCCAAAGTCAACTGAAAAATCTACTCCATATCCCTCAAGTAAATCAAGCAATAGTTCGAAACGATCAAGTTCAGGCAGGCTTCCGACAATTTCCCTCGCTTTTTCTATTGCATTTTCACCCGAAATACTCACCAGCTCGAAAAGTTGTTCGCGAAGCTCGGCTGTGGCATTTATTGATTCAAGGTAGTCATCGAGTCCCTTGTCATCCTTCTTATCCACAAATCTCATAATCCTGGTTTGTTCTTCCCCGTCCAGCTCTTGAAGGATATGGCGTATTACACCAAGATGCCCAACATGGATGTCTCCTTTTATACCTGCAGATTCTACCATTTTTTCTGCCAGGGCAATAACCTCTGCATCAGCATGAGGACTTTTGCTTCCGATAACTTCCACTCCGAATTGCCAGAATTCCCTGAATCTTCCTTTTTGGGGTCTCTCATATCGGAAACAGTTTTCAAAATAGAATAATTTTAGTGGCAATGGCCTTGACTGCATGCCGTTGACGTACATCCTCATGGCAGGCGCAGTCAATTCGGGGCGGAGTGATAAATCCCTGTCTCCCTTGTCTGTAAAATTATAGATTTCCCCTATTATTCCTTCACCGGATTTAAGAGTGAAAAGATCAAGATGCTCAAAAGTAGGAGTAATTATTTCATGGTAACCCCAATGAGTAACCACATTTCTCATTATACTTTCAACATGCCTTCTGTGAGCGGTTTCTTCCGGAAGGAAATCCCTTGTGCCTCTTGGTTTACTTATTTTCATTGTTGTGCACCTGAATAGGGGGCTTTTATTAGTGAATAATACAGGGTGGAACTATAAGCCAACTATATTTTATTGTTTCTATCCTGATATCTTGTTCCTCCTTCAGAACAAATTATGCATTGTTGGTTAAAAGGTATTCAAACGCAAAGTTTGACTCACTTGATCATTACCTATTTAAAAGTTAGAAGTAAATATAATTGTCAGTATGCCTTCTAAATCCTGTGAGCAGGTAATATATGGGAAGATTCTGTATGGAGAGGAATTATCGCTTCTTCAGGGTTATGTCTGTGTAAAAGATGGTGTGATCCATGAAGTGGTAGAAGAGCAAACCAACTCTGAAAATATCCTGATTCCCGGATTTGTTAATTCACATACTCATATAGGTGATTCAGTCTGCAAGGATCCATGTCTTGGGCAATGTGAAAATTTCGTTGTTAAACCTGATCTTGATACTCTTGTCAAGCCACCGGATGGCCTCAAACATCGCATTTTGTCCGAGACTTCTTTTGAACATCTCGTTTCCTCTATGCGTTTATCTATCCTGGATATGCTTGCTACCGGTACAACTGCTTTTGCAGACTTCCGGGAAAGCGGTGTCAATGGTGTTGCTGCCATAAAAGAAGCACTTGCGGATGTTAATATCCGGAGTCGCATTTTAGGCAGGCCATCTGGCTGCAATACATCTCCCGATGCACTGGAATCTGAAATTGCCATTTTGTTAAGTGAGGCTGACGGACTCGGGATGAGTGGGGCTAACGACATGGATATGGCTATTCTTGAACAGGCATCCTCGCTGGCCAGGAAAAAACACAAAATATTTGCAATACACGCAGCTGAGAAATCAAGAATTGATCTGGAAAATGCGCTTTCACTTGATCCTGGTTTGCTTATTCATTTGACACAGGCGGATAAAACAGATCTTAAAGCAGTGTCTTCAGCTTCAATTCCTGTTGCTGTATGCCCGAGATCAAATTTCATTACCGGTGTTGGAATGGCTCCAATACAGGATATGCTTTCTGAAGGAATCAGTGTTTCAGTTGGTACGGATAATGTTATGCTAAATTCTGTCAACATGTTCTCAGAAATGGAATTTCTCTCTAAAGTTTTTAAGTTAGACGATAGACAAGTATTTAAGATGTGTACACTTAATGGTGCTTCAAACCTGGGGTTTACTGATATAGGCCCTATAAAAGAAGGATTTGGCACTAATATTGTTGTGCTTAACGGGTCATCCAATAATCTTCAGGGGATACGGGATATTATTGGAGGTGTTGTCAGAAGGGCACGCCCGGATGATATTCTTTCAGTAATCAATTAAATATCATTTACATGCGAGTTGTCAGTGATGAGCAGTGAAATCTACAAGAAAATCCTGATTGCAACAGATGGTTCTGAGAAGAGCCGGAAAGCAATTAATTATGGTATTGAGCTTGCAAGGCTTAGCGAAGCAAAAGTATACGTGGCATATGTGGTTGATACTGCTTCCTTTGAATCTATCCCAATGGATGGAGGCTGGGAAATGATGTATGAACTCCTTGAAAAAGAAGGCAGTGAAATCACTGGAACTGTTTCTGACATGGTAAAGGAAAGTAATGTCGAGGTTGAAGCCCGAGTGCTTGAAGGACATCCAAGCCACGAGATAATTGAATTTGCAGAAAACAATGACATTGATTTAATTGTACTGGGTACTCATGGCAAGAGCGGATTTGATCGCTTCCTTCTTGGAAGTGTAGCTGAGAAAGTTACCAGAACTTCCAAAGTACCTGTCTTAGTTGTACGTGATTCACCTGTTGAAGACTAATAAATAACGGTTCAAGAGGTTCTTTATGCCTGAAAACACACTTATAAAAGACATCATGGTTACAGATGTAGCTTCTGTTACCCTGCCCGGTTCACGTGATGAAGTACTTGCGATGCTTAAAGAAAAGCAGGTATCCGGTGTTCCGGTGCTTAAGGATAACAAGCTTGTTGGTATTGTCAGCAGGAGTAATTTGCTTAGTAATCCTGAAGAAGAACAGCTTGCTCTTTTAATGACACGTGACCCGCAGGTTGTAAGTCCTGATGAGAATATCAAGGTAGCAGCCCGCATTCTTCTTGATGCTGGTTTCAGGCGTTTGCCAGTTGTTGATGATGGCCGTCTGGTCGGTATGATCACAGTAGCTGATATTGTACGAAGCATGGCCTCATTAAACATAGATGAGCCTATTAGCAACTATCTTGAAAGGCGTGGAACGGGACCTGTTTGGTCTGACACCCCCTTGCATGTTGTCGCTCGTCACATGGAACTTGCAAATGTAAAAGCAGTACCTGTTATTGATTCAGCGCTTGATCTTGTAGGTATTATATCAGATCGTGATATTATCAGTGCCAGTGTCATCGAAGATACATTGGAAGTTTCTGATCTTTCCGCTGGTTCTGACGATGATGAATGGACCTGGGAATCAATGCGTGACACACTTAGCATTTATTATAATGTCTCAAAAATAAAAGTACCTGAAATACCTGTTAGTGAAGTCATGGTCAAGGATATCATTGAAGCATCTAATAATATGAGTGTCAGTGAATGTGCCCTTAAGATGAAAAGAAATAACGTTGATCAGGTTCCCGTATTGAATGCAAATGGTGTATTCATTGGTTTACTTCGGGATCGCTATCTGTTGAAGGCATTACTCGAAAATTGATTTCAGGAAGGGTTCTTAATGGATCGCCCTTTCACTTTTATAAATGCTGCAATTTCCGCTGACGGCAAACTTTCAACCCGTGAGAGAAAACAAGTCCGGATATCCGGTGACGTGGATTTTGATCGGGTTGACGAGTTGCGGGCATCTTCCGATGGTGTGATGGTTGGAATAGGTACTGTTCTTACGGATGATCCGAGCCTGACTGTGAAGTCGGAAGAGCGCCGAAAATCCCGAAAAGCAAAGGGTTTGGATGAAAACCCTGCACGGATTGTGGTTGACAGCAAGGCCCGGATCCCGCTTGATGCAGATATTTTCCGCAAAGGTGAAGGATTACGGATAATTGCAGTTTCCAACGCTGCTCCATTTGAAAAAGTACAACTTTTGCGCCAGAAAGCTACTGTTATAATGGTCGGGGAAAGCAAAGTAAATCTGGTTTCCCTCATGTCTGTCCTGCAGGAAATGGGGATCAACAGGTTAATGGTTGAGGGTGGTGCCATCCTTAACTGGGGTCTGGTTAGCAATAATTTGGTGGATGAAATCTATACATTTATTGGCAATATTCTCATTGGTGGCTCCAATGCACCATCACTTATCGACGGAGATGGTTTTTCCGATACACAGCTTCCAAAACTTGAATTGTTCGATTCGGAAACTATTGGGGATGGAATTCTTCTGAAGTGGAAATTCAACTGATCTCTTTTTCTGAAGTATCGTTGATCCTCAACAACTATTTATCCCAGATTCGCAAACTTCACTATGTAATCTCTAAAAGAGATTCAGGGAGTGAGTATAAATGCCAGCAATAGTCGATAAAGACATTTGTACTGGGTGTGAATCATGTGTTGATTCCTGTCCGGTTGAAGCTATTTCAATGAAAGATAATCTCGCAGAAGTTGATCCTGATACATGTGTAGACTGTGGAGACTGTGTTGAGATATGTCCGGTTGAAGCGATTACTCTGGAATGAGTAAAGAAGGGGGAGATGGGCGTGTTCAAAGATGCACCTGCATTCAGTAGTTTTTCAGTTGACGATCTGGAAAAAGCGAAAGCATTCTATGGTGAAACACTTGGTCTTGAAGTTGCTGAAAACCCATACATGGGACTGACAATTAACCTTGCAGGAGGTATGAAAATTTATGTCTATCCTAAAGAGGATCATCAGCCTGCAACATTTACTGTTTTAAACTTCTCAGTTGAAGATATAGATAAAGCGGTAGATGAACTGAAAACTCGTGGCGTCGTATTTGAGCAGTATGAGGGCGAGATGCAGACAGATGAAAAAGGAATTGCTCGCAGCGGTTCCAAAGAAATGCCGGACATTGCCTGGTTCAGGGATCCTGCAGGCAACTTCCTGTCAGTTTCGAACGGTACACTATAATCATAAAATGTCCTGCTGCCTTGTTTTTGTCGTTACATCCGAGGCAGCGGTAATTTTGATTTTCATGATGTGTTTAGATGAGATAACAAAAAGAGGGGGTAAATTTGTGCGGTTTTGTGCAAAACCCCCATAACATTTATATTGATATACTTCTCATTTCTCTTTGGAGTAGTTTGAAGTGGAACGCAAAACATGGTTAATTCCCTTATTCCTTACAGTGCTGGTAGTTGCCTTTTCAGGTTGCAACGTTTTTCCTCAGAGTGTTTTTCCACAATACGGAAATGACTCCTCTTCAGCTGTGATTCTGGAAGATATCAGCTCAAAATTGCAGGAAAAGCCTGTTCTGATTACATTTGGTTCTGAATCATGTGGGGCATGCCAGCAACAGGATACTGTGCTAGAGTACCTTGAGAAAATGTATGATGGCTCTGTCTATTTCGTACACATTGATGTTGATGACCATCCTCGCCTTGCAGGCACTTTTGGAGTATATGCAATTCCCGATACTAGCGTGATAGTAGCGGAAGAAAATGGTCAATATGTCTATATGGATTACTACGGCAATGTAAGCTCTGAGAGAAGTGCTTCTAGCAGATTCGGTCCATCAGGTGTTGACACTCTTTCCCGTGTTCTTGATATGTCTGTGGATTACAGGAATAACACTTCTATTAGTCTGGAAAATCCTTAAGGGGTAATCTGATGGTGGATGTAACTCCTTTTGCAGTTTTTTTCGCAGGAATTGTGAGTATAGTATCACCTTGTGTGTTACCTCTCTTGCCAGTAATTCTGGCAAATTCTGCGGAGTCGGGAAAGTTTCGACCACTTGCGCTTGTGGCTGGTCTTGGAGTGACATTCATTGCAATGGGCTTGATTACTTCTGCTTTTGGATCGGTTTTGCAAACCTATATTCCATTCTTGAAAATAGTTGCAGGACTTTTGATCATGGCTCTTGGAGTTTTAATGATTACAAATTTCGAACTATTTGCCGTTGCATCCCGTCTTTCTTCTTATCTTCCCACCAGAGAAAAAGGAATTATTGGAGGATTCCTTTTAGGTATGTCTCTTGGAATACTCTGGATTCCCTGTATAGGACCAATTCTGGGAGCAGTTCTTGCCACGGTTGCTCTTGAAGCAGATGCCCTCTACGGAATTCAAATGCTTCTGATTTATTATCTGGGATTTGCGATCCCAATGTTGGCAATTGCCTACTCAACACATTTTGCACTTGGAATGAAAAAAATAGGAAAATATCATGCACCAATAAGAAAAATATCAGGAGGGGTACTTATTGCAGCAGGTGCATGGATGCTGCTTGATGGTCCCCTGCTTTTAATTTAATCGCAAAGATCTTTTTCGTTTGCAATTGCAATAATTTCATTAACTGAAGCAACTGCCATCGGGGTTCCTCCGCGTGTTCCCTCGCAGGTTACTGATGGAACGTCAAGTTTGCGGATTTCTTCCTTTGATTCTGCAGCGTTTACAAATCCTACGGGAGTTCCAACAATAAGAGCCGGGCGGATGCCGTGTTCAATCATCCTGCAGACTGCCAAAGCTGCAGATGGAGCATTTCCAATAGCTACAATGCTTCCTTCAAGGCGATCTCTTGCCATCAGGAATCCTGCAGCAGTACGGGTAATTCCATACTTGTGTGCAACTTCTGCATCCTTGTCTTCATCGAGTACACAGATAATGGGGCAGTTGTGTCCCTTCTTTGTAATTCCGGCTTTCACCATGTTGATATCGACAAAAATCGGGGCTCCATTGCGAATTGCTTCAACTCCTGCATCAACAGGGTTGTTGTTGAATCTCATGATGTCGGCAACTTCTGGATCGCCTGTGGAAATCATACAGCGCATTCTTATGCGGCCTTCTGGGGAAGTATCACCAACAACTTCCTCAGCAATCCTGCGGCTGGTCATGTAGATTGCCTTTGCCTCATCAGTTCGGGCACCTGAATCCTTGCAGGCATCAATAAGTTCCGGCTTGATCTCAGTCGTAAATTCAATGAGGTCTTCAAGATCAGGTTGCTTTTTTGCATCAGTAGTCATACTTATTTTGATACCCCCTTGGAGTGATAATTCTTTCGATGCCGTCCTGCTCCCAAATTCTGGAGTTTTTGGTTGAAACAAGGATCATAGTCCTCATGTCTACCCAGTCATCATAGTCCAGAACCTCTCCAAGTCTTGTGACCTTGAATTCCTGTGAGTCACCACGGAGTGCATTCTTGACAAGTCCTACTGGAGCAGATCCATCCCTGTGCTGACTGATTATCTCAATAGCTCTTCTGAAGTTTGAATTTCTCTGGCGGCTCTTTGGGTTGTATAGTGCAATAATAAAGTCAGCTTCAGAGGCTGCTTTGAGCCTTTTCTCAATGAGTTCCCACGGGGTAAGAAGGTCACTGAGGCTGATGACTGCAAAGTCGTTTACAATAGGTGCGCCGAGAACACTTGCACCTGCTGTAATTGCTGTAACTCCCGGAAGTACTTCGATGTCGACATCGAGATCCTGATGTTCAGCTACTTCGAGCACAAGTCCTGCCATACCGTAAACGTTTGCATCTCCGCCGCTGACCATTGCAACAACATTTTCTGTGGCAAGTTCCACAGCTTTCTTTGCCCGGTCAACTTCCTTGCCCATGTGGCTGCGGATGATTTCCTGTCCGTCAAGCAGGCTCTTGATCTGATCAAGGTAGGTTCCGTTACCGACGACATAATCTGAGTTAAGTACTGCATCCCTTGCAGCTACTGTCATCTGTTCTACAGAACCAGGTCCAATTCCGATAATGTATAATTTACCTTTATTTTGCGATTGCAATTGTAACCCTTCCGTATGCTTTTTTCTTCATTATAAGTTCTTTATCATCCGATAGTATGATTGCACTAGGCTCTGCCACGCCCTTGAGACCAAACCTGCTGGCCTGGGATGCTGAAGGTACGTCACAGCTGTTTACTTCATCATGGGATATGAAATGAATTGGAATTCCAAGTATTTCAGAAGCTTCAATAAGTCCTTTTTCATCCTTTTTTATATTTGCGGAAGCCAGTGCATTTACGTCAGTCAAAGTAGCTCCGATTTCCTTGAGAGCTGTTTCAATTGCTTCTATTACTTCGCTTGCATCCACGCCGCGACGTGCTCCAACTCCGACAATCATTTTTTTTCCCTTTGCTCTGCATCTTCTGCTTTTAGCACAGACACATCATTGTCTACAATAACAATTTTAGGTCCTTTAAGCCTGAGAACTTCCACATCCTGATCAAGGAGTGCGCAGTTCACGTCAAGTGTAGATTCCTTGTTGACGATGTCACAACCAAGTTTCCTGGCGATTCCTTCCACGGAATTGCGTCCATGAACTTCTGTTGCAGTCGTCACTACTGGTATGGGGCCGATTTCCGCAATTTTCCTGACAAGCTCATTGGCACCATGATGCCCGCCAAGAAGCGGGATTGCAAAATTAAGTGCAGAATCAACGACTACAACAGCCGGATCTTCCCACTTGTTGTTTAAAAGGGGTGCTATGTCCCGAACTACAATTCCTGTTGCAAACATAGCGACAATGCCACTATATTTGGCAAACACTTCTTCGAAAATACCTTTCTTGTAGATCAGGATCTCAGCATCTATGTGTGAAGCAACCTTTTTAGCATTTTCAAGGTTGCGTTCAAACGTAATTACAGCGGTTCCTGTGGAACTCCGTATAGGTGTGACCTCCTGTAATTCTTCGGGTCGACAACACCACCGATAATGATCATAGCGGATCTCTGGATTCCGGCATCCTTGACTTTCTGTGCAATATCAGCCACGGTACCGTATATCACAGTTTCATCTTCCCAGGAAGCATGGAAGACAACAGCTACAGGTGTATCTTTTGGACATTGGACTGTTTCCATGATGGTCTCGATTTTCTGGGTTCCAAGGAAAATGGCCATTGTCTGTCCATGGGCTGAAAGCTCTTTTATCCAATCCTTATCAAGGGTTTTGCCGGCTGGACGGGTGATTATGAGGGAGTCGGAAACTCCATTAAGAGTCAACTGAGTATCGAGTGCAGCAGCAACTGCAAAGACTGAAGATACTCCGGGGACTCTTTCTACTCCGATATCGTATTTTTTCAGTTCTTCCATCTGTTCGATAACTGAACCGTACAATGAAGGATCTCCACTGTGCAACCTTACGACTTTTTTACCCTCGTTGATAGCATCGGCCATTATCTTTGTAATCTCGTCAAGGGTAAGTCCATAACTGTCGATTTTCTCTCCATTTGAATAGTTGAGAACTTCCGGGTTTACCAGTGAACCGGCATAAACTACAAGGTCTGCTTCTTCAAGCTTTTCTTTCCCGAGAAGGGTTATGAGTTTAGGGTTTCCGGGTCCTGCTCCTACAAAAGTAATTGTCTTATCCATGAATATCCTTCCCGATTATTCTTTGCTGGCACATACAATGCTGAAATAATTTCCTTTTTCGGGGAAATTCTCAATTCCATAAATGATATTTTCCTTTTCAGAGAACAGTCTCTCTGCAAATATGAAGTCAGTGTATCCTTCCTTGCTGAAATTTTCTGCAATTTCCTTTGGGGATTTTGCCTTGAGTCTGATTGCGGTCTTTTTATCAGATCCGTCTGTGACTTCAAAGCTGGAATCAACTTCTGATCCTGTTCTTGAAGCAAAGGATGTAATGGAACTGATTCCGGGTACTGTTGCAGTTTCAACATCAGGATAGTACTTCTTCATAACACGCTTTAAATGTGTGAAAGTGGAAAAGAAATTTGGATCCCCGATAAGGCCGAAAACAACGTCTCCTTTAAGGGCTTCATCTGCGAGAAGCTCTGCATTCTTTTTCCATACTTCATTTAATACATCATAATCAGTAAGCATGGGGAAATCCAGTATTTCTGCTTCCACATAAGGTTTAACAAGTTCTTCGGCCATTTTGCCTGGAACATATACCTTGTCGCTGTTTTTGAGTAATTCCACTGCTCTTAAAGTAAGAAGATCCGGGGCTCCGGGCCCAAGTCCGACACCTATCAACATTTCTCATCACCGTTCTCGATATGATTTCTTCCAACAAGTATAAACACAGGATTTTCAGGTTTTAGCATAGTTTCCCCTGTAATGGGATAACTGCGTGAAATTGATACGTTTACCAGCTCTTCAAAAACACCAAGTTCTTTCATTTTTTCCATTGCATGAACAACAGTCTCGATCCTTACGGCATTAATAACAAAAGCCTTTGCCTTCTTTTCAACAAGAGCTTCGAGTATTGAATCAATATTTTTTGTTCCGCCAACAAATGCATAGTCTATTGTTTCATCTTCGGGAATTCCTTTAAGGGCAGCAGATGATTCTCCGTGAATCAGTTTTGCTCCTTCAATCTTGAAGTTTTCAAAATTCTGTTTGGCAACTTCAATTGCCTTTTCCCGTGCATCAATAGCTGTTACGCGTAAGTTTCTTGCTATTTTTGACGCTTCAATGGATACAGCTCCGGTCCCACATCCAACATCATAGAAATTGCAACCGTCTCTCAAGTTAAGTTTAGATAATGAGACTGCAATGATCTCAGGCTTTGTCGGGCCGCCGCTTATATGTAATAGTTCTGGCATCGTTTTCCCAAGTAAACTTTATTGGAGTTAATTAGATATAGCAGGTACATAATAACGTTGCTACATAAAAGGTTGTTGTAAATGATGGCTGATACATTTCCTAAACATTTATTAATTCTCGGGACAGCATCCCATGTTGGCAAAAGTGCAATAGTTACAGGCCTTTGCCGGATCTTTTCTGAAAAATACACAGTTGCTCCCTTTAAAGCCCAGAACATGAGCCTGAATTCCTGGATCACAAAGGATGGTAAAGAGATAGGTATTGCGCAGGCTATCCAGGCCATGGCAGCACGTGTGGAACCGACTGCAGATATGAATCCTGTTCTGCTTAAACCAAAAGGTGACCGGGTGTCTCAGGTCATTGTGCTTGGTGAACCATTTGCCGATAAAAGTGCTGGCGCTTATTATGATTCCATCGATGAGATGCATGAAATCCTGCAGGGATCACTTGACAGGCTTGGGGATAAATATGAGCTTGTAATCATGGAAGGTGCCGGTGGGGCCGCAGAGATCAACCTTTATGATCGTGATATTGTGAATATAGGTTCAGCACGCCTCACAAATGCTCCTATAGTTCTTGTTGGTGACATTGAAAGAGGAGGTGTTTTTGCAAGTTTGTACGGTACAGTTGCATTGCTTCCTGAAGATGTCAAAAAGCAGGTTAAAGGCTTTATAATAAACAAGTTCCGTGGTGACGAAGCAATACTCCAACCCGGAATTGAAGAACTTGAAAAAATAACCGGCATTCCTGTATTAGGTGTTTTTCCATATTCCAAACTTGGCATTCCTTCAGAGGATTCAGTTTCCATCGATGACAAAACGGCAAGTTCTGAAAAACTCTATGACGTGGACATTGCTATTATAAGACTTCCTCGCATTTCCAATTTCACTGATTTTGAACCGCTGGAAAGGGTTGCAAACGTCAGGTATGTAGACCTTGATGAAAAGCTTGGAACTCCGGACGCAGTAATTATACCGGGTACCAAAAACACAATTAGCGATCTTTTGGATCTGCAGTCAAGCGGTATGTCAGCACAAATCAAAGCCCTTCATGGCAAAGCTCCAGTAATTGGAATCTGTGGAGGCTACCAGATGCTTGGTAATAATATCAAGGATGCTGGTATTGAAGGCGATAAAGATGCTGTCTATGAAGGATTAGGTCTGCTTGACATCGAGACGGTCTTTGGTGAATATCGTAAGACAACTGTGCAGGTAACAAAAGAAGTCAATTGTGGCAGTCCTCTCTTTGATTCAATTTGTGGTGAAGATGTCCACGGTTATGAAATCCATATGGGTGAATCAAGCTCCAGCTCTCCTCTATTTGGTGACGATGGCTGTATAGGTAGCGATGGTACTGTTATTGGGACTTATCTTCATGGTTTGTTTGCAAACAGGAATGTCAGAAAAGCATTCATATCCTATATCCTGAGCAAAAAAGGGCTTGAGTTTGAAGAGGAAGATATGGAATCAGATCCTTATGAGGATCTGGCTGATATACTGCGTACTCACCTTGATATGGAAAAAGTCTACGATCTCCTTTCTCTGGAGCCACGGTAACAAGTATTTCGCAATATTCTTTTATTTAATGCTTGTATAGTTGATACTCTCTTTAATTATCGGTTGTGATATGCAGCTGACCACAATAAATATCACATCCTAAAATAAAATAATCATCAAAATAATATGCCTATAAGGTAAAAGAATAGTCTATGAAATTTTTAAATACGTATTCTCATACTTACTAATAGGTGTGCTTGCATGGATGTTCTCAAAATATACGATGATGTACAGAAGGATGTACAGGCTATCTATAGATCGAGATTACAGGTTCAGATACTTCTTTCTCTTTCAGCAAAAGGTCAATCACTTAGCGATTTAAGGGATGTCACTGGCAGCACTTCTCAGGCATTACTTCCCAAAATCAGAGTTCTTGAAGCAAACAAATTAATTGAATCAATCGAACATGAATACAGGTTGACTCCACTTGGAAGAATTATTGCTTCTAAAGTCTCTGATTCTGTAAAAACGATGGGTACTGTACTTAAGCATAAAGAATTCTTTTATACTCATCATCTTTCCGGAATACCGGATGAACTTCTCAAAGACATCGGACTTCTCTATAATTCAGAGGTAGTCAGTGATACGAACGTAGAGATTTTCAATGTCTATAACAATTATTTAAAAATGGTGAAAGAAGCAGGGGAGATATATGGTGTTTCTGCAATCATGAGTAGTGGCCATGCAGATTCACTTGCTGCCAGAATACTTGATGGTATACCTGTAGAGTTAATTGTAACTGCTGATGTGTTGGGTGAACTTGGCCAGCAGGTCTATGCTGAACAGATAAACAGTTTGCTCCAAAATGAAAACTTCAAGATTTTTGTGGTGCAGGAACAAATAAAGCTTGGGTTTACAGTAACTGATAAACGCTTATCTATAGGTCTGTATAAGGATGATGGTATTACCTACGATTCGACCATGGATCTTTTTAGTTTTGATGATGTTGCCATCCAGTGGGGTAAAAGACTATTCGAATACTACCGCTCAAGAGCAGAAGAATTTAAAGGTTATTAATCCAGTTAGCAGATAACTTTTCCGTTTAACATGCAGGTGGAATGTTTACTTTTTTTTAAAATTAGATCTGCAACAGTGTTGAGAAGTTCCTTTGGATTAATAGGTTTTGTAAGATATGCATTAGCCCCGGCATTCATTCCATTTCGCTTGTCAGACGTATCAGTAAGTGCGGAAAATATCATAATTGGAATAGTTCTGGTTAAATTATCATTTTTAAGAAGTTTGCAGGCTTCCAAACCATTTAGATCTGGCATCATGACATCAAGAATTATTAGATCAGGGTTGTTTTCCTTTGCTTTTTTCAACCCCTCTGTAGCATTCAGAGCTCCGATTGTGGAATAATCATCTTCCAGGAATATTTCAAGCAATTCCACGACATCTGGTTCATCGTCTACGACCAATATCAAAGGCTTGTCTTCTGAAATCATAATACCTGCATCCGGCGTTTTTGAAAAGATTCTGAGAGTTGCAAGGGACCACGCAACTCTCAGGATTATATTGTCCTCATTCATGTACTATAATTTGAAAACTATACATATATTCTTATGAGTAATGTTAATCGATCCGATTAATCTTCTTCATAGGAACTAACGTTAATCCCTTTGACTCATTATTACATTATGGGAGAATATAAACAGTATTCAGGAAATGGAAGTACAGTAGTAAAACAAATTTTTGATTTTTTGATCTTCAGTTCGATATATCTGGCTTTTGCAGGAGTTGCAATGGCGTATATATCATGTGTGCTACAGGGTCTGGCAATCACCTGGGAACCCCTTGCAATTATGTTCCTTGTAACCTATGCGGTTTATAATATTGACAGGAAAGCGGACGAAGAGGAAGATTCGATAAATCACTCTGAAAGATTCATGTTCACTTCGAAGTATTCCAAATTCCTTTTTGTTTCTTCCGTTATGGCCTATTTGCTTGCATTTGTAATTGCAGGGTTTTACGGTTGGGAGGCAGTTGTTGTAACTTCTATTCCCCTTGTAAGCGGTTTGCTTTACAGCTTCGCATGGCTTCCTAAAGGATTCAGATACAGAAGACTTAAGGAAATCCCTTCGGTTAAAAATCTTGTAATCGCCTTTGCATGGGCTTTCACACCCGGACTTCTTCCGGCATTGATTTATGATGTACAATACAGTATCGGTGTATTAATTGCTCTGTGCTATTTCTTCCTTTTAGTGTTTATCAACACTGTTGTTTTTGATATGAGGGATATTGAAGGTGATAGCCTCTCGGGTATAGATACAATTCCTGTCTTAATGGGTGCAGAAAAGACTCGCATGATGCTAATTGCATTAACAATAATTTTTGGTGTTGGAATGCTATTCTTCGGTGTTTCAAGTCTCAGCATCCCCGCATTAGTAGTTCTGGTTGTTGGAATCTTCTATGCTCTTACTTATGTGCTCTTTTCAGACCGGATTGGTCAGACAAATGCTATCTGTGATGTCATGGCCGATGGGCAATTTATAATACTTGGATGCGTTCTGCTTGCATTTACCTTAACCATTGGTGCATAATCACTCATTTCCCTGAATAGGAATTGTGAAAGTGAACCTGCTTCCTTTTTCAGGTTCGCTTTCCACCCATATTTTACCACCATGCATTTCCACGAATTTTTTGACAAGCGCAAGTCCAAGACCGGTTCCCTGATATTTTCTTGAAGATGCCGAATCCAGTTGTTTGAAAGGCTGGAATAACTCTTTGGCATCTTCTTTACTAATTCCGATACCCGTGTCAAAAACTGTGATGATCGTATTTTTGGATGACTGATGGACTTCAACGCCTACTTTTCCATCATTCGGGGTGAACTTAACTGCATTACTTAGCAGATTGTACAGAATTTGCTTAATTTTTAATCTGTCACCATATATACTGACATCATTTTCAGGGTAGGTAAAAGAAACTTCAATGCCTTTTTTCATAGCAATAGGCTCAATTGTATTCTTTAATTCATCCAATACATTATCCAGAACAAATATCCCTGCATGAAGCTCCATTTTCCCGGCTTCTATCTTTGAGAGATCAAGAATGTCATTAATAATACTCAGTAAATGCTTCCCACTGCTTGATATGTTTCCTGTGTAGCGGGATTGCTTGTTTGTCAATTTACCAAAAGTTCCATCCAGCATGAGATCTGAAAATCCAATAATCGAATTAAGTGGTGTTCGGAGTTCATGACTCATATTGGCAAGGAATTCGGATTTAGTACGGCTTGCCGATTCCGCAATCATTTTTGCCTCCAGCAAGGCCATTTCAGCTTTCTTTTGTCCACTAATATCAACAATGACTCCCTGCAGGTAATCCACATTCCCATTTTCATCAAATATTGTTGTCATGTGTTCGGCGACCCATAGTTTTTCACCGTTTTTCTTTTTGATCTCGTATTCATCAAGACAGCCGCCGGTTTCAATAGCCTTTGCAACATCTTCAGGAAGCATTATGTCAGCAAAATTGATTTTCCCGGACAGGAAATCGTCTTTGGTATATCCAATATTTGTTACATTTTCAGAGACAAATTTAACCGGCCATCCGGGCTTGTCTTCCCATTCAAAAACAATCACTGGACTGGTTTGTATGACTTTTTCCAACCTCTCCCTGGAGGTATCCGCTTTTTGTAATTTGTCCAGAATCTCGTTTAGCCTCTTTGGTATTTTCTCAAAATCTACAGCAACATCAGTTCTGGCTCTCTTGGAGAGATTTCCAGCTGCAGATTCATCTGAAATAGAGTCAAAATCTGATATTATCCGGGTTATGGGTTTACTTATAGATCTTGCTATCAGGAATCCGATGCTGCTCATGAGGACCACTGCAAGCGTTGAAATTGCCATAAGTTGTAACCTGAGTATCTGCACTCCGGCCAGCATTTCATCTTTTGGAACTACTAGGACAAAGGCAAGATTCCCTGTTTTGACAGGTTCATAAAACATAATGACTTCCTTGCCTGTAGTTGGATCCAAGGTTTCTATATTTCCTTCCACATTGTTGAGAATGTCCTCTGCCATTGCGGCGATTGCAGGATCACCAAAATCATTGAGGGACTTTTTCCCTATCCATTCTTTTTCACTTGGATGGGACATGATAATCCCTGAGCTACTTGTCACAAAAGCATAACCTGTATCAAAAATTTGTATTTGGTTAATATCCTCATCAATGTAATTCAGTGAGACATCAGTTCCACCTATCCCGATAAACTCATCATTCCGGATGATGGGAGTTACATAACTGACTATCAACTCTTCCTGATACAGGTATGGTTCAGTGATTACATCGGATTTGGTATTTTTTGGTATCTGGTAATAGTCGAGTGTGTCATAATCAAGCAAGGGCTCAAGATGCAGGGGGCCGCCAATTTTCGTCCAGTATGGAATAAAACGGCCTGTAGAATCATGCCCGAATGTATTGGCATATAACTCGTCCTTTCCATCGAAAGCATCGGGTTCAAAGGCAACGTAAGTGCCTGTTAAATTGGGATTTTCAATCATCAGGCGCTTTAGAATGGCGTTGACCTCATCCCTGTCACCGGATTCATATTCGACCATGGAATTGGCAATTGTCCGGCCGATTGCATGATAGCTTTGCATATCCCCGTTAAAGTGGTTTGCGTAACGTTTGGCCGTCTCAATTGATTGACTGTATGCAAGATTTTCTTCCTGTGCAGTAACGGTTGAAGTGATTACGGACGTCGTAAAAATCATCACGATGGAAATGCCCAAAACAATCAAAAGAAGGATCTTGGTTTCAAGCGTAACGTTTTTCCACTTTGGGATTTCCATGAAATCACCCTTTTTTTCGGGACAATGCCGGGATGCAAAGTAAGACAAAATATGTTTACATTGTATATATAATTTAACATAAAATAATCTAAAGACTATTTTATTACACTTTCAAAAATCGATGTGCTATTGCATCAACACATCTTCAATTGATTTAGATGATTATTTTGACTCAATCAATTTTCTTGTAAGTAAGTTGAGGCTTTGTCACAAGAGATTTTATGTGCAACGCCTTCTGCGGCGAAACCTATAAATACATTGTTTTTAATTGTACATTAATGTACAAAAATGAACATTAAGTTGTGGTTATTATGAAGCAATATTTGCAGAAAATTACAAACAATGAGTCTCTTTCGGAGGATGAGGCTTACAAAGCGATGCAGTGTATTTTCACAGAAGCTTCTGATGCTCAGATAGGAGCGTTCCTTGCAGCTTTAAATGTCAAAGGTATAACTGCGGAAGAACTTACAGGATTTGCAAGAGCAATGCTTGGCAATGCCAATGTCATCCATCCTGAAGTAAACGGTTATCTTGTGGACACCTGTGGCAGTGGCGGAGATAGGCATAACACAATTAATATTTCCACAGCTGCAGCAATTGTAACGGCAGCTGCCGGTATTCCGGTTGCAAAGCACGGAAACCGCTCAGTTACTTCACTTTCGGGTAGTGCTGATGTGCTTGAAGCACTGGGTGTAAAAGTTGATTGCACACCTGAAGACGTTTGCTCAACAATAGAAAACATAGATATTGGCTTCATGTTTGCTCCCATGTTTCATCCTGCAATGAAAAGGGTGGGTGGTGTGCGTAAGGATCTTGGGGTAAAAACCGTCTTCAATCTTCTGGGTCCTATAGTTAATCCAACTGAAGCACCTGCTCAGGTTGTCGGTGTCTATGACAGGAAATATTGCAAACCTGTGGCAGAGGCATTGAGACGGCTGGGTAAATCGCGAGCCCTTGTAGTAAATGGAGATGGAATGGATGAAATTTCAACTCTCTCTGAGACATGTGTTGTTGAACTGAAAGATGATGTCGTATCATCATACATAATCACTCCTGAAGATCTTGGTATTCCAAGAGCAACAGCAAATGACATTGTCGGTGGTACTCCTGAAGAAAATGCAGACGATATAATGCGCATCCTGAATGGTGAAAAAGGGCCAAAAAGGGATATTGTTGTTGCAAATGCTGCCGCTTCGATTTATCTTGGCAGGAATGACATCTCAATGCGTGAAGCGGTAACAATTGCTGAAGAAGCTATCGACAGTGGAAAAGCACTGGAAAAGCTTGAACAGCTTATTGATCTTACAAACAAGGAGGCCTAATCTTCATGCACCCTGAAATCAGGGTCAAGATTTGTGGCATGAGGTATGCCGAGGATGTAGAGATTGCAGTAGCCTGCGGTGCAGATTCGGTAGGATTTATTACTGAAGTTCCGGTGAATACCCCAAGGAATCTCGATATACTACGTGCTTCTGAACTAATCGGCCTGGTTCCTGAGTCAATATAGTCTGTGATTGTAATGATGCCATCTTCAACAGAACATGCACTTGGTATGATAGAGACTGCAATGCCGGATTGTGTTCAGGTTCATTCGACTGTGGAAGCAACAATACTTCACAGCATTCGCAGTTACTCAGATGTGCAGCTGCATCAGGTATTCCCGCTTCCGGAACAGGCAACTATGGACCACGCAGTGGATATTATTAATAAAGTGAATTTGCTGATTGACGCAGATCTCGTAGACGGGATTGTTCTTGATACCGGTTCAGCAAATGGCGGTGGGAGTGGCAAGGTGCATGACTGGAATATAAGTCGGGAAATTGTTGGTGAACTGGATTTGCCTGTAATAGTTGCAGGTGGTTTAACTCCTGAAAATGTTGCATCCTGCGTGGAACAGATATCTCCATATGGTGTTGACGTGTCTTCAGGCGTTGAAAAAGATGGGCATAAAGACGAATCATTAGTATGCGAATTTATTGAAAATGCAAGGTGTAGTTTATGTTGAATTTAGATTTCAGCAGGGATGAATTCATCGATCTTATTCGGGGTCAGTCCGGGCCATGCATGGTCCAGCTTATGGCTGAGATTCCTGCGAATTGTACTCCTCTGCAACTTTACAGCCTGATACATGACAACCCATTTACCTACCTCCTTGAATCTGTGGAAAAAGAGAGCAGACACGCACGTTTTTCCTTCATTGGTGCAAATCCCGAATTTGTACTTTCCGTTTCTGGGAAGAGTGTATCAATTGATTATCCATACAGGAACGCTTTTGTGACAGAATCAGTTGAAGGTCTCAAGAATGTGTGCGAGTCCTATAATGAAAAGGAAAAGAGTTTCACAGGAACAATAAAAAATAGCTTTAATCCCCTTGATGCAATTCGCTCTTCATTTGTAACATCACGTAACATTCCTCTCCTGAATGAGAAAGGATTTGGTAAACAGACTTTCCTTGGAGGTGCAATTGGCTATCTTGGTTATGATTTGATCTATGAGTGCCTGCTTGATCAGTCAATGCCTTTTGATTCGAAAATGCCGGATGCACGCCTGATGTTTTGTCAGGAAACGTTCCTTTTTGATCACATGGAAGACAAAATATATCTTGTTTTTTCACCATTCATGCGGTCCGAAGATGACCCTGCTGAAATATATGATGGCATTCTTGCAAGAGCATCGGAAATGCAGGATGTTCTGACCAAAGCTTCAGATATTCAGTTGCAACCTATAGGTGAAGATTCGAATGCAAAACTGGTTGGTTGCAGTATGGATCAGGAACTGTTTGAAGATGCGGTACGTAAATCAAAGGAGCATGTGTTTGACGGGGATATTTTTCAGGTTGTAATATCCCGAAAATGTGAAGTCGCTTCAGAGGACTCTTCCTTCCAGCTGTACAGGAAACTCAGGGATATCAATCCCAGTCCGTACATGTATATCCTCGATCTTGACGATGTAGGAATAATAGGTGCAAGCCCTGAAACTCTCATGAGTATTCACAAGAGGCAGGTTTCCACAAATCCCATTGCAGGAACCTGTAAGAGGGGGCAGAACGAGGAAGAAGATCTTTCCTGTGCTTCTGCTATGTTAAACGATGAAAAAGAAAAAGCAGAACATATCATGCTGGTAGATCTTTCTCGAAATGATGTAAGAAGAGTTGCAAAGGGTGGCACTGTAGAAGTCGAGGATTTCATGAAAGTTGTCCGATATTCCCATGTCCAGCATATTGAAAGCACGGTTGTGGGCGATCTCAGGCCTGAATGTGACCAGTTTGATGCATTTGTTGCCTTGATGCCTGCAGGAACCCTTTCCGGAGCTCCAAAGGTCCGTGCCATGGAAATAATTCGTGATATTGAAAGTGCACCAAGAGGCGCTTATGGAGGTGGAGTGGGCTATTTCTCATGGAATGGTGATCTGGATTTTGCAATTACTATAAGGACAATTGTGAAACAGGGAAATAAACTTAGTATACAGGCAGGGGCAGGAATAGTTGCTGATTCAGATCCTGCATCAGAGTACAGGGAAACCGAAAACAAAATGGCAGCCATGCTCAGGGCGGTAGGTGTAACTGATGGGAATTAATGTAGTTTTTATCGATAATCGTGATTCATTCGTCTGGAACCTTGTGGATGCCTTTTCGATACTAGGGGTGGAAACAAAAGTGGTTCCAAACACAGTCACAGTTGAAGAGATTAGAAGCCTTTCACCGGATGCCATCGTAGTATCTCCAGGTCCCGGGAGACCTGACAATTCCAGGGATATAGGCAATTGTCTTGAAGTTATCCGGGAATTTGCACCGAAAGTTCCGATTTTGGGCGTTTGTCTCGGACATCAGGCAATCAATGAAACATTTGGAGGCCACACTTCCAGAGCACAATGTGGTCCCATCCACGGAAAAACATCCGAAGTTTACCATAAAGAGTCTGCATTATTTGACGGTGTCCCAAGCCCTTTTACAGGTGGAAGGTATCACTCCCTTGCAATTTCTGCGCTTGCTCCCCCTCTGGAAGTCATTGCAGAAACTCCTGATGGTACAATCATGGCTGTGAAACACAAGGATTACCTTACATTTGGTGTCCAGTTTCATCCGGAATCGGTTCTCATGGAAGAAGGCCTGAAAATCATCGAAAATTTCATATCAATTGCCCAATCCGGGCACAACCCTTAAAGGTCTGATTGATTTATTTCCAGAATATGTTTATTGCTCTTACAGGCACTCCCGGTACCGGCAAGACGTCAGTTACTGATGTTCTTGAAAATAGCTATGGTTACCGGGTGATCCATCTAAACGATGTCATAAAGAGCGAACGTCTTTTTGAAGAAGTGGATGAAGACAGGGATTGCGTACTTGCGGAGATGGATATGATAGCCAACTATCTGGAAGGGCAGTCTTCAGACAAGGATATTATAATAGTAGATAGCCATCTGTCGCATCATTTCGCACAGCAATGCATTGTCTTAAGAACAGCACCTTCTGATCTAAGAACACGTCTGCTTTCCCGTGGCTATAGAGATCGTAAAGTCGAAGAGAACGTGGAAGCCGAATGTCTTGATGTCATTCTGGTTGAAGCGGTTGAGATGTGCGAAGATGTCTTTGAGGTAGAAACTACGGGGAGACATTCAACTGATGTAGCAAAGGATATTCACGGGATTGTAACTGCAATTTCTTCAGGTTCTTCTCCTGATTCAAGGTTTTCTCCGGGATCCTTCAACTGGATTGAGGAGATCCTCTGAAAAATCCTATGTTATCCTTATGGATCACATGCATAATTCAAAAAGTACTCTTTATATCCAGTAATTCTCTATCAAGGGATTGGGGCTTACAAGAGGTTTAACCCGCATTTCGAAGTCGGATATAGCGGATACAATCCGGCTTCGGTGGATTCCAGATATCTAAAAAAGCTGAAAAGTCTCTTTTATGCATCGCTGCGTGAAATATTTCGCAGGCGTTCAACACCGTCAATTTCGTCAATAACATCAACAACAGGGCCGGGAACAAGTTTTCTCCAGTCTTCTCCCTCAAGCATCAGCTTGCGAATTTCTGTTCCTGAATATTTCTGGCGGTGGAACATTGGTGGAGTTCGTGTTTCTATTCCAGCTTCTTCGAATAGCTGGAGTATAAGGGGATTGTTAGAATAAACCACATCAAAAGGTGGTGTTCTGGAAGTAACATATGATACCCAGACAGAGTTCTGCTGGATA
The DNA here is from genome assembly GCF_017874375.1 of Methanohalophilus levihalophilus. Classification (NCBI taxonomy): domain Archaea; kingdom Methanobacteriati; phylum Methanobacteriota; class Methanomicrobia; order Methanosarcinales; family Methanosarcinaceae; genus Methanohalophilus; species Methanohalophilus levihalophilus. The sequence goes on from NZ_JAGGLK010000003.1 coordinate 527,040, forward strand.
TCATCGATTGGAACTGCATAATGAAGTATATCCGTATCCTCGAGGGAGTGCCGAATCATCATTATGCGTTCGCCAGCGGTAAAAGGATCGGCAACTTCATGGCTTCTTTGGGCGCTTCCTATTCCGATAATAAGCTCATCAAATTCTTTTTCTATATTATTGATGACGGAATAGTGGCCGTTGTGAAACGGTTGGAATCGCCCGATATAGAAAGCCCTTTTTAGTTGCATAGTCTCATCTGATGCCGCATTCGTCAAAGGAGAATTTTTCACAGACTTCAAGATAGTGTTCGGAGTTATTGCCGTGTTTCATGCCGGCAAGTTTTGCAATGAGATCCATTCCAGGTTTTGGATCCTCCATGATCTCAAGCTCGTCCTTAACCATATTGAAGTATTTTTCTCCAACTTCAGTACGTATCAACACACTGTTCCAGCCGTCGGGAGTACCAACAGATCCAAGGGATATGTCTGCGGAAACAGCTGTGTAGTCACAGCAGTGGTGACAGGGGTTCCTTGCATGTGGAGCCACTTCTGCGATTTTCACATTGTGCTCTTCACCGTCTTTGGTGTATGCCCAGAATTTACCCTTTCCGAAGTCGAACTTCACTACATCTTCTGCCTTAAGGCCCATAATTTCCGGAATAATTTTCTCGGTGAATGTGTCATGGTAGAAACTTTCCATGCAAAGCAGGCCAAGGTTTAGGACAATTTTATCATTGACGTTTTCTGAAATCAGGCGTGCGCCATGTGCCTGGCAGGGTACTCCTACAACTGCTATCCTGTCGTATTCTTTAAATGGACCACTGAGCATTGAAAGTACGGAATCATATGTGTATTTGGTTCCTTTTGCTCTCAGGAAATCATCACCTTTGGTGAATACTTCAACTTCAGTTTCCCATTTCTCATTTCGGCTAATGGATGCCACACAGTCAATTTCGCCTTTGTTGAACAACGAACGGACGATTGCAGCAGTAACTCCACCATCCTGTCCTTCTACGTCACTTTTTGCTCCGAAGAAACTCCTCACATTTGCAAACTCGTCTTCAACATACCCGTCAATGACGGGGCAGAGACGACCGCATGTAAGACATCCTTCGCAGACATTTGGAGCTGCACCATATTCGAAAAGTTCCAGATTATCCGGGTCACGGATTTCCGCCTTTTTGCCCATGGTGATGGCCCCGGCAGGGCATGATGAAACACATGCCCCACAGGCGGTGCAGACGTCGAATTCAATGACTTCTGCAATTTTTGGATGAACCATCAGTTTCCTCCGATGATTTCCTTTCCAATGAGTTTAATTGCTTTTTCTTTGTTAGGTCCGATTGGTGATCCTGCAACTACCTGAGTGACGCCGATGGCCATCAGCTCATCGATCCTTGCTTTACAATCTTCAGGAGTTCCGCAGATTGAGAATGCATTGATCATGTCATCGGTAACAAGGTCGCCCATAAGTGCTCCGAAATCGCCTTTTGCAATTGCAGCTCCAATGTCTGCTTTTGCTGCAACATCAATGCCATGGCGTTCAAGAACCATGTCTGGTGAGCCTGCAACGATGAATGCAACAACGATTTTTGCTGCGCTCTTAGCTTTTGCCGCGTCTTTGTCAATGGAGAAGCAAGCATATGCTGCGACATCAATGTCTTTCGGATCCCTGCCAGCTTTCTTTGCACCTGCTGCAATCTTTTCAACAGCTACTTCAAAGTCCTTGGGGTGGGATGCGTTGATGAGTACGCCATCTGCAACTTCGCCTGCGAGCTCAAGCATTTTTGGACCCTGTGCACCCATGTAGATTGGGACGTCACCGGTCTTGAATGCCATCTTAGCACCGCCGAATTTGATCATGTCGCCATCCATTTCGACTTTCTTACCTTCAAAGAAGCCTTTGAGTGCTTCAATTGTTTCCTTGGTTGTGGAAAGTGGTTTGTCCCAGGAAATTCCCATTGCATCAAAAGTAGCTTTGTCTCCAGGGCCAATTCCTAAGATTGCACGGCCACCGGAAATCTCGTTTACAGCGCCGATGCTTGATGCTGTGATAGCTGCATTACGGGTGTAAGGGTTTGTGACACCGGTACCGAGTTTGATGGTGTTGGTGTTCATTGCAAGGAAAGCAAGGGTTGTGTAAACATCACGGTTGTTGTAGTGGTCTGTAATCCACACATTGTCAAATCCCTGCTGTTCTGCAAGCTTTGCATAGTGAGCGATTTTAAGGACTGGATCGCTTGGTACAAATTCAATTCCAAATGTCATATGAGTTACTCCTGCTTATTAGTGATTAACGTTAGTGAAGGAAGACACACATATATTAAAACCTTATTGGTTTTCTGCTGTCGTGTCCGTTTTAGAACCTCTTTTACATGAATTTTATTCCATTAATCCCGTAGAAAAGGAAATGGAAAAATCAATACACCGATATCAATAAATAATGCTCTCCCAATCTTTATTATGTAACAAATCTCAGGAGTGAGGTAAATCAATATCTGAAAGTGGTTCAATAATTCACATATAGTTAGTGTAGTACCGAAATTCAGATCGCTGAAGCGGGTGTTGGTGTACCAATTTCTGCGATTAGGGAAAAGATCTCATTGGAACTAAATTCTGTATTTATTACTTTTAAATTCACAGTTTGGTGATTAGTAATGAAATGTTATGAATGTGAAAAAGAAGGCAAAACCACCGATACAGTAGGTATTTGCATAATTTGTGGAAGAGGTGTTTGTAAAGACCACCTTGTAAGGGAACAGGTTCCGGTATTGGAAGGAGAATATCAGGTAAGGGTCAAATGTATGGGAGATGCATGTGAACTAAAGGATATGCAGCCCCTGCTTAAGGTAGTCTGCAAGCCATGCCACGAAGCCCTGAAGGAAAACTTCTGAGGTGATTTACAATGATGAAATGTTATGATTGTGCTGAAGATGGAAAAGAAGTTGAAGCTTCCGCAGTATGTATTGTCTGTGGTAAAGGTCTCTGTAGCGATCACTCAAAAGAGGTTCCACTCCCGTTGACAGTGGGAAAGCCTCCTGAAGTAAAGCGCCTGCACAAAAGCCTTCCACACTTCATGTGCAACTATTGCTTTGACAACACAGTTGAAGATTCGTTCGACTGAATATGATGGGGAGGTTTGAAGAAAATGAGCGAACACGAAGAGGTTGTAAAAAGTATAGGGGACAAGATGGGTTTCACTCCAAAAATACTTGAAACCCTGAAAGATATAGATCCGCATTTTGTGAGAAAGTACAACCGCTGCAATGAGAAAATTCTCACTGATGGAGCTATTGAAGCCAAATACAAGGTACTAATGGCCCTTGCTGTGGTTGCATCAAAGCAATGTGAAGCATGTACGGTTTCCCAGATGAGAAGCGCTCTTAACCACGGTGCTACAAAAGAAGAGATCATGGAAACCATGGAAGTTATTTCAATAACATCCGGGGCTCCGGCAGTGGCTGCCTGCAGGGATGCATTAAAGCTCCTGAAAGACTGAATCGATTCCAGAATCGGGAAGTTCACGAATACGAATTTCCCACTTTATTCATTTTCGGGGGGTTCTCTATGCTATCCAAAAACCCTGTTGTTTTGCTAAGTATCACAATCATTTTCTTAGTACTTGTATTACCAGCTACTGCTTTGCCTTCTTCGCATGGTGAATTTACATCAGATGAGTTTACTGAATACTCAAAGTGTGGACAGTGCCATGCTATAATTAGAAGTGAATGGGATGGAAGTATGCATGCAAATGCTTTCACAGATCCTTTTTATCAGGAAGAATTGAAGCTTGCCAGTGAAGACAGTGATGGTGCACTTGATCTCTTCTGCACTCGCTGCCATATTCCTGTAGGTGTGTTGTCGGCAGAAGTTCCGCCAATTGATGGCTCACAAGCTAGCGATGTTGCTCTTGAAGCAGTTAGCTGCGATTTCTGTCACACTGTATCCGATAATGATGGGACTGGAAATGGTGCTTTCATTTCTTCTCCGGGAACAACAAAGTACGGTCCATTTGATGATTCGGAATCTGCGTTCCATGGAAGTGAATATCTGGAGCTTTACCAGCAAGCAGAATACTGTGGAATGTGTCATCAGGTTTATCATCCAGCCAATGGGCTGGTTCTGGATGATACTTACATGGCCTGGGAAGAGGGTCCCTACTCCGAACGCGATGTAACATGTCAGGATTGTCATATGACTCCTGGAATCACCGATTTTGAAGCCAATCCCGGAAGAGCCGGTTCAGGTGCACCCAAACGTGATCATATTTCCACCCACTATTTCTCAGGTGCTAATGTCTTCGTAACAGGAATCCTTGATGAGGAAGATACTATTGAGCTTAATACAGAACGACTCCAGAAAGCTGCTACAGTTGAAGTTGCTATTCCAGAAACAGCTGAAGCCGGTGAAACTGTGAATATGGAGGTCAGCATCACAAATTCAGGTGCTGGTCACAATATTCCTACAGGTCTTATAGAAGCCCGGCAGATATGGCTTGAAGTTCTGGTTTCGGATGCTTCAGGCACTGTGTTGCTGGACAGTGGATCTCTGGACTCAGAAGGTAACATACAAAATGCAGTTGTTTACCAGACAAAGTTTGCAGATTCAGATGGTGAACCCACATTTAAGCTATGGGAAGCTGCATCGGTAATTTCAGACAACAGGATATCTCCTGAAGATACGGCAATCGAAGAGTTTTCTTTTGAAGTGCCGGAGAATGTTGCTGATCCTATTTCTGTAGACGTAAAACTATTGTACCGGTCTGCTCCGCAATCAATGATAGATGATATCTTTGGAGACAATGTGCATGAAGTCCCAGTTGTGGAAATGAATTCCTATCGTGGAGCAATTAACGGCGATGTGCCCTCAGAATCAACTCCCGGATTCGGTGTTGCAGGGATGATCCTTTCATTGATGGGTGCCATATTATATCTCAGGTATGGGAAAAAGGAGGAATGACATGCCGCCGATTGTAGATGAGGACAGGTGTACTGGTGTTGGTGCATGTGCTGAAATTTGTCCGACGGAAGTAATTGATCTTGAGACAAAAAGTGAAGGGAAAACAATTGCCGTAATTGCACGCCCTGAAGACTGCACAGAATGTGAACAATGCGTAAACGTCTGTCCCGAAGATGCAATCAGTATGGAGTAAAAAGGGGTATTGTATGTCAGATAATGAACCAATAAAAATTCTGGGAATATCGGGAAGCCCCCGAAAAAAATCCACAGATTATGCCGTAAAATATGCTCTCCAGCACGCTGAAGAGAAGTTTGGTGCAGAAACCCAATATTTCTCTGCCAGGGGAATGGACCTTAAGTTCTGTATCCACTGTGATCATTGCATCAGGACAAAGAAGGGTTGTATTCACAAGGATGATATTGTTTCACTTTATGATATGATGCTCTGGGCAGATGCCTGGATTATCGGGACACCTGTTTATCAGGGAAATCTGAGTGCTCAAACCAAGACTATTATGGACAGATGTCGTGCTGTTGTGGCAAAAGACCCAAAATCATTCCAGAACAAAGTTGGATCTGCATTGGCAGTTGGCGGTGACCGTGTAGGTGGGCAGGAGCCTGCAATCAAGACCATCCTTGATTTCTACGTTATCAGTGAAATGATTCCGGTATCAGGTGGTTCATTTGGTTCTAATCTGGGTGGTACGCTCTGGTCTCAGGATAAAGGTGCCGAAGGAACTTCCGAGGACTCGGAAGGCTTGCGTAGTTTGAGGAAAACTGTGAACCGAATGGTTACTATGGCCCAGAAGTTCAAATGAGGCTGAAAATGGGGAATTTAATGGAATTTGAAGTAATCCTTAATGATGTTATACCTCGAACTCATGATGTGAAGAGTTTCCGTTTTAATAAGCCAGAAGGTTTTGACTATCTTGCAGGCCAATACATCATGGTTTCAGTTTCTGTAGATGGTACTGTTTTGAAAAAACCCTTAACAATCTCCAGCAGCCCTTTAGATGAAGATCTTGAGTTTACAAAGAAGCTTACAGGACACGAATTTTCTAATGCTCTTGATTCTTTGAATGCAGGCGATTCTTTCACAATTGATGGGCCTTACGGAAAGCTTACTTTTGAAGGAGAATATGACAAAATTGCACTGATAAGTGGTGGAATTGGAATAACTCCTATGATAAGCATCTGTAAAAATTGTACTGATCAAAAAGCACCTTTTGATATCGTCCTCATAGCAAGTAACAAGACTGAGGAGGATATTGCTTTCCGTAAAGAGCTTGAGCAAATGGAGTCTGAAAATCCTCATCTTCGTGTGGTTCACACCCTTACCAGGGCAGATGATAGTTGGAAGGGTTGCAGGGAGCATATTTGCGAAAATATGATATTAAAAGAAATACCAGATTATAAGGAAAGGGTATTCTATCTTTGCGGACCTCCGGGGATGGTGAAAGCCGTAAAGGAACTTCTGGTTGAAATGGATATACCAAAATCAATGATGAAAATTGAATTAATTACAGGATACTAATTAGGAATTAAAAGAGGGATTGTATGAAACGAATTGCATGGGGAATTACAGGATCAGGTGACCAGATTAAGGAAACTTATGAGATAATGGCTGATATCAGCAAAAGAACAGATATTGAATTCATGGTTTTCCTTTCAAAAGAAGGAGAAACCGTCATGAAGTGGTACAGGATGTGGGACAGCATCCAGCACGATTTCCCGAACTTCAAGACTGACGCCGGACCAAATTCTCCATTTATTGCAGGCCCATTGCAAGTTGGTCACTATGATGCACTTATAATTGCTCCGGCAACTGCTAACAGTGTTGCCAAGATTGTTTACGGAATTGCAGATACACTTGTGACCAACGTTGTTGCACAGACTGCAAAAGGACAGACTCCGATTTACATACTTCCGGTTGATCAGGTAAGGGGTGAGGTCACAACCTATTCTCCGGAAGGCAAAGAAATGAAACTCAAAATGCGTGAAGTGGATGTAAGGAATTCTGAAAAGCTGGCAGAAATGGAAAATATAACTGTGCTCAAAAAACCTGAAGACATCTATAAACTTGTAGGGCTGGAATAAGCCCTATTTCTTATCCTCTTGATTTTTATAGATTCAATAGAATATCATCCCTTCCGTCCGGGATATTTCATCAACCTGCTCTATTTTTCCCAGTTCAGCAGGGAACCTGTATGCAGACAATGTTGCAAGGATGCTATCAAGGGCATCACCCTCTGAATCATTGATAGCTTTCTCTTTTATGCTTTCATCAAGCCTCATCTTTATTTCTGAAAGCCTTTTCACGATTAGTATCCTCTGGGACTCTTGTGCTTCTTCCTTCCCTTTGTATGGTTGGTATAAACCCATTTCTTTAAGAGTGCAGGCCGGACAAATCTCTGCAATCCACGGCTTATTAGGGTCTGGATTTTGCATTGGAGGTACGCAAGCAAGCTTCTGTTTTACAAGGGGATATATTACATTTCTGATTCCATAATACGTTTGCCTGTAAAGGCGAAGATTGTAAGGGGAAAAAGGGGCTCCTTTTTCTTTTTCACTTCTTCTCTTGAATTCCATGTTATTGGTTTGTTTCCGACATTTCTCACGAAAAGTTTTAGCATCCGGATAGTTTTTGGGAAACTGCAGGATTATTTCTTCCCATTTTTGGTTACCAGTTATCTCCTGAGGTAATCCAAAGGGGAAATCAAGTCCAAAAACAGCATCATTATTAGAGGCTATAAACTCGCAAAGGAATCGATGGCATTCTTCACGCTCTCTGGTCCCTGCCAGCTCTTCGAGTGGAACGCAATACTCTAAATTCAATAAACCACGGGATTCTATCCCATGGCTTATCCAGATTTTGCGGCCTGCATCCTTAGCGCCGCTAAAATCCACTCCGAAAAAAGAGGAACGTTTGTTCCCTTGTGGCAGCTTACCGCTCCCTGTTGCCTTCAATGAACTCGTTAGTCATCCTGAAGGCATCATCGTCCACATATTGCTGGGGTGGATGTTTCATGAAGTATGCAGATGGGGAATAGAGAATTCCGCCGGTGTTTCTCTGGAGAGCCAGCTTGCAGCAGCGAATTGCGTCAATAACAACTCCTGCAGAGTTTGGGGAGTCTTCCACAGAAAGGCGGAGTTCGATGTTCATAGGCACGTCACCAAACAGCTTTCCTTCCATTCTCAGGAAACATAGTTTGTTGTCTTTTTGCCATGGGACATAATCACTTGGGCCGACATGTATGTTTTCGTCAGCGAGTCTTTCACCAATAACTGACTGGACAGCTTCAGTTTTGGATGTTTTCTTCGAGGAAAGCCTGCTGCGGTTGAGCATGTTAAGGAAGTCTGTATTACCACCGGTGTTAAGCTGGTATGTCCTCTCGAGTTTGACGCCACGCTTGCGGAATAAATCTGCCAGTGTCCTGTGAGTGATCGTGGCCCCAAGCTGGGCTTTGATGTCATCACCAATAATTGGAAGTCCCTTTGCTGCAAACTTCTCTGCCCATTCTGGAGTGCTTGCAATAAAAACAGGCATGTTGTTAATAAAGCCAACATTTGCTTCAAGAGCGCATTCTGCATAGAAACGTGCAGCTTCTTCGGAACCAACCGGCATGAAATTCAAAAGCATTTCAGCACCGGATTCATTGAGAATCTTTACAATATCTTCTTTTGTAGAATTTGTCTCATCGCTGGCTATGAATTTGTATTTATCTTCATAGTCTACCATGTGGTCGGAGACACCATCAAGGACATTTCCCATGGTAACCTTTACGCCTTTCTCGGGAACATCCGGGCAGAAGACGGTAGTGCAATTTGGTTCAGAAAAAATGGCTTCAGATATATCTTTTCCCACTTTCCTTTTGTCAATGTCAAAAGCAGCAACAACCTCGATATCTGAAGGTTTGAATCCCCCTATGGCCCAGTGCATAAGACCGATAGAATCGTTTTCAGTTTTATCCTTGTAATACTCCAGACCCTGGATGAGGGAGCTTGCGCAGTTGCCCATCCCTGCAATTGCGATTTTTATTTTATCCATAGCACTTCCTCTTTTTAAACATGAATGATTGCAATAAGTTGCAGTACTTATCATATATAATTAATCATTTGAACACGGCTATAATGTAGGCAGCTAATAAAAAGGTTTCTGATAATGATAATCGGCTACTTTTTTGTCTCTGAAATCTGGTCTTTTTCGGGGTTTAAAGATTGAAAAAATTCAAGTCTTTATGCATAAAGGCAAACCACAAAACAAAAGGGAAAGCAGCTCTTCCTATAGCATAAACATAAAACAGTTCGCTTGTAACGGATGCAAAGTTGAACTGGAGAGCTATTATTGTGACTGTAAACAGGAATATTACAGCAGATCCGATTGCTATCAATCTCAATCTCTTTCTGTTTTCTATTGGAGTGGCCAGGATAAGTGCTATAAAAGGCACGAGATTCAAAGGAAGGTAAAAAGTAAAGAAATCAAATGCATTCAATGCATGGTCGGGCGATAATATATAGGCCCTAATAGCGGGGATTCCCAATAAAAACAGTATTGTCAGGTATAGAAGAAATTTACCCACAAACACTGTCATCTTTAGCTTTTCACTATTTTCTCTATCCATATCAGAACAACCAATACTATTATGAGAATCAATGTTACCTGCCAGAGGTAATAATGGACATAATCAAACATGTCAGGATACCAAATTCCAACAAAGCCAAGACAAATAAGGCGTACCATATTAATTCCAAGTATTACAGGAATTCCAAATGCAATGCCCATGAGCTTTTTCTGGTATGTCGTTGTATAAGCCATCACACAGCTTGAGTATACGAGAACCTCGTATATCCCCGTACATTCATCAATAACTTTCAGTGCAGGAGCTCCTTCTTCAAAAAGGAGAAGGTTTTCGGTAACCGTATTTGCTACGCCTAAGCTACTCATCATATATGAAAAGGTGCCGGCTGTCAGGTTCCTCAGAAATTCCAGATCTTCTTTTAGCAATAAGTAAAGCCCGGTAAAAATGCTGATGTAAATCAGATATAGGGCAACGAATCTTGCAATTCTGTTATCTTTTAGCTCGTAGAGTTTTAGCTTGAGACTTTTGGTATTTTCCCGTTTTTTCCTCTGCTTTTTCCCCATAGTTTCCCCGTTTTTATACTTGTGCGAGAGTACTTAAAAATATCTAAAAAAAAGAAGGGGGGGATGGGTAAGAATTATTCGCGACGTTTCATCGCAACAATTCCAACCAATCCAAGAGCTCCGATAAGTCCGATAAGACCAATTGGAGTCATTGCAGGAACATCTTCGGGTGGTTCACAGAGGTAGTTGGCCGGGTCATTGTCTGTTACCGGTATTCCTGAGACAGCTCCCACTCCGTTTGTGGTTCCTATATTGGTGTAGTCTGTACACAGTCTGGGGACGGTTCCTGATGCATAAAGGGTAGCTTCCTCATTTACGTCAAGATCACCGATATTCCCAATGAAACCAATTATGTCATCTGTGACACTGACACTTGTCAGGGGTTCATCACCGGTGTTTGTGACTACGTATCTCCAGTAAACTGCACTGTTGTTTTCGAGGACTGGTGCAGTCAGCTTAGTGTTGGCATCAAACCATGTTGAATTATCTGCGGAGACATATTTCTTGATCATAATGTCCGGACAGGTGAAGTGCACAAATGCGGTAGCTGTGTCTTCTCCAGGGGTGTCGGCAGTACCACCGGCACGGACTTCTATCATTATGTCTTCCTGACAGGGTCCGATGTCCCAGATTTCGCTGGCGTCGCTTATTGCAATTTCATAGACACCATCCGCTGTTGGGCTGAATGCTGCTTCTACATCACTGTATGCAAGAGGTCCAATAATGATTGCCCAGTCGTTATCCTGAACATCAATTTCAACTGCGGGACTTCCGGTTTGGGTTATTCTGATTGTCCATAGTTCCCATTGGCCCAACCCAAGCCCTGCCGGGCCGGCATTACCATCGGTATCCCTGTTGTCAAAGATTGTGTTTGTGCTGCCGTCGCCATCCAGATCTCCCGGAATTCCGTATACTGTTGTCATCCCAAAGAGGGTGTCATTTGCAAAATCATAGTGACCATAGATTCTCATGATGTCCTGGCCACTTGAATCTCCTTCAGTTGCCATTGTTTCGTCATGTGAAGTTCCGGAGTCATTTTTAGGGTCTTCTGCATTCCAGATGGTAGTATCATCATCAAATGCACCCTGTCTTACTTCTAGTCGGTTCCCGGTATTGAAAACATCATACTCGCCAGCTGCTGTGGCGTTGTTGGTTTGTCCAAATGCCCAGTTATCATTCCATTCCGGGTCTTTGATACCATCAACGGTGATAGCTGATGCGGCGGGTACTGATGCCACTAAAGCCAATACCATCAAAATAGTTAGCCATAGCTTCATCTCTTTCATCGTATCCACTCCTATATACCACCTTTCTTAGTAGTTCTAAGTAGGATAATTTAATTTATGGAGAAGATTGCTTATAACGATGCAGTAAACATAGTTACTGACGTATCGTAGGGCATGAGCATAATGAAAATGTGATTTTTCTTTGATGTTGTGGATGCTCAGAAAGCGCTGATTTATCTTATTTTAGAAGAGATTTACGACATATCTGGATGTTCTCCAAACTCCTAATTTCAGTTGCTTTCCTTGAAAGTTCGAATATAAATACTTAATAAACATAAATTCTGAAATTATTTCCTAAAAAGATATTTGGAAAACGGAGCCTGAGCTATTTTTCGGAAGCTATTGAAAAAATCCGTGAATTAAGATTACAAAAAAAATCAGGAGTAAGGGATTAACCCTCACTCATTTTTTCTTCTCTGGAAGAAAAATGCAAGTCCAAGAATTGCAGCTATTGGAATTGCAACTGTTGGGAATTCGGGGATTTCATTGTCGCATGGGATCCTGACGAATGCAGTCGCAGTGTCTTCTCCGGGGCTATCTCCAACACCACCAGCCTGTACTTCTATCTTTATGTCTGGTGAGCAGGGCCTGATATCCCATATTTCGCTCATATCCTGTATTGATATCTCGTAGACTCCGTCAACAGTTGGGCTAAATGCTGCTTCCACGTCTCCGTATGTAAGAGGTCCGGAAATGATTGTCCAGTTGTTATTCTGAACATCGATTTCAACTGTAGGGCTTCCTGACTGGCTTATTCTGATTCTCCACAATTCATATTCTCCCAGTCCAAGGCCTGCAGGACCTGCTGTCCCATCTTCATCTCTGTTATCAAATGTTGTATCTGTGTTTCCGTCGCCGTCAAGATCTCCTGGGATTCCATATACTGTTGTCATCCCAAACAGTGTGTCATTTGCTGCGTCGTAGTGGCCATAAATTCTCATTATGTCCTGACCACTTGATTCTCCTTCGCTTGCCATTGACTCATCATGTGTAGAACTTGAATCATTTTTTGGATCTTCTGCGAACCAGGTTCCTTCAAAGTCGTCAAATGCTCCTTGAGCGATTTCCAGCCTGTCTCCCAGGTTGTTTATATCATACTCTCCGGCGGCGGTTGCATTATTTGTCTGGCCGAATGCCCAGTTATCATCCCACTCTGAAGGGCTGTTTATCCCATCTACATTTATTGCAGATGCTGCCGGGATTGATGCCATTAATGCCACCACTACAAGAAGAGTTGTCCATAGGTTAATTTTTCTCATCGTATCCACTCCTTTGTACCACCTTATAGGATAGGCTTAAGTTTAGGATAATAGTATTTATGGAGCAGATTGAATATAATTGCCTAGTAAACTTAGTTTCTGACTTAATATCTATTTTCTGTCAGGAAAACCCGTTGGGTATTGGGAAAAGCAAACATAAGTGAAAACAAGTCAGTTAGGTAGTTAGTTCTGAGTCTTCAGGACACTTTTTTTATGGGATGGTGTATGGTTAGGTGTCCTTTCCGGGTAATTTACGCATTCCTGTGAAATAGATCCATCAAGAATTTTCTCCATCAGGTAGATAGCTTCATTCGGGATTTTTGTTCTTTTCCCTTTATCTCCATATTCCATGTTAAGGTAGTCAGAAGGCGTCTTACAAACGCCATTCTTTGGATCCTTTGGGTCATAATCTTCAATAAAAACAACACATCCCTTGAAGCCTAAATTTTTCACTACATAGTCAAGTGCATACTTTACTCCGTAATGGCAACCTATTCCCGGCATGAAGTATTCGTAGCCTTCACTTCTTTTTTGTTTTAGCCAGGGGAAAAGGTTTGAGTCACTGTCGATTATAAAAATCCTGTCTTTAGTGAATCCTTTTTGCTTAAGAACATCGACCATTTTTCCAAGGGAGCAAGGGACTTTACATTGGGCGCCATCCAGCTTCAGGCACTTTTGGTTTTTTCGGCCGTCGATGGTGTCTGAAACGGGGCATGTAGTATCATTCCTTGGTTTCGCGCAATAGGGCAGAAATGCAATACATTTGTCGATTTCGTCCTCAACTACTCTGTTGATATTCAGTGAAGGTGGGTAAACTGCAAGAGAATTGTTTTTTGGAATTGTTTCCTGTTTGTTAAGTTTGCACTTGCGTTCAATAAGATATTTGTTGATTGCATATGGGGTGAAAGCATGCGCTATTTCTTTTAGTGATGCTGTTTGTTTTTTTTCTACGCATGTTCTGGGATTTGTTGCTTTCAACGCAATCACCTCATCATCATAATAATTATGTATGGGACAATTAGTAATAGGTTTCACCCGTATATAAATATGTCGATTTTAATTTTTATACATTTATATATTTTGTTTCATTGTCTACCTTTTTCATTTCTGACTGTGGCCCCTGAAGCCTAAAATGATTAGAAGCTGTCGTTTTTTAATTTAATTTTCCAATTAATAATTGGGTGGCAGGCAAATAAAAGAGTCCGGTTTAGTGGTTAGAATAATAGTTATTTATGTGATGATCAACAGGAATTGAATTACCCAATCCCCGATGAAATATATCACAGTTTTAGAAGCATTGCAAGATCATGGAAGGTTTTTCCTTTTTCAGTTGTAATGTACAGATTCCCTTCCTGCCTTATCAACTCTTTTTCTTCTAACATTTCTAAGTATTTCTTTGCAATACTGAAATTTAAATTTGTATTATAGACAATTTGGGTTTTATTTGCCCCATTCTTCGCTGTTTCTAAAATATCAGCTGAAATGTCTATTCTGTTTCTTCTCTTAATGGCCACCACTCCCCGAAACATCTTTCACTTTATTAGAGCACATCTGGATACCAAGCCTCTGCACTATTTTCTTAATTCATAATTGAATGCAGATTAAATAAATAAGCCCGGTACAGGGTTACGAAACATAGTTCTCCCGGATGTGATAAGATCGCCATGATCTTATTTTGGTCTGTATCTCATCGCCGCAATAGCGCCTATTATCAAAAGACCTCCTGCCAAGATCATTAAATATGTGTTATCCAGAGTTTGCTGATTAGTATTAGTTGAAATATCAAGATCAATTGTGTTCCCAGGTCTTGCGTTTTGGAATTCATTTTCTTCAGTGTCAGCTTCGACTCCATCGATATAGATTTTTATTTTCTCATAGTCATCCTGCCCGGAAGTTATCAGGAGCCTGTTAGTGGGAAGATCGCCATACAAACCTTCTGTGCTTATTGTGGTTGAGCCTACGATCCTGTCGTCAATCATTGCGACAACTTCTGAACCGATTTCTGCGGGTTCTCCGTTTACAGTTGCACTGCCCTTGAGTATCAAAGGCATTATCGGGGTTGCTTCTTCTGCAGCCATTGCAGTTGGTATTGCCAATACGGCAAATAAGAGCAAGAACGCCTGTAGGACTATTTTCAGTTTATGATGGACCTGAGTATGATTCATAATTATCCTCTACGGGTTTGGAAGATGTACAGGTAGATTTTCCTGCAACATCTTCCTGATCTCAGAAGCTTTGTTGTTGTATCACTTTTTTCAGTTCTTCCTGTGTTTCACAAGTACCACTATTCCAATCAGTGAAACCAGTATTAGTCCAAAGAGTCCACTTACAACTGCAGATGATTCTGCGTCGGCGGATGGGCTACTACCAATTGTAGTATCTCCAGCTCCAGCTTCATCTCCTGCAAAAGCTGTGCTTTCAAATGATTCTACTTCACTAGGCGTTGCATCTGAGCTGCCAGTTCCCATACTTCCAAATGATGAAGAAGATGAACTGCTGGTTGTGGCTTCAGTGGTGCTTGTTGTGGTTGTTCCACCGCTTGAAGCCGCTGATGCATCGGCGCTCAGGCTGGTTGAAATGGTGTCTCCTGGTGCTGCATTGGTTAAGTCTATAAGATCTGTTTCTACTCCATTAACGTAGAATTTGAGGTTTTGATAGTCATCGGGTTCGGAAGTTATTAGCAGCCGGTTGTTAGGTGCATCTCCGAATATTCCTTCAGATTCTACAGTTGTCATTCCAACTGTTTTATCCCCAAGTTTAACTGTGATCTCAGTTCCCACAGGTGCTGCCTCTCCACCGATTGTAATATCTCCTTCCGCAATGATTGGGAATGATGGGGCGGATTCTGAAGCCGCGCCTACAGGGATCGTTGCTATTGCAAACAATAAAATGAATGCCTGTAAGATTATTGTGTATTTTGAAAAGCTCCCTTTCTTGATCATGTAATCACCCTTTATTAAAATAAAAAAAGGTGAGTAAAAAACTCACCTGAATGTTTTATTCTTTGTTTCCAGCTCCTCCGGTTATCCCACAAGTGTGTCTTCCTGGGTCAGGTATACCCAGAAACCATCGAATGGGCTAACTTCAAAGATATCTGTTCCGACGTGGTTTCCAGCAATGACGCCTGTTTCACCATTGTGGCCTATCTGTTCATAGGTCATGTTAGCAGGATCATACGGACCTTTGATCGTAGTGTAAGACTCGTCGATTGAACTTAGTGCCAACTCAGCTGGCAGGGTAGTCATTGCATCGCTGTAACCGATTGCATTCCATCCTGCACACAGTGTCTTGGTAGGTGGTACTGTTGGTACCATTGGTTCAAGAACATCGAGTGTTATTACCTGATCTTCAGTCTCGTCGCTTTCAATCCAGTAGCCGCACAGTGGATCCAAGGTGGTTGGTATCTCCCACATGCCTGAACAATTGTCGTATGAAGCATTGTAGTACATGATTGTACTGTAGTTGATGTCCGCAAGGACAAATTCAACAGTGCTGTTGTTCAGGTAATATGGTACTGATATGAAGTTCCATCCTTCCTCGATCACAATACCTTCTGGTTCTTCTGGAGGCTCAACTGGCTCCTCGACAACTTCCATCTGGGTTTCGCAGTCAATTGGCTGTAGGCCAGGTGCTGCTACATTCAGATCGAATACACCGTCGAAGTCGTATGTTCCGAGTGCTGCATCGCCTGGGATTGTGACATCGTATGTGAACTGGTTGTCACCAGGTGCTGCTCCAGAGTTTGTCCAGCCGACTGTGTTATCATCGACGACAAATCCACCATCAGATGGGTTGCTTACTACCCACCCTGCAGGTACATTATCCTCGAGTACAGTCTTGTCAGCACCGTCCAGTGTAATGTCCAGTTTCACAGTAATTGTGTCACCTGGGTTTGCAGTTGCCGGAAGGTCTCTGCATACATTTGGTTCTCCACCATTTTGTGCTGCCTCGACATCCATCTGAGTTTCGCAGTCAATTGGCTGTAGGCCAGGTGCTGCTACATTCAGATCGAATACACCGTCGAAGTCATATGTTCCTGGTGCTGCATCGCCTGGGATTGTGACATCGTATGTGAACTGGTTGTCACCAGGTGCTGCTCCAGAGTTTGTCCAGCCGACTGTGTTATCATCGACGACAAATCCACCATCAGATGGGTTGCTTACTACCCACCCTGCAGGTACATTATCCTCGATTACAGTCTTGTCAGCACCGTCCAGTGTAATGTCCAGTTTCACAGTAATTGTGTCACCTGGGTTTGCAGTTGCCGGAAGGTCTCTGCATACATTTGGTTCTCCACCATTTTGTGCTGCCTCGACATCCATCTGAGTTTCGCAGTCAATTGCCTGTAATCCAGGTGCTGCTACGTTCAGATCGAATACACCGTCGAAGTCATATGTTCCTGGTGCTGCTGCGCCTGGAATTGTGACATCGTATGTGAACTGGTTGTCACCAGGTGCTGCTCCAGAGTTTGTCCAGCCGACTGTGTTATCATCGACGACAAATCCACCATCAGATGGGTTGCTTACTACCCACCCTGCAGGTACATTATCCTCGATTACAGTCTTGTCAGCACCGTCCAGTGTAATGTCCAGTTTCACAGTAATTGTGTCACCTGGGTTTGCAGTTGCCGGAAGGTCTCTGCATACATTTGGTTCTCCACCATTTTGTGCTGCCTCGACATCCATCTGAGTTTCGCAGTCAATTGCCTGTAATCCAGGTGCTGCTACGTTCAGATCGAATACACCGTCGAAGTCGTATGTTCCTGGTGCTGCATCGCCTGGAATTGTGACATCGTATGTGAACTGGTTGTCACCAGGTGCTGCTCCAGAGTTTGTCCAGCCGACTGTGTTATCATCGACGACAAATCCACCATCTGATGGGTTGCTTACTACCCACCCTGCAGGTACATTATCCTCGATTACAGTCTTGTCAGCACCGTCCAGTGTAATGTCCAGTTTCACAGTAATTGTGTCACCTGGGTTTGCACTTGCGGGGAGATCCCTGCAGACATTTGGATCTGCTGCTGCCGCTGAGACCATTGCGAGTGTCACTAGGCATACTAAACCTATGACTCCAAACAATTGGATACATTTTGGTATTTTCATATTGAACCCCCCATAAATTGAATGGGAGAGATTTTCATCTCTCTACACTCAATTTACAAGTTTACTCGCAATATGATCCTGTGCGGTACATGTCGATTACAGCGTTCACATCACTGATTGTCATGCCGCCGGCTGTGCGGTAGTTGTCTATTATTGTATTGACATCTTCAATGTCGATCTGTTGGTTGTCATTGGTGTCATATGGGCATTCTGGTTCCTGTGGATCTTCTCCGTTTGCTTCACCAATAAGTTCTGGTGGAACAAAGAGCCTGATGTCTCCATGGGTGACGAAGTAGTTGTCTCTCTCATGGCTGTCGATAAGCTTCAGGTAGAGCACATCAACACAGGTCCAGTCTCTGCTGCAGTCGTTGTCGAAGAGGTACACTTCGAATCCACTGGATGGTACAACGCCGAGAAGATCTCTGTCAGAGCTCATGAGTGCTCCATCAGCTGGAAGCATTTCATCTCCTTTGTCTCCTTCATGCTGGTCTCCTACCTTGGTGTTGTTGAAGTAGAACCATTCACCGTCGATTGCAACATCGGTCAGCCTGACATCACCGGTTGATACATCATCACTGCCGTCCATGTCAATGTATGCGTTATCATCGTCACTGAATACTCCATCGTTGTCTTTGTCAACGAATTTGATCCATGCGTAGTCAGTGAACATGTAGGTAAGTGCATACTCGACATCAATGTCACAGGATGTTACCTTTGTACCACAGTATGGCCATTCCTCGAGTCCGTACCATGGGCTGACTGGGTCATTTACAGGTACATAGAGTCTGAGGTCACCAACAGTTACAGCGTGGTCATAGTTCTTCTTGTCGACAATCTGCTGTAGGTAGAGTTTGTCTGGACAGGTCCAGTCTCCACTGCAGTCAGAGTCGATGTATCCAAGAAGTTCGTTAAGTGCTGTGTAGTCTCCTCCGTCCCTGACTCCATCGGTGTCAAGAAGTCCGAAGAGATCGTCACCAACATCGACATCGTTGGAAGCAACAACTGACCATGCAGCGTATACGAATGGGTCTTCGAATCCCTGTTCGTAAACTGAGACTTCAACAAGCCTGATGTCTCCTGGGGTTACAACATTATCGTCTGTGAGGTCGATGTAAACTGCATCTCCAAGAGTGTATCCTACAAGACCATCGGTTTCAGCATACCTGACGATTGTCTGGTCTGCAGTTGTAAGTTCATGTCCGAGGTCGAATCTGTTGGAAGGTACTACCTTACTGTTTGGTGGGTAGTGTGTAGAAACTTCTGTCAGCCTGATGTCACCAAGGGATACGCGGTTGTCGCTATCCATATCTACATAGACTTCAGTTGGAATACCGTCAATTACTCCGTGAGTGTAGTATGCAAGCTGAGCATTCAGGTTCTTCATAAGAAGATAGGTTGCGTCGTGGTCACCCTGGATGACTTTTGTACCACATTCTGGGATACATGGGTCATCTGCTGGAATGAATACCCTGGTGTCACCGATTGTGACTTTCATATCCATCCACCAGGACTCGGAATCATGAGGCTGGATGAGGTAAACCTTGTCGTCTTTGTTGTATGTGTCACTGTTGTCAGCATCGACGTAGTGGATAAGTTCACTGGCTGAACCACTGCTAATAGTTGTAAGTTCTGTGCCTACTGCAGGGTGGCTGAGAGTTACCCAGGTCCATGCCTGGCCGAGTTCTCCCTGTGTCATGAAGAGTTCTAATTCTGCGACACCGTTGTTGTCTACAACAGTGTTAATGTCTGTTGCAGGAAGGTCGGTCTGGAGAATGTCGCCTGCTGAAATTACGTCGTTTCCATCAAGATCGTAGACAACACCATCTGTAAGATCATATTTACCGTTCTGGTTGAGATCAGCATATGAAATTGCACTGTTGTATTCTTCTACAATCAGGTTATTACCTTCTTTGTTGTCCTGATCACTTGGCATGATCTGGGTGTTAGGAAGATATTTGTCGTGGAAAATTGTAAGGCGGATATCATTTACTGTAAGGATTCTTTCATTGTTGGAGTTGAAATCAGGTTCAACATCAATGTAGAAATATCCGTCAATTGATTCTACAATCGTGGCGTTTGGCATATCAAACAACACGAAGGTTGTGTCTTTGTCACACTGCTCAACTGGTGTGCCACATGGCTCCCAGCAAGCTTTCACATCTTCTGCTGCAGCGGATACGCCAGCCATTGCAAGGCATAACATAGCTACAACAAGGATTGTCTTAAATTGCATTCCTTTTTACCTCCAAATTGAGATTTTCTTTTCTTTTCAGAGCGGCCAAAAGGGATGCAGTTTACCCGGACAGTTTGTATGTCCTGGTGGAAGGCCATTTATAGATCTCCCATGAGGAGAGATACATCACAGACAGTATTAACTCTCGTACCATACCACTTTACGATAGTCAAACCGTCCGGGTACCACCACCATACCCTTACCACTTCCAATACTATCCTATCCAATGGATAGGATATAAACTTCTAAGAACTCGCAGTAAGTAGTGGTGATCAGGACTTTTAGTTAGTATGTTAATTACTCACATGTTGAACTTTCTATTTTTGATATGTACTGGCTCATGCCATTTTTATTGGCACAGTCATATTTTATTAAATTAATGCAGTTTCGCAAAAGAGTTATTATGTTCCCGTGTAAAATCAAGGCAGTCTTTTTGGGAATTAAGTGTTCAGGATTTTTATATTTTGAAATTGAATAATATTTCTTTAGATTGTGTTTTTCTGCATTGTCTTAATTTTTAGAAAAACTTTGTCAACAAAATGTGTTTAGAAGCAATGTTAAGGTGCGCTTAACTGCGCCTAATCGGGGGGTATTAACTTCTGATCCGGCTTCTTTTGAAAAAGGTATTTATTACTTGGAAAACAGAAAATTACCAGAACAAATCAGTTTTGGTGGTGTATTAATATGGATGTAATTGAAGCTATTGAGAAGCGTATCAGTATCCGGAAATTTACTGATGCTGCTGTTCCCCTCAATATCATTGACAGGATTCTTTCTGCCGGGATACAAGCACCAAATGCATTTAATAGTGAACCCTGGGAGTTCATATTGGTAAAAGAAGGGCCTGTGAAAGATGAACTCATTTCAATGAGGCGAAAAATCCCTCCTCAGAAAACCGCTCTTGAAACAGCAGCGTTTGTAATCGTTGTATGCTACAACAATGAAATGGGTAACGAAGCTTTGAGTTCTGCCTATGCATGTGTGGAGAATATGCTCCTTGCAGCTACCTCTTTTGGTTTGGGTGCAGTTCCCCTGACTTTTCACGGAAAGAAAATCAGGGAATTGCTCGAATTGCCGGAGGGGTTTGAAATTGCTTCAGTAATTCCTTTTGGATACCCGGCGGAATCTCCTGAGAAGCCCCTGCGTAAACCTGTTACTGAGAAACTTCACATTGGTAAATTTTAATTAACTTAGCTGCTTATTGTACTTGCTATTTGGGAGTTGAACACAATGAGTATGCTCGAAGATATTAACAAAGAACTTGATGCTTTGAAAACGATTGAGGCAGCTGTTGAAATGGCTATTTCCCTTGAGGATCAGGGTTGTGAATTTTACACTGAGAAGGCGGGAACTACCACAGAAGTGGCAATTAAGGAAATGTTTGAATACCTTGCAGATGAGGAAATCAAACATGCTGAGTACCTGCACAATTTCCTGAAGGAAAACAATATGGAAATTACAGTTTCCGAAACACCGAGCTTCACTCAGGCTCTTTCTGAAGAATTTTCAACCGGTAAAATGGATGAGGTTGGTATTCTTCTCGCAGCCCTGCGTTTTGAGAGGAAGAGTGAAGATTTCTATGCTGAACTCGCAAAAAGAAGCGATGATGAGGTACAGAAAAAGTTCTTTAAGAAACTCGCTGAAGTCGAACGTGGTCACTATGAGATCATTGACGGTCTTCTTGATATTTCAACTGGCTTCAGAATGCAGACATAACTTATTGGAGGCAAGTTTTTGAAAACTCCGGATGATCCCCTTGAGTTAGCAGAAGGGGTCTATTGGGTAGGTGTTATTGACTGGAACCTTCGCGATTTTCATGGATATGAGACTCCTCGTGGTGGAACCTACAATGCTTACCTGATTGTGGATGAAAAGGTAACCCTTATCGATACTGTAAAGGATCAGTTTTCCGGTGAATTGATTGAAAATATCAGCCGTATTATTGATCCTTCAGAGATCGATTATGTTGTTTCCAACCATGTGGAAAGGGATCATTCAAGCTCCCTTCCGGCAATTATGGGGCTGTGTCCGGATGCTACCATTATTTCCACGGAAAAGGGAAAAACTGGTCTCCTTGGATATTATGAAATTGACGGCTGTGCGAATTGGAAATTCGAAACTGTGAAAACCGGTTCGGAAATCTGCATTGGAAAACGGAATCTTATGTTCATTGAAACCGTTATGCTTCACTGGCCTGACAGCATGCAAACCTATCTCAAGGAGGATCATATCCTTTTCTCGAATGATGGATTTGGACAACATCTGGCCACATCACACAGGTTTGATGATGAAGTAGGTTCGGATGCAATGGATGAGGCAGAGATCTATTATGCCAATATTCTCATGCCTTTTGGTTCCCGTATTCTGAAATATGTGGAACAGTTGCATAAGCTCGATATTCCTATAGATATGATTGCTCCGTCACACGGTATAATCTGGCGCAGTTGTCCTGATAAGATAATTAATGCCTATGTTAACTGGGCATCAGGGAAAACCGCACCAAAGGTGCTTGTGATATATGATAGCATGTGGGGAAGCACCGAGCTAATGGCCCGTGCTATTGCTGAAGGAGTAAGACATACCGGGGTAGAAGCACATCTGTTCCATCTTCGTAAGAACGACTGGAGTATGCTGGTTAAGGAAATAATGGATGCACCGGTTTTTGCGCTTGGGTCTCCAACAATGCACAACAGTATGTTTTTCACATTAGGTGGTTTTTTGACCTATCTTAAGGGCCTAAACCCCAAGGGTAAAAAGGCTGTTGTTTTTGGATCTTACGGCTGGGGTGGCGGTGCCACCAAACAGATGACCGAAAATCTTGAAAAATTTAAGGTTGAACTTGTGGAGGATGCACTCCAGATTAAGTTTAAACCAACCCATGATGATTTGCAGGCTTGCCAGGAACTTGGCATAAGGCTTGCAGAAATCGCAAAAAGCGAATCCAACGATACATTAAATTGAGAGTAACACATTTTGTTTAAAGGAGAATAAAATATGCAATTCTATGACGATCTCGAAACTGAATTTTATGAGCGTTCCAAAAAGAATGCAGAGACTACCGGATACAGGCTAAACACTGAATATGATATTATTTCCACTGCTGTTAAGAATATAGCAAAGAACAAGCGTGAATTTGGTGAATGGTATTGCTTCTGTCAGAAAAGGACCGGTGACGTTGAAAAGGACAAGAAGATCATTTGTCCATGTGCAGCAAGGGCAAGGGACGTTGAAACCAAAGGTTCCTGTAAGTGCGGTCTTTACATGAAATAAATAGTCTTAAGAACTTCTTAAGACTCATTTTTTGAAAAATTGTAGCTGTCAGGTGACTGCAGTCTGCAACAGTTAGATATATTTATAGTATCGATCCTATCTTGTTTCTGTGGTCATTGGGAACTATTCAGTTCCAGGTGACTGATATCACTGTCATATCATGGAGATTTTTATCATGAAGGTGCTGGTTAGCGATTCATTATCTGAAGAAGGTATTTCAAAACTTAAAGAGCATTTTGATGTTGATGTTTCAACCGGTCTTTCCGAAGACGAACTGGTTGAAAAAATAGGCGAATTCAATGCCCTTGTAATCCGTAGTGGTACACAGGTAACGGCACGTGTAATTCATGCCGCTGATAACCTGAAGATTATCGGACGTGCCGGGGTAGGCGTTGACAATGTTGATATAGAAGCCGCCACTGAAAAAGGTATTATTGTTGTCAATGCTCCGGAAGGCAACATGCTTTCAGCAGCAGAACACACTGTTGCCATGATGCTTTCAATGGCCCGTAATATCCCCCGTGCAGATGCTTCCATGAAAGCCGGAAAATGGGAACGTAAGAAATTCATGGGTGTTGAAGTCAACGGCAAAACCCTTGGTGTAATAGGTCTTGGTCGTATCGGTGCCGAAGTTGCAAAGAGGGCACAGGGCCTTGAAATGAACATACTTGGTTATGATCCATTCGTCACTGAAGACCGTGCAAAAGATATGGGTGTTGAGCTTACAACGGTCGACGATATTGCAAAACGCGCTGATTTCATTACCGTTCATACTCCTCTCACAAAGGATACAAGGAACATCCTTGATGCTGATCAGTTTGCCCTGATGAAACCCACTGCAAGGGTCATCAATTGCGCCCGTGGTGGCATTATTAATGAGGATGCTCTCGCTGATGCACTGAAAAGCGGAAAGATTGCCGGTGCTGCAGTGGACGTTTTCACAAGTGAACCGCCTACGGAATGCCAGTTTGTAAACCTTGATAATGTAGTAGTCACTCCTCATCTTGGTGCTTCTACCGAAGAGGCACAGGTAAATGTTGCAGTTTCCGTTGCCGAGGAAGTAATCTCCGTTTTAGGTGGCGGACAGGCGCGTAATACCATAAATATTCCATCCCTGAAACCTGAGCTTGTAGCAACTCTTGCGCCTTACATAAATCTCATAGAAACTCTCGGCAGTGCAGTTTCACAGTTAATGGATGGCAACTATGAGAAAGTTGAGATCTCCTATAATGGGGAAATTGCAGAAAAGGACTCCAGGCATCTTACACTTGCAGCCCTGAAAGGCATTCTGGGAACTGCAATGGGTGCATCTGTTAATTATGTCAACGCTCCTGCGATTGCAAAAGCCCGGGATGTAGAAGTTATTGAAAGCAAATCTGAGAAATCAGAGGAATATGCATCAAGCATTAAGATTAAACTCAGCAAGAATTCAATTTCAAAATCAATCACCGGTGCAGTTGTAGCAGACGAACCTCGCATCATTATGATAGACGGGCAAAGGGTTGACCTTGCTCCAACAGGCTACATGGTCGTATCCACTCATATTAACAGGCCCAACGTTATTGGTCCATGCTGCATTGTTCTTGGTGAGAATGATATCAATATCTCCGGCATGCAGGTAGGTCGTGTACCAATCGGCGAAAAGACTATAATGGCATTGAACGTTGATTCTGAGATCTCAGAAGACATTCTGGAGAAGATAAGGCACATTGATGGCATTATTGACGCAAAGCTTGTTTCTCTATAATCCATTGAAAAATACGGATTTGGATACTATGAAGAAAAGGATATATCATCGGTTTCCGCATAGGGAAGTGGAGTTTGAACAGAGGAATCGCTACTATGCGGATCTTCCTTTTCTTGTAAAGGTAATAGCAGGGATTGACGGTAAATTCGGGATGTTTGTAACGGAATCCGTATCCCGGAAAGGATATCGTATTCAGGCCCGTCGTGAAATTGGAGTAGAAGTGGTCACAAACGGACTTGACTTTTCTCCTTTGAATTACCGAAACGTGGATTCCATTATAGACACTATAGAACCTCAGGGTACCATTGATTTCCGGGTATCACTGAAATATAGCTATCTTGATGGTAAATATAATCGGGTACCCTTTAAAGGTGATATTTTCCTTGTGCGTGCCATTCTTGAGGGCGACATCCTGACATTCCGTATTAACCACATCGATGGTCCTGGCAGAACCGAATGTGGAAGGATTGCGGATACTATTATTGATGAGCTTCGGCGTGGATCCTGATGGATGAATTGGTTTACGTTGTAGCAGCGCCGTTTAAACGTAGTGGTACCGCTTCGATTTCTGTCAGGGATTTTGATTTTTCTCTTTCTTTCGATCTAAAATGGATCTCTCCGCAGCAAGCTTCCGCATTACGGGAATTAGCAACTGGATCAGGACTTCTTAGTGAGAAGGATGGGTTTATATCCCCAACTTTTGATCCATCTACAATAACAATTCCCAGGGATTTCCATCCCTCCGGCGATTTGCTTAAGAAAACACTCCTTATTGACAAAATGCTCCAGTATATTGCGGCTTGCAGTAATCTGGAACTCCGGGAAATCGTCGCAAAAGTAAACCTGTTTCAGGAACAACTTTCAGAGATGATAGATCTGGAGGTTGCTGCTTTTCTTGTGGGGAAGGAATTGGGTTGCAATATGGATGTTTTTTATGAGCAGGTCCAGCAGAAACTTTCCACTGGTTGAGCACTGCACATAATCTTTATGTAGTAGTAATGTAATTACAACCCACTCTGTATTCAGTATTACCTATGTTCGAACGCAGATTTTGCGTGAGTAAGATCTACTCTTGCGGAGGAGCATAATGAGCAAAAGAATTCAAAAAATAGTAGCTAAGAAGACCGATCCAAGGATGCCGGCATTAATCTCTGCACTAAGGGAACAGGCATTTCAGGAAGACGCTCCAATCTGGAAAGATATTGCCAGGAGATTTGAATCCCCAAGGCAAAACTATGCGCAAGTAAACATCAGCAAACTGAACCGTCATTCTGATGCTGATGAAGTTGTACTTGTTCCGGGTAAGGTATTAGGCGCCGGGGAAATCGGTCATTCTGTAGTAGTAGGAGCACTCGGTTTTAGTGCTTCAGCAAAGGATAAGATCGCAGGTGCCGGTGGTAAAATCATGACCATCGAAGAGTTGATGGCTGAGAACCCAAAGGGTTCCGGTATCAGGATTCTGAGATAAAAAGGTGATCTTAATGACTGTTATTAACGCTGATGGACTTATCATGGGCAGGCTTGCCAGCACAGTTGCAAAAAGACTGCTTGCCGGAGAGACTATTTTTATAGTAAATGCTGAAAATGCTATAATTTCCGGTTCTAAATTAACAACATTTGGTGACTACAAGGACAAGAGAACCATTGGTTCTAAAGAATGGGGTCCTTATTTCCCAAAGAGGCCCGACCGTATTGTTAAGAGAACTGTAAGAGGAATGCTCCCTTATAAGAAATCAAGGGGAAGGGACGCTTTTGGACGTCTTAAGGTATATGTTGGTGTACCTGATGAGTTACAAGGAAAAGAACTCACAACACTCGAAGAAGCAAGCATTGAACGTCTCAGTACAGGCAAATACATGACTGTTGGCACTTTAAGCCACAAGTTAGGGTCTAAATTCTAAAGGAGATTAATACATGTCCACCAAAGTTTGTAATACATCGGGTAAGAAAAAGACTGCAATTGCCCGTGCAACAGTTCGTAAGGGTGCCGGCAAAGTTCGCGTCAACAAGAAACCTGTCGAAATCTTCGAACCTCTCTATGCAAAGCTTAAAATTATGGAGCCTCTCATGCTTGCAGGCGACTCCGCATCCGACATTGATATCGATGTAAAGGTGCAGGGCGGTGGCATCATGGGTCAGGCAAATGCAGTTCGCACTGCAATTGCCAGAGGCATTATCGAATGGACAAACGATACATCCCTGCGTGATGCATTCATGGCTTATGATCGTAGTCTCTTGGTAAACGATTCCAGACAGAAGGAAACCAAGAAAGCAGGCGGTCCGGGTGCACGTGCAAGGTATCAGAAATCTTATAGGTGAGGCTTTTACATGATTCCTGTTCGCTGTTTCACATGTGGCAAAGTCATTGCAAACAGCTGGGAAGAGTTCAAACGTCGCGTAGATGGCGGCGAAGACCCAGCATCAGTACTTGATGATCTTGGTATCAGCCGGTATTGCTGCAGGCGTATGATACTCACTCATGTTGAGCTCGTTGAAGTTGTCTCGCCATACCAGTAAAAGGGACCGTAGGGTAGCCTGGACCATCCTTCGGCGTTCGGGACGCCGGTACCTGAGTTCGAATCTCAGCGGTCCCATACCCTTTACGGCCAAATCTGGTATAGGCGATGTTTCGTTTAAAGACCATATTCGGAGGGATTCCGAATAAACCCATATTTATTTCAAAGAAAATAACAAATTCCGGACTTTTTTAGACATACTTACTTAAATGTATGCATATTTTCCGCAGACTTATTCCTCTAAGGGTGATCATTTGAGCAAACAGAATTATACAAGATATGAACGTGCGAGGATTATTGGATCAAGGTCCCTTCAGATATCAATGGAGGCACCGATACTTCTCGATGTAGACAGTGATGATCCTTTAAAAATTGCCACACTTGAATATGAGGAAGGTGTGATCCCTATTACCGTTAAACGTGCAGACTCCCAATAATGAGGTGAACTAAATGGAAGAAACACAGGATCAAGATATTGAACAAATAGTTGAAGAAGAAGTAGAACAGCCTGTACAGGAGGCAGTGGCTGAAGAAGAGGAAGACAAGTCCACCTCAGCAGACTCCACATCACTGGTTCCTATCGATGAATACCTTGCAGCAGGTGTTCACATCGGTACACAGCAGAAAACCCAGGACATGATGAAATTCGTCTACCGGGTACGCACAGATGGTCTGTATGTACTTGACATCCAGTCCACTGACAGAAGAATTAAGGAAGTAGCACAATTCCTTGCAAAATATGATCCGTCCCAGATACTCGTTGTATCTGCAAGGCAGTATGGCCAGTTCCCTGCAAAAATGTTCTCCAAAGCAATTGGCGCAAAATCTATGGTAGGACGTTTTATCCCTGGTAAACTTACCAATCCGGCAGTTGAAGGATTCTTCGAGCCAGATGTGGTACTCGTAACAGATCCTGCCGGAGATGCACAGGTTATTAAGGAAGCTGTTGATATCGGAATTCCTGTAGTGGGCCTTTGTGATACCAACAACCTGACTTCAAATGTGGATGTAGTCATCCCAACAAACAACAAAGGAAGAAAAGCCCTGTCCCTTATTTACTGGCTTCTCGCAAGGGAAGTTGCAGCTGACAGGAACATTCCTTTCAACTACGAAATGAGCGACTTCGAGGCAGGCCTCTGAAGTCCTTTTTTACCTTTTTCCCATGAGTCCTTTGCATACTACTTATATATTGGAGTCTATCTCTTATAGGGGATAGATAGTATGAGACAACCAACAGTAGCCGGACAGTTTTATCCATTGGCTCCACGTTCCTTGAAGAAAGAGCTGGGGCGTTGTTTCAGGGGGCTGGAACTAAGTGAGACTCCTGTAAAAGGAGTAATCGTTCCTCATGCAGGATATGTTTATTCAGGTGAAGTAGCAGCTAATTCCTATGCTCGCCTTCCTAAGGCTGAAACGTTTGTGATTTTCGGACCAAATCATACCGGATATGGTTCTCCAGTAGCTCTTTCCTGTGACGACTGGTCAACTCCTATAGGGGATATTGCAACTGATTTTGAGCTTTGCAAGAAGCTTGCCGGAAGCATTGTTGATATGGATGAAGTAGCTCATAGATATGAGCATTCAATCGAAGTCCAGATTCCTTTCCTGCAATACAGGTTTGGGGATGATTTCAAGATCCTTCCAATCTGCCTTGGAA
This sequence comes from Methanohalophilus levihalophilus, assembly GCF_017874375.1. NCBI lineage: Archaea > Methanobacteriati > Methanobacteriota > Methanomicrobia > Methanosarcinales > Methanosarcinaceae > Methanohalophilus > Methanohalophilus levihalophilus. The sequence goes on from NZ_JAGGLK010000003.1 coordinate 556,196, forward strand.
TGCAGGATATGGATACTGCTGTGGAAGTGGGCCGGGAAGTTGCAAAAGCTGCCAAAGAACTGGGGCGGGATGTTGTATTCATTGCTTCCAGTGATTTTACTCACTACGAACCACAGGAAGAGGCTCAGGGAAAAGATGAAACTCTTATTGAAGCTATTCTAGAAATGAACATTGAGGAATTTTACAAGCGTATTGTAGAACTCAATGCATCTGCATGTGGATATGGTCCAATAGCAGCTATGCTTGCGGCATCAAAGGAAATGGGTGCAACCTCTGCAAAGCTTCTGAAGTATGCAACAAGCGGGGATGTATCCGGTGATTATTCTGCAGTAGTTGGCTATGCATCAATAGTTGTTGATTGAGATAATTGTAAAAGGCGGGATGTATTAATAAATGGTTACCTGTTCAGCACCTGGCAAAGTGTATCTTTTTGGCGAGCATGCGGTTGTTTATGGTGAAAATGCCATTTGCTGTGCTGTGGACATAAGGACACACATTACCGTCGAGGAAAATGATTCAGTTTTAATTGAATCGCCTCTTGGAACTACAGGAATTGACTATTCCGTTCATCCCTATGTTTCGGAAGTCCTTGAAAAAGTACGGGCGATGTCTCCTTTTGAAGGAATCAAAGTCCACGTAGAATCGGATATTCCAATTGGTTCTGGTCTTGGCTCTTCAGCTGCCGTTACGGTTGCAACACTCAAAGGGCTTGATAACTTGCTTGGACTGGACTTATCTCTTGAAGAGATAGCTTCAATCGGACATGAAATTGAAATACAGGTTCAGGGCGCAGCGAGTCCTACTGATACATATGTTTGCACAATGGGAGGTACTGTAATGATTCCCGATCGCAAACATTTGGATTTGCTGGATTGTGGAGTTGTTATAGGAAATACCAATGTATTTTCCTCGACAAAGGAACTTGTATCCAATGTATCCGCTCTCAAGGATGCTTATCCGGAATTAATATCACCAATTTTTTCCACTATCGGAAACACTGCTATCAGGGGGGAAACTCTTCTTGCTGTAAAGGACTATAAAGAAGTTGGAAAACTGATGAACGTAAATCAGGGTCTTCTGGATTCCATTGGAGTAAACTGTCCGGAACTTTCCAGTTTGATTTATGCAGCACGTAACGCAGGCGCTTTCGGTGCAAAAATTACAGGTGCCGGAGGAGGAGGTTGCATGGTTGCGATTGCACCCGAAGATAAAGTTGAAGATGTCAGCCAGGCGATTTCTGAAGCTGGTGGTGTTTCTCTTATTACTAAATTTACAGGTCAGGGAGTAAGGATTGAATAAAATGACCGGAAATTCACAATTAACTATTTTGAAATTCGGTGGCAGTGTAATTACCGACAAGAATGCAGATGAAGGCGTTGCCCTGAAAGATGAAATTAACAGGCTTGCAAAGGAAGTAAGTTCCTATAAAGGAAAAATGATAGTAGTTCATGGTGCAGGTTCTTTTGGCCATCCTCTTGCCCACCGCTACTCCCTTGTGGATAATTTCAATGCGGAAGGACTTGTTTTGACCCACCGTTCAGTTGAAATTCTGAATTCCGTTGTTGTAGATGCCCTAAATGAGTCAGGAGTAATGGCAGCAGGCGTGCACTCTATGGACTGTTTTACCACAACTGACGGTCGCATATCGTCTTCTTTCCTTGATCCGATTCATATTATGCTTGAGAAAGGCATTGTCCCTGTACTCCACGGGGATGTTGTGATGGACACCACTAAAGGTGTTTCCATAGTTTCAGGAGATCAGGTTCTTCCATATCTTGCACTTGCTCTTGAGGCTGACAGAATTGGTCTTGGAAGTGCAGAAGATGGTGTGCTTGATGAAAACGGAAAACCAATTCCACTTATAACAAACGATAATTTTGATGACATCAAAGCCTGTCTTGGAGGATCTGCCAGCACCGATGTTACTGGTGGGATGTTCGGCAAGGTACGTGAGCTCCTTGATATGTGCCATGGCCGTTCCATGACAGCGTATATTTTCAATGCAAAAATTGATGGAAACGTCCTTAACTTTTTAAGTGGTAAGGAAATAGGTACTGCCATATCAGACAGTTCAGAATGAAATTCAGTTGGGGTTAGCATGAGCACTTCTCAGAGAAAGATTGAACACATGAAACTTTGTGCGGAAAAACCTGTGGAAGCAAGAAACAGTAAACCGGGTTTTGATGATATTGTACTCGTTCATCGTGCTCTCCCGGAAATTGATATGGATAACATTGATCTTTCAACCAAATTCCTTGGCAAGGAATTGCAAGCTCCGTTTTTGATTGCATCAATTACCGGTGGACATCCTGCCACAACACCTGTGAATGCAGCCCTTGCAAAAGCTGCAGGTGAGCTGGGAATAGGAATTGGTGTAGGTAGCCAGCGTGCTGCCATTGAGGACTCATCCCAGAAAGAGTCCTTTACAGTTGTCAGGGAAGAAGCGCCTGATGCCTTCGTTTACGGAAACGTCGGTGCTGCCCAGATTAAGGAATATGGGATTGAAATAGCGGAATCACTTGTTGATATGCTGGATGCAGATGCTCTGGCGGTACATCTGAACTTCCTGCAGGAAGCAATTCAGCCGGAAGGTGATAGGGATGCAACCGGATGTCTTGAAGCGATAGAGGAGATTTGTTCACTCAATGTTCCTGTTATTGTGAAAGAAACAGGTGCCGGAATTTCGAGGGAAGATGCCAATCTTCTCAAAGAAGCAGGTGTGTCAGCAATTGATGTAGGAGGCGTTGGCGGCACAAGCTGGGCAGGCGTGGAAGTTTATCGGGCAAGACAGCGCAACGACACCCTCTTCGAGGATCTTGGCGAATTGTTCTGGGATTTTGGAATACCCACAGTATCCAGTCTTGTTGAATGTCGTGTAGGCCTTCCACTGATTGCAACAGGTGGCGTACGAACAGGGCTTGACATTGCCAGATCCATGGCAATTGGTGCGGATGTTGCAAGTGCAGCTCTCCCGTTTGTTGGCCCGGCCCTTAATGATGCAGAGGCCGTAAAAGAGCGTCTCGAAAAAATGTTTGAAGAGCTTAAGGTTGCCATGTTCCTTTGCGGCTGTGGCGACGTTGAATCACTAAAAACGAATTGTCCGGTGGCAGTCACAGGAAAAACACTGGAATACATAAAACAACGTGGTTTCGATATATGAAACACAATATCACATTCATGAATTTAGAAACAGCGGTAAAAGGTACCGCAGGGCTTTGGATTTTTGAAAAAGGAAAATTTTAACTGAGGAATTAAATGACAGAAATAGGTATAATTGCGGTTGGCGGCTACAATGAAATGGGTCGCAACATGACTGCCATCAGAGTTGATGACAGGGTTATTATTCTTGATATGGGACTGCGTCTTGACAGGGTACAAATCCATGAGGATGTAGAAATTGATAAGATGCACTCTCTTGAGCTAATTGAGATGGGCGCAATTCCCGATGATACTATCATGAAGGAAATCAATGGGAATGTGTGTGCAATAGTTTGTACGCACGGTCACCTTGATCACATTGGTGCGATTTCCAAACTTGCACACAGGTATGCTGCGCCAATTATCGGTACTCCCTATACTACAGCCCTAATTCAGCACCAGATAGATTCCGAGAGGAAATTCGGTGTCAGAAACAGGATTATCCCGATTGAGGCAGGTGGAACCTACCAGATCAGTGACGATCTCTATATTGAACTGATAAGAGTTCAGCACAGTATTGTTGATTCAGTATTTGTAGCTGTGCACACTTCCCGTGGTGCTATTCTTTATGCATGTGACTTTAAGCTCGACAGGACTCCTACTCTTGGAGAACCACCAGACTTTGACAGGCTAAGGGCACTTGGTGAGGAAGGCGTATTGGCTATGATTACTGAAAGTACCAATGCCACACGTGCCGGAAAAACACCATCTGAAAGAATTGCTCATGATATGGTAAAGGATGTACTGTTGGGTACCGAGGAATCAGATGTTGGAATGATTGTTACAACATTTGCATCCCATATCTCAAGGATTAATTCCATTGTACACTTTGCTGAAGAAATGGGCCGGATTCCAGTGCTTATGGGCCGTTCTATGGACCGGTATCTTACTACTGCTAAGGAACTTGGATACATAACACTTCCAGATAATGTTGAAATCTATGGGCAACGCAAGGAAATTGACCGTGCCTTTAAGAAAATCATGGAAAAAGGCAAGGACAAATACCTTCCGATTGTTACAGGACATCAGGGAGAACCCGGAGCCATTCTCTCAAGGGTTGCAAACGGGGATACCGCTTACCAGATTGAATCTGGGGATCGCATTATTTTCTCAGCCAATGTAATTCCTACACCTATGACACAGGCTAACAGGTATGCTCTTGAAACCAAGCTCAAGATGAAAGGCGCCCGTATTTACGATAATGTTCACGTTTCAGGACATGCTTACAGGGAAGATCACTGGGAATTGCTCAGGTTGATAAAACCGGAACACGTCATTCCTGCTCATGGTACCCTCACCATGCACAGTGCCTATCTTGAGATGGCTGAAGATGCGGGTTATGAACTCGGTCACAATACCCACCTCCTGAGAAATGGTGAAGAATTATATATTGAAGAGTAATAGACTATGGTTGGGACCAATATGGATTTATTCGCTCAAATCGAAAAAAGAAGCAAACTTGTGGATAAGGGAATTGAAACTTATCTTCCCGTAACCCACCCCGAAGAACTCTACAAAGCTACACGCTATCTTCCTGATGCAGGAGGCAAGCGTCTCAGGCCAGCAGTTCTTATGTTTGCTGCAGAAGCAGTCGGTGGAAATTCCGAATCAGTTATTCCAGCAGCTGTTGCTGTAGAACTTGTTCATAATTTCACACTCATTCACGATGACATCATGGACAGTGACGACATTCGCAGGGGAATGCCAGCACTTCACGTGAAATGGGGCGATGCCGGAGCCATTCTTGCCGGTGATACCCTTTACTCAAGGGCTTTTGAAATCCTTTCTGAAATGGACATGGACAAAGAAAGCCTCATCAAATGTGTCCAGTTGCTATCCCGCACATGTACTGAAATTTGTGAAGGACAATGGCTTGACATCGAATTTGAAGATCGTGATGATGTAACAGAGGAAGAATACCTCGAAATGATCAAGAAGAAAACATCCGTGCTCTATGGTGCAGCCGCCAAGATGGGTGCACTCCTGGGAGGAGCTTCTGACGAAGTTGCGGATGCATTTTATGATTTTGGTATTCTTACAGGTGTAAGCTTCCAGATACATGACGATGTTCTCGATTTGATTACCCCTGAAGATGTCCTTGGTAAGGTTCGGGGAAGCGATCTGATGGAAGGTAAAAAGACATTGATTGCTATCCACGCTCTTAATGATGGTGTAGAACTCGATGTCTTCGGGAAAGGAAGCGCTACAAAAGAACAAATCGAGAACGCCGTTTCAATACTGGAAGAATCCGGTTCTCTTCCTTATGCCAGGAATTTGGCGGAGTCTTATCTGAAAGAGGGTAAAGCTAAACTTGACATTCTTGATGATTCTGAAGCCCGGCAGATTCTTCTGGAAATTGCCGATTACATGCTCAGTAGGAAATACTGAGCCTTTTACTCTTTTTCCGCAGTAACTTCCAAACCTTTTTATATGTATCCTTTCTCACTTATATTGAGAATTGAATCAATAGCTGTTGAAGGGAAATTTCATGAATGGTTTAGACGCGAAGATCCGCGAATATAATACGAGAAGTTATCAGGAATCCGGTACTTTTGGAAAACTGGCATTCTGGAAAGATTCTTTTGAAACTATCCCTGTTTATGATCCCGCTGCAGATGGCCCTTTAGTTGAGTTTGACGTTCCTGAAGGATTTACTCAGGTAGAGTGGTATTGGGTTGATGAACCCTATGTTTATATCAGTATTTTAGAAAAAAACGGTTTGAAGTATTATCATGTAGTCGAACCGGTTCTTTCTGCCTATGAAAAGGAAATCCTTGAGCGTACCTACAACGATCTCAAAGATGTTCTGACGATAAACGATATGAAAGTTGATTTTGATCGTGAAATTATTTTGATAACAAAGGCACTTACCCTTTTCAAGCGCTATCACATACCTCTTGATATTCTGTCCAAGTACAAAATATTGTATTTCCTGAGGCGAAATTTTCTTGGTTTCGGAAGAATCAATGCCTTGTTGATGGATCCTTTTATTGAGGATATTTCCTGTGACGGGGTTGACATACCTATTTACCTGTATCATATGAAGTACCTGAACATCGAGACCAATATTTCGTTCAATGAAGAAAAGCTGAATTCTTTTGTCATAACTCTCTGTCAGCGCTCAGGGAAGCACATTTCGATCAGTGAACCTCTTGTTGATGCCACCCTTCCTGATGGTTCCAGGCTTCAGGCAACACTGGGGCGTGAGATAACTACCCGTGGAAGTTCTTTTAACATCAGAAAGTTCCGTGGAGACCCTATCACTCCGATAGATCTAATCCAGTTTGGAACCTGTAATCTTGAGATGATGGTTTATTTCTGGATGGCAATTGAAAATGGTTTCAGTGCAATATTTGCAGGAGGCACTGCATCAGGGAAAACCACAATACTCAATGCAACCTCCCTTTTCATTCCACCTCTTTCCAAAATAGTGTCTATTGAGGACACAAGGGAAATTATGCTTTACCATGACAACTGGATTGCAGGCGTCACAAGGGCATCAATTGCAAGAACAACTGCAGGTGAGGTCACAATGTATGATCTTTTAAGATCTGCACTCAGGCAGAGGCCTGAAACTATTATAGTCGGTGAGGTAAGGGGTAAGGAAGCATTAACCCTTTTCCAGGCGCTTTCCACGGGACACACGACCTATTCCACGATACATGCAGGAGATGTACAGACAGTTGTAAACAGGCTGGAAAGCGAACCTATCAATGTTCCTCATGTAATGCTGCAGTCACTTGACATTCTCTGTATCCAGAAGCAGGCCTTTGTGGGAGAGACAAAAGTAAGACGGGCCAGTTCCATTGTTGAATTTACAGGAATAGATCCAAAATCCGGCGACTTAAAGATAAATGAATTGTACCAGTGGGATCCTGCAAATGATGTTTTCCATAGGAATGGCCATTCACATTTATTGAAGAAAATAGTACAAAAACGTGGTTGGACGGAAGAGAGGCTTCAGAAAGAATTTGAGGAACGTTCAAGAATACTTGAATACATGATAGAGAAGAACATTCGTGACTATGTAAAGATGTCTGTTCTTGTAAAGACGTATTCAACCTCTCCTGATATTGTAATGGATTCCATTGAAAACGAAACACTTGAAGAACTCCTTGAAAGTAGTGTGTAAAAGGTGCTTTGATGGATTTCCTGACAAATATATCCTATAAATTGTTTGGAACTTATATCCGCGATCACAGGCATAGTTATGACTCACTGGAGATTCTCTTAAGGAGTGCCAGAATCCCCGTTCCTGTTGAACAATATGCTTCTCTGGCTTATTTCATGTCACTTATAATCGGTTTACTTCTCTGTCTTTTTAGTTCCACTGTTGCAAAATTGATTCTATATGGAAATTCTAATGTTCCTGCCAATCTGCAACTTTGGGTTGCGATTCTTATATCCTTATTCTTCCTTTTTGGGGGGATATTAGCCACTCATTTCCTGATAATGCGGTATCCTTCTATTATATCAGCTACAAGAACCGCTTATCTGGATATTTCACTTAATCATTCGGTTTCCTATCTTTATGCCCTGAGCCGTGGAGGCGGTATGAATCTCATGGAGATGATGCGTTCTCTGAGTAAGCAACAGCATGTTTACGGGGTTTCAGCCGAGGAATTCGGGTACATTATCCGTGACGTCGAATATTTTGGCATGGATCTGATAGGTGCATTGAAAAATGCGAGTATCATTTCTCCTTCTGAAAAATTTAAGAATTTAGTTGATGGTTTAATTTCAGTAGTTGCCAGTGGTGGGGATCTGACTGCATATTTAAGGAGTAAGTCCGAGCAATACAGGCTAATAGCTGCGAGGGAGCAAAAAGCATTTTTGGAAACCCTGGGAATACTGGCGGAAATATATATCACGGTTTTTGTGGTAGGTCCTGTGTTTCTCATGACAATTCTGGTCGTCCTGGGGTTCCTGGGATCAGATTCCCTATCCGTCCTTTACACACTCGTCTATGTAATGATCCCCATAGGCACAATTCTGTTCGTCGTTTTTCTCTCCACTATTTCAGACGAATTGATTTCCCCGAAAATGTACATTTTATCCGAGGTTCTCGATGAGTTTGATGATGTAAAAGTCATTCCTGCAAATGCCAGTGATATGGAAATTTTAAAAGAAATAAGCCGTCAGTATCGCATTTCCAATATTAAAAGTAAGCTTCTTAATCCATTTGATTTGTTGCGCAATAATCCTCGCTACTCATTTTATGTAACAGTTCCCATTGCAAGTCTCTATCTCCTTTATTCACTATGGGGATTCAGGGATATACTGTTACAATTGAATTTCAGTTCCCTTCAGTTGCAGAGCCTTAATATCGAAGTTGCTTCAATGATTGACGATTACGTTATTTTTTCATTTTTGATAATTGCAACACCTTTCATAGTTTTTTATGAAACTCATGCTTACTGGTTACGGAAAGTTGAAAATGAATTGCCAGATTTCCTTAAACGTCTGGCCAGCATAAACGAAGCAGGAATTTTGCTTGTAGATGCTATTTCCCTGGTATCAAGATCAAAAATCGGGGTATTGCATTCCGAAGTTAAAAGGATGGTTGAGCACATTTCCTGGGGTTCAAATCTCGTTGAAGTGCTCAGGAAGTTTGAGTACAGGATTCGCACCGATCTTAATAGCAGGATAATTACTCTCATTATAAAGGCAAGTGAATCCACAAGTGATGTTATCAGTGTGCTGAATATTGCGTCTTCAGAAGCGGATCTTGAGAACCAGCTTAAGAAAGAGCGGGCATCCGAGATGCTTGTCTATGTTTTCATAGTTTATATCTCGTTTTTCGTTTTCCTGTTTATCGTGTATGTACTGGCGGCATTTTTCCTCCCGGCTTTACCGACAGGTGCAGAGGATGCTGGTTCCGGAATGCCTATTAATTTTGGATTTAATATGGATGCTTTCACGTTGCTCTTCTTCCATGCAACGCTCATCCAGGGTTTTTGTTCAGGGCTTGTTGCAGGAAAAATGGGTTCTGGTTCCATCTCTGCAGGTGTTAAGCATTCAGTCATCATGGTGCTCTCAGCATATTTTGTGTTCACCCAGTTTTTATAAGTAAACTAAGCCGTATAAGAAAATCAGATTAAATGAAGTGAAAGAAGTTTCGGAGAATATATTAGTGGAAATCGGTATCATGCAATCGCGTCGCTTTCAAAAATCGGACTCAGGTATTTCGACAGTCCTTTCTGCTGTCTTGCTGTTGGGATTACTTGTCTCCATATTGGCGGTTTTTAATGTAAGTTATGTTCCTGAATGGAAAGCGGATGCTGAGCGTGCCCACATGGATGATGTTTATGAAGACATGTCCCGTTTGAAGACAAACGGAGATTTAATTGCTCTTTCCACATCGATTGATCCAAATTCCACGGTGTCTCTCAGTGTACCGATAACCATGGGTGGTGGGTATATTCCTGTAGTTGGCGCGAGCAAATCCAGCGGTTCACTATCAATTAATGATGATATTACCAGTATGAAAATCGTGGCAAGCAATACGGCTACTAACAACACTTATACTTTCAATCTGACAGATCGGGGTTCTGTTATCTATACTTCAAATAATAACTACTACGTTGATCAGGTTCTGGTTTATGAAAACGGTGCATTAATTGTTTCCCAGAAAAACCGATCAATTATGAAACAGTCTCCCCCTGTTTACATAAACAATGTATTCGGGAATGATTACAGTGTTAATGTGAATTCAATTAGTCTTGTCGGGGATACAAGATCGGTAAGCAGTAGTGGTACTCAGGATGTGAGGTTTGATTCCCGCAGTTCCGTATGGAAATTCAACAACAATGAACCTCTCACGAATGTGACGATTTCAATAAACTCTAGTTACCCTTCTTCATGGGCAGAGTATTTCAACAGTTCTGCGCTTTCCGCAGGTCTGGTTTATTCTACGGATTTTACTATTACTGAAGGCACTGACTTTGCCAGTATCGCCATTTCCCCATCAGGTTCGCTGGAACTTTATCTTAAGGAAAGCAAAGTCGGTGTGTCAAGCGGTATTTTCTAAATATATTTTTCCGGATTTCAGGTATATTTTTAAGTCTCCATGACTTGTTATTATGGGGGTTAGGGAAATGCTTAAGGAAGCGATGTTTTACGAGAAACTTGATGATCTGAAAGTCCAATGTAATCTTTGTAACCACAGGTGTAAGATTGCAGAGGGGAAGACGGGTATTTGCAGAGTGCGACAGAACCGTGAAGGTGTATTATACAGTCTAATATACAGCACCGTTTCAAGTGAAGCAGTAGATCCTATTGAAAAGAAGCCTCTTTTCCATTTTTATCCGGGAACTCTTGCTTATTCCCTTGGGACAATTGGCTGTAATTTCAGATGCAAACATTGCCAGAACTGGACTATTTCCCAGGTAAACATTGATGAGGCAATGTCTGTAGAAATTACTCCTGAACAGGCAGTAGACAGGGCTCTTGCAACAGGGTGCCGGAGTATTGCATGGACTTACAATGAGCCTACAATCTGGTATGAGTATACATACGACTCTGCCAAACTTGCAAAAGAAGCCGGGTTGGCTACGGTTTATGTAACCAACGGTTACATAACTCCCGAAGCACTTCGTCAAATTGCACCTTATCTTGATGCTTTCAGGGTTGATATCAAAGCATTTACCGAAGAATTTTACCATAAAATTGCCGGAGCTAAACTGAAGCCTGTTCTTGACTCGGCAAAGCTGGCACGTGAATTAGGCATGCATGTGGAAGTGGTTTACCTGGTCATCCCAACGCTTAACGATTCCCGCAAGGAGCTTGAAGAGGTAAGTGCATGGATTTATGAAAATCTCGGAGATGATACCCCTGTGCATTTCACTCGTTTTCATCCATATTACCAGTTGCAGGATCTTCCTTCAACGCCTGTGGAGACGATAGAAATGGCCCATGAAATTGCATCTGATGCGGGATTGAAGTTTGTGTATATAGGCAATGTTTTCGGGCATATGTACGAAGATACCTTCTGCCCAAAATGTGGAAAGATGCTCATTAAAAGGGGTGGTTTTGACGTTGAGGAGAATCATATCACCCATGAGAATAAGTGTGAGTACTGCGGGGAATCCATACCTATATTTGATTGATTCGGGACCGCTTCTTTTCCGGGTTCAACTCTTCCAAATGGCGGTCTGGGACCGCTTTCCAATCAAAAAGTTTAAGTTTGATTAGTACATTAAGAAAGTCCGCGACATGATTCGCATCCAATGCCGCCATAACTCAGTTGGTAGAGTGTCTGGCTGTTAACCAGAATGTCACAGGTTCGAGCCCTGTTGGCGGCGTTCTTCCTTTTGATAACCAGTGGGCCTATAGCTTAGTCTGGTTAGAGCGCCCGGCTCATAACCGGGCGATCACCGGTTCAAATCCGGTTAGGCCCATAAGATAATTTTTTCTAGTCTTGGGTTTGGATTATTTTGTATTTTGTTCAAATTACGCTTCATGCATACATCGGGGTTATGTAACCTCTCAAAAACGCTACTATTATAGAAAATAGTAAAAAATATTCTTAAAATGTATGCGTATAAATGCAAAATTTAAGCTATTTAGACCTTCTATTCTTTAAAATATTTATATTAATCTTTTTAAAAAGCAATTTAAAGGCTAATAAAGTAATTTCAATTAAAATAAAGCATTAAAGGATTTCTTTTTTCTGCTAATATACATAAAAAGCTTCATGAAATAAAGTATGTTTATATTCCCCCTTAAGATTATGGAAATTGAGGGTTCAGGCTGTATCCCATCAGAAAAACAAAATGCTTGGACCCTATCATAAGAATATAAAGAGGTTAAATCATGAAAATAAAAACATTTAGTTTGATTGCTGTAGCATTCATGTTGGTAAGTCTTCTGGCAGTCTCTGCTATGGCTGCAGGGCAGGAAAGGGGGGCAATGAATTCATTCATAGACGCAGATGGCGACGGCCTATGCGACAATTTTGTAGATGCAAACGGTGACCGTTCATATAACAACTTCATCGACGAAGATGGCGATGGTGTCAATGATAACTCCCTAAGACTTGGAAAGGGGTATGGGGATGGAAACGGATTCCAGAAGCAATACAGAAAAGGAGACAGATCGTGTATTCAGTAAAGACACGATGAAATAAATGGAACAAAAAAACGTATTGTACGAGTAAAAACAGGGTTCAGCCAATAATGCTGACCCCTTTCTATTACTATTTTGATTTCTTATAATTCCAGCACCCCAGTCATAATTCAATATTTTTCCCTTTCATTTGGTCTATTGGTAAAACCTATATTGAATACGAGTAGATTACAATATTGAGTACAAACAAGATGTTTTTGCTATGTCCTTGTTTCAAGTGGGGGAGTTATGTTGGTGGGTTCTAAAGCAAGGGGAGTAATCTGTGTTTTAGTTCTCTTTTTTATCTTATTGGCCACTACTTCTACAGTTTTTGCATCCACGCTCAAAGTAGCTGAAAGTGGAGACAAAATTTACTCAACAATACAAGAAGCTGTAATCAATGCCAGCAAGGGAGATACACTTTTAGTGTACCCAGGGACTTACGTTGAGAATATCTATATCGATAAGGAACTGACAATCATAGCAAATTCCGACTATCCATCAGATGTTATCATTCAAGCTGCCAGAATGGACGAACATATCTTACATATAAAAGCAGACGGAGTGACAATCAGTGGATTTATCATAAAGGATTCCAAAGGCCCTGAAAAAACAGGGATCTATCTTGATAGTGTTGAAAATTGCAATATTAGCCATAATGTTCTATCAGATAACCAAAACGGTGTCGGACTATTATCTTCCTCGGGAAATATCCTTATTGACAATAGTATTAATTCAAGTCATTGGGTTGGTATTTATCTTGAGCGTTCACATGATAATTTGCTGGCTAACAATTCCATTGTCCTGAATGGACGGGATGGTGTAGACTTTGAAGCTTCAAATAACAATTTGCTGAAAAATAATACTATTAATTTGAATAAGCAGAATGGTATTTCCCTGATTTCTTCTAATGGTAACACAATTAGCAATAATAAAATTAATTCAAACAACCAGTTTGGATTATTACTGGAAGAGTCTTCAAATAATACCCTAAGTGACAATTCCGTATTGGATAACATCAAAGGAATCAATATAGAAGGCTATGCTGGTAATCACATTTACGGAAATAACATTGTCGATAAGGAAACACAAGGGATGCCGTTCATAAATCCAAAATCAACATTGTTAATACTTGGAATTGTATTTGTTTTTCTCAGGGTCAGACGAAAAATATGAGGCAAAATTTATTGTGTGGATTATTTGATGGGTAAAAACAAATCTATAGGGTATTGGTCAGCAGTTTCTATAGGCATTGGTGGAATGGTTGGCGGGGGTATCTTTGCAGTTCTTGGTCTTGCCGTTGAACTTGGGCAAGGGGAGACGCCGATAGCGTTTATGTTTGCCGGTGTAGTCGCATTGCTAACATCATATTCCTACGCAAAATTGTCTGTCCGCTATCCTTCAGAAGGAGGAACAGTCGAATTCCTGAATCAGGCGTTTGGTTCAGGTTTGGTTACAGGAGGACTCAATGTTCTTCTATGGTTAAGCTATGTTGTGATGCTTTCCCTTTATGCTTATGCTTTTGGAAGCTATGGATCCACGTTTTTCCCAGAACCCTATCAGATAATTTTAAGGCATGTATTCACCAGCATCATTATAGTCTTATTAACTGTGGTAAACATCATTGGTGCAAATGTAGTTGGTAAATCCGAAGAATGGATTGTAGGTTTTAAGGTTGCTATTTTATTGACATTCATAGGCGTAGGCATCTGGAGCGTTAAAACCCAGCAGTTCCAACCCGCAGTTGTTTCTAATCCGTTGCAATTGATAGCTGCAGGAATGATTATTTTTCTGGCTTATGAGGGGTTTGAACTGATAGCAAACACGGCAAATGATGTGAAAAATCCGGCAAAAACACTTCCAAGAGCTTATTATTCAGCAGTCATCTTTGTAATTTTACTTTATGTACTAATTGCTCTTGTTACTGTTGGGAATGTATCAATAGATACCATAGTACAGTCTAAGGACTATGCTCTTGCTGTAGCTGCAAAACCTTTTTTAGGAAATTTTGGTTTCAATCTCGTTGCGGTTGCAGCTCTCTTATCAACAGCTTCAGCAATTAATGCAACATTATATGGTGCTTCACGGGTGAGTTACATAATAGCCAAGGACGGAGAATTGCCTGAAATATTAGAAGAAAAAATATGGAATCGACCAATTGAGGGTCTGCTGATTACCTCGGCTTTCACACTTCTTGTCGCAAATATATTTGATCTTTCCAGTATTTCAATAATGGGAAGTGCTGGATTTCTAATACTCTTTGGAGCTGTAAACGCTTCTAACGCTCGCTTGCATCGGAAAACTGGAAGTCACAGGTGGATATCAATATTAGGTACGATTGTTTGCTTCATTGCTCTTTTTGCATTGATCTGGTACACAGTGAACAATTCACCTAAAGATCTTTTCATCTTGGCTTTTATGCTTTGTTCAGCGTTTGGTGTAGAATTTGTTTATAGAAGGGTTACAGGCAGAAGCATAACGAAGATTCATAACTAAGTTTTTATCTTCAGATCTCTTGGTGGAGAAACATGGATAAAGGGGAATCATCCTTTCCAAATGCTTTTTTTACTTCTAGATGGACTACATGCAATTAGCCATCTTGATACGACTGTTTTTATTAACCACAAACTAAATGTATGTTTACACCTAATGCAAAGTAAGCATATCCAGAATGAAGATCTCAAATAAGGTCGATACATTGTTTATGTGGGGTTTACACTATGAATGATCAAAATAAGCGTGCTTTTATCCTGATTTTTGGAATTCCGATAGCGATTCTGCTATTGATATTAATAGGTCAGTCATCAGGATTGCTTCAGGCCGGGCTCCTGTCCTCAGATGATGGTAATCTGCCAGATGGAGATACTGTAAAACTCGGGGATCTCGATTTTCATACATCTCTTGATGCTGCTCTTATTGAAGCCGGTAACAGTGGGAAGCCTGTTTATGTGTATGTGGATTCTGACTATTGTAGCTGGTGCAAGAAGTTTGAGGCAGAAGCATTTCATGACGAGCGTGTAGTTCAAATGCTTAACAGCAACTTTGAACGGTTGTCTGTTAATACTGCCAGAAATCCGTCAGTTGCCAGCAGCCTGAATGTCCGAGGGACGCCAACCGGGATTTTCCTGCGTCCGGATGGAAGTGAAATTGAAGATATGAGGATAGTGGGCTATGTTAGTGCTGATGAATTCCTTATCCAATTGGATGATGTGGCAAGAGTGAACTGAATTAAAACACATCATATTTGAGAATTGAAAATAATTTCAATTAATAGTCCAAACCCCTGATCATGAAAACAAATACAGATCTTGAAGCGCTTTCAGGAATCTCCAATGAGGCTATCATCAAAGCCACAGAGCATGATTGGGTTAAGTGGATGGACTATTTGGATAGCACACATGCTTCTGATTTGCCGCACAAAGAAATAGTGGCTTTGCTTCAGGATGATGGCGGATTAGGAAATGCATGGTGGGGACAAACGATTACCAATACTTATGAAAAGTACATTGGGCGAAGAAAAACCGGGGAAATGGAAACTGGCTTCCAGATTGGTGTCCAGAAATCATTTTCTATTCCTCTTGAAGACGCATGGGAATTGATAACTTCCGCTGAAGGTATGAAAATCTGGCTTGGTGATGCTGTCAAATTGGAAGAAAAAGCGGTTTATGAGACAAAAGATGGAATCACCGGTGAGATTCGGATATTCAAACCAGATTCCCATATTCGAATGACATGGAAACTTCCAGATTGGGATAAGGAATCAACTCTCCAGCTTCGGGTAATTCCGAAGGCTAACAGCACAGCGATTACATTCCATCAGGAAGGATTGAAAAAAGAAAGCATGCGGGAAGAAATGCGTCAATTCTGGAAGGAAAAACTCAAATTGCTAAGTGAATTTGCAGGTCAATGACTGCAAAGCCTTAGGCGATAGATTTTCTGGTTTTGTGGATTTGAGGGCAAATAATTTATCAATCTTGCAGACCATTCCGAATACGATTTTGGAGATAACAATTTGCTAGATACAATTATTGCTGTAGATATATCAGGACGTCACTATGAAGACAACAGGTACTTCATGGTAAGTGCAGCGGTGGCATTATCCTATTCAGAAGGGAATATCAGGGGGATAGAAGGCATCCATATAATTCCATTTTCCAGTGTAAAACCACCAGAGGTTACTGATGTTGTGCATATGGTAGAAGAGACCGTAGAAGGTACTGGGATTAATGGGACTGTTGTAGCAGAAAGGGGGGATATGTTCAACCAGCCCGAAGATCTGGTAAAGCAAATGTTCCGTGTTGATTTCAAATATCCTGAATCCATGGCTGAAAAACTGGGAATTGAATTTGCACATCACGTATCATTAAGCAGTCGCAATCTCTTGCTAAAGCAGGAAGTGCATGAGATATAACAGTCTCTCGAAAGCAAAATGCGGTTTTTCCATGAATGATGTAATTCTTGTTCAGCGTACGATTCCCGGAAGTAAGGAAAGGGATAACATCCGAAAACTCGCAGAGCTGAAAGAACTCGCTTTTGCTGCAGGATATAATGTTGTTGATTCTCTTGTCCAGCAGCATCATCCAGACCGCCGTTTTCATATCGGAAAGGGCAAAGCCGAAGAACTTGCCGCACTTGTGGCTGAATATCATCCATTGAAAATGATTTTCCTGAATCCTCTCACGATTACGCAGGTTTACAACCTGTCTGAACTATGCCAATGCGAGGTTATTGACAAATTCCAGCTAATTCTTGAAATCTTTGCTACAAGAGCAACCACCAGTCGATCCAAATTACAGGTTGAACTTGCAAAACTTGAATATGAACTTCCAAGGGCACGTAAACTTGTATCCTTGCTGAAACAGGAAGAGCGTCCCGGTTTTATGGGAATGGGTGGATATGAGGATTCCTACGAGCAGGATCTCAAGAAAAGAATCAGTAGGATCAGGAAAGAACTCAAAATTACTATTCGAAGTGGTGCTACACGCCGGGAGAGCCGACATGAGCAGGGTTTCTCACTGATATCTCTCGCAGGTTATACCAATGCCGGGAAAAGTACCCTTTTCAACACTTTAGTTTCCGAGGATGTGGAAAGCATGGATATGCTTTTTACAACTCTTTCACCAACCACTCGCTCTATTAACATTAGTGGACGGAGGGCATTGCTTACCGATACAGTAGGTTTTATTGAGGATCTTCCTCACTTCCTTGTGGATGCTTTCCGGTCTACACTTGAAGATGTATTTTTTTCGGATATCATCTTGCTAGTTGTCGATGCCAGTGATCCGGCTGATGTTATCAGGAAAAAGCTTGCTGTTTCCCATGATATTTTCTGGAAGCAGCTTGAAAATGCAGTTCTTATAACCGTTTTCAATAAATCTGATCTTGTATTTCCCGGGGAACTGGAAGCAAAAATCGAGGCACTTGAATACTTAAGTCCGAATCCAGTCATTGTTTCTGCAAAAGAAAGCATAGGTCTAGATGCACTCAAAGAAGTCATTCATTCAAATCTTCCTAAATGGGAACGATTCACTATTTCATTGCCAAATTCAGACGAGGGAATGTCAATTCTTTCATGGTTGATGGAGCAGGGGATTGTACATTCCACTGAATACGGGGAAGCAATTGTGGTTGATGCAGAAGCAAGGGATTCGGTTATGAATAGAGCAAAAGCTCTTGCCCGGAACATTTCAGCAGCTTAATCCAACCACTTCGAAGTTTTCCTTTTTTGCACAAAAACTTATTACCTACAAAAACTGAATCTCTTTCTGATGCTATTCGATTTGCATGTTCATTCCTGTTTTTCAAAAGACAGTGATTCGGATCCGGATTCTCTGTTACAATGGGCGAAGATTAACGGACTTGATGGGTTTGCTGTCTGTGATCATGATTCGGTGGAGGGGGGGCAGGCCTGTGCCAAACGTGCCAGGGAACTTGATTGTGATATTCTTGTAATTCCGGGGATTGAAGTCAGCTCTGCTGAAGGCCATGTTCTCGTTCTTGGAGTGGATAAAGCGATTCCTCCGGGGATGAGTGTACCTGAGACAATAAAACGTGCCCGCGAATTGGGGGGAACTGTAATAATCCCACATCCGTTTAAGCGGACTTCTCATGGTATCGGCTATGTGGAAGGCCTGGATATTGATGCAGTCGAAGTTTACAATTCACGCTGTCTCACATCGTATGCCAACCGTCGGGCAAAAATGATTGCCGACAGGTTAGGTATCCCGCATGTGGGTGGAAGTGATGCCCACGAGCCACGTATGATAGGACGCTCCTACACTGAAATTGATGCTCCTGAGAAAACCGTTGAAGCAGTGCTTTCGGCAATCAAAAACGGAAATGTGAAAGCAGGCGGTGGGCGCACTCCTCCTCAATTTGTTGTTAAACAAATGTTCAAGGGCCTGAAAAAGAAAGTACAGGCATAAAAATTAATTCTGCAAAAACTCCTCATTAAACATTTTAAGCATCAATATGAATGATGCCAGTAGCATTGGACCTACAACAATTCCTACAAGACCGAACAGGAAAATCCCGATAAATATTCCCAACAGGGATACAAATGGATGGATTGCCCCGACCTTTTTCTGGATGAACGGTCGCAGGAAATTGTCAACATTACTGATTATAATTCCAGCTATCAGAATTGCCACAGCAGCATAGTAGTCTGCCTGGATAATCTTGAAAATAATTGCCGGGATCCATATTATGGGTGCTCCGATTACTGGAATTATTGACAGGATGGCTGTGATGAAACCCCAGAGAAGTGCTCCCTGTATCCCGACCAGATAAAAAGTAATTGCAAGAAGAGTGCCCTGTATGGCTGCGATCATGAGGGTTGCGATAACCGTTGAATGGATTATGTTTTTCATCTCGTCTAGCAGGACATATGTGTTCCTGCCGCTAAAAGGTGTGACGTCAAATACGATTTTTCTGAGTTTTGTGTCATCGGTGGTCAAAAGGTAATACAAAAGAAATACAAGAATCGTAAGCCCTATTATTTCGGTTCCTATATTCTGGACTGCATCAATAATGAGTCCACTCAAAAAGGTGCCTGCAGCTGATATTATGTCCGCAGCTTTTTCTTCGAGGTTGAGCATTGCAACGAGTTCGTTTATTTGCTCATAATCCACATCCATTAAATCTATTTGTGATATCACATTTGCCAGTACCTGGCTGATCTGTGCGGCGATAAGCACAAAGAGGTAGTAGATAGGAATTATCATCAGTAGTATAACCAGTGCTATCACACCAATAGCCACAATGCCGGAATTGAGCCGGGTTCTTTTCAGGATTGCTTTGTAAACAGGATCTATAATTGTGTAGAGGATGATAGCTGCCAGGAAAAATTCTATAAAAGGATAGAGTGCAGAAGTAATTGCGTAGGCAAGTATGCCTGTAAAAAGCAATGCAATCGCAATTTTGGCTGCTATTTTGTTATCCATGGAAATCAGTTCTTGTTCCTGTTAGTCTAATTATTCGACAAACCTGAAATAAATTCTTCTGTTATTCTTACCTTTGTTTTCAGCCTTGAAGATTTCTATGTGGGGGATTTCTCCGGTATTTTTGACGTGTGTTCCGCCACATGCCTGATTGTCAACATCTCCTACATTTATGACCCTGATTTCCTGAATGTCAGGGGGAAATGCGTCTTTCAGTTTTACCACAGAAGGTATCTCAAAGGCTTCTTCCCTGGGAAGTATATCGATATTCACATCGATTTTCCTGTCAATAACCTCATTGACTTTTTCCTGATAGGAACCGATTAGTTCCCTGTCAAAGTTCTCAAGGTTGAAATCAACTCTCGTTTTTTCTTCTCCGAGCTGGTTTCCTGAAATCTTTGCGCCGGTCTCACTATGAATGATGGCACTGAGAATATGGCATGCAGTATGGTATTTCATGAATAGGTATCGCCTGTCCCAGTCAACGATTCCTTTCACAGTGTCACCTGCTTTCAGGTCACAGTCTTCCAATTCATGACTGATTTTCCCACCAAATTTACCTGTAAAGACCACTTTGCACTCTTTCCCGTCGTGGATCAGTTTTCCGGTGTCATGAGGCTGGCCACCGGACTGCGGGTAAAATGCAGTCTTGTCAAGAACTACAAACTTGCCATCTGTGACACTTTCTACAGTGGCTTCAAACTCTTTCAGGTAGCAGTCTTCGAGATAAATAGCATCCATTAGGTGGGTTTTAAACTCTTTAATACATAAAATGTTTGCAAGAGTAACTTCCTGCAGTTTGTCAAAACATTTAATATCAAGCTCCCTGCTAATATGTTCCTATGCTCTATTTTGTTGGTCTGGGTCTTTTTGATGAGAAGGATGTATCCCTGAAAGGTCTGGAAGTGATTAAGCAGGCTGATGAAGTTTATGTTGAATTTTATACATCCCGCCTTATGGGTTCTGATCAGGAGAAAATGGAAGCCCTTTATGGTCGGGAACTGACTGTTCTTAGCAGGGAAGAAGTGGAACAGAATCCATGGTGGCTGGAAAGAGCAAAGGACAAGGATGTTGTTTTCCTTACCGGTGGAGACACAATGGTTTCCACCACGCATGTGGATTTGCGACTTCGTGCACACAGGCTGGGAATCCCAACCAGGCTAATTCATGGATCCTCTATTGTGAGCGCTATTTGCGGTCTGTCGGGTTTACAAAACTACAGATTTGGAAAGGCTGCGACAGTTCCTCATCCTTACACAAGCAGCCGGGGGAATACTATCATCTCGGAATCCCCTTATGATGCTATAATCAAGAACATTGAGCAGGATTTGCATACTCTTGTCTTCCTTGACATTGACAAAGACAAAGGTTACATGACTGTCCCGGAAGCTGTAAACCTGCTTCTCGCAGTTGACAGTCGCAGGGATGGGATGCTTTCGGAGCGCATTGGTGTGGGAATTGCCCGTGCAGGTTCTCCTGCTCCGGTTGTCAAGGCTGATTTCCTTCCCCAACTCAAGGAGTACGATTTTGGGGAACCACTCCAGATCCTCGTAATTCCGGCTTCATTGCACTTCCTTGAATCCGAAGCACTTGTGGAACTTGCAAGCGCTCCGGAAGAAGTGCTGGAAATTGACGAATAACCTGACTTTTAACGAAAATCATTTATATCTACAGCATAGACGAAATGATGTTATTTGTGAGAGTTGTATCATGAGGGGATCTGTAGGACTAATAATAGGTGAGACCGGAACTCTTGACTTTAAGTTTCTGGTATCAGACAGTACAGCGGTAATGCGGGGTCACTACGTAAAAGTGTGGCATGAGACTGATTCTTCATGGGTGCTTGCGCAGGTCATGGGAATTACCCGCTCAAGTGGCAGTTTTTCAGTTGAGGAAGCCAAAAAAGGAAAACGCAACAACCGTGATGATGATCACATCGTGGCAGAGGCTAATGTCATTGGAAGCAGAGGAACCGATGGTTTGCTTCGCTCGCCGATGACTCCGTTTAGCCCAGGGGATCCGATTTATGTTGCGGACGACGAATTGATTCGTAACGTTCTTGGCTTAGTAGGCGGCGACATGTATGTGGGACTTCTTGACGGGACAAATATCCCGGTTCAGCTTGATGCCAATAACCTCGTGCAAAAACACTGCAGTATCCTTGCAAAAACAGGTAGTGGAAAATCATATACTGCAGCGGTTTTGCTGGAAGAGCTGCTTGAGCACAATGTTCCTCTGCTTATTATTGATCCTCACAGTGAATATGCCAGCCTCAAAGAGGCCGCTTCCGGGAAAGATAAGGATTCGTCAAAGTACAAGGTGAGTCCAAAAGGATATAGTTCGAGAGTAAAAGTTTACACTCCAGCCAATAAATCCATTAATCCGGCAGCCGATGAACTTTTCAGGCTCAATGGTGTTAACCTGAAACCCAAGGAACTCATTGATATTTTCCCTGACAATTATACCACTACTCATACCGGCATCTTGTATGAGTCAGTCCACAAACTCCGCGCTGAAGTGGAGACATATTTCCTTGAAGACATTATCAGGGAGGTTTCCAATAACGAAAGCAAAGCACGCTGGAATGTAATTAACCTGCTTGAGGATGTCAACCAGATGGAGTTGCTTTCTCCGAATCCCACGCCTGTAGAGGAACTTATGCAGGAAGGTAAAGCCAATATTGTTGATCTAAAAGGTGTGCCTCCTGATATCCAGAGTATGCTTGTTGCAAAACTCTGTGAGAACTTATTTGAAGCACGCAAGATGGGTCATATCCCGCCGGGTATGCTGGTGGTTGAAGAAGCCCATAACTTTGCTCCGGAGAGAGGTTTCAGCAAAAGTGCAAGCTCGGAAATCCTGCGGACGATTGCTTCTGAAGGCAGAAAGTTTGGTCTGGGAATGATGATAATTTCCCAGCGTCCTGCAAGGGTGGATAAGAATGTTCTTTCCCAGTGTGGGACCCAGATTATAATGAAAGTTACCAATCCTAACGATCTTAAATCCATAAGCAAAGGACTTGAAGGTGCCAATTCCTATGTTGAAGAGGAACTCCTTCGCCTGCCTCCCGGTGTTGCGATGCTGGTGAGTAATGATATTGAGCGACCTGTACTTGTGGATGTAAGGGTGCGTCGGTCAAAACACGGCGGAGAATCAGTTAATGTGCTTAAGGCTTCCTCCGGGAAACGCAAGGCAGCTCCCAAAAAAGTTGCAGAGACTTCAGCACAGCTTTCTGGGAATTCGCCTGGCTCACCTCCGCCAAAGCGTGAACCTACGAGAAAGCCCAAGGCAAATGGAGAAGAGAAGGGTCTCTTCAAAAAGCTGTTTGGTGCTGAGAAATGAGGAAATGTATTTTATACTAAGGGTGTGACAAAGTGGCTGCGGAACTTGCTGAGAAAGTTGAGCGTTATGAACGTCTGCTGAGGCAGGCCCTTGAGAAAGCCGTCGTATCCCCGATTGAAGGCTCCCATATGAAACGTGCGGGAGAAGATTTCAGAGAAATGGCCGAATCATATTATAAGGATGGTATGCATTTCATAGAATCAGATGATCCGGTAAATGCGCTTGTGTGTTTCAGTTATGGTCATGCCTGGCTGGACGCAGGAGCAAGACTGGGTGTATTTGATGTAGACGATGATGTACTGTTCACCATATAAATGAGACATGGAAGAAATTGTGAGGAGATAAGTTTATGCCAAACTATCATGTGACCCTTGAAGCTGCCTGGTTGGTAAGGGATGTAAAGAGTGCCGATGATGCTATCGGTGTTGCAATTGCAGAAGCCGGAAAACGCTTGAATCCAAAACTGGATTTTGTTGAGGTTGATGTCGGAACTACATTTTGTCCGGCATGTAATGAACCAATTAGCAGTGTATTCATGGCTGCAAACACCGCAATTGTAGGTCTGGTTCTCCAGATGAAAGTTTTCGATGCGGAAACAGAAGAACATGCATCCCGGATTGCAAAATCTGTTATTGGAAGGGCACTGCGGGATGTTCCACTGAGCGTTATCGAAGTGGAGGATTTCGAGTAACGGTGGTCTTTGATGACTGAAATGATTTCCGTGGTGGGGCATGCAGCTCTTGATTACCTCTTTGAGGTAGAGAGGATTGCTTCACCCAATGAATCCTATCCAATTTTAGAATACGAAACTCTTTTTGGCGGAGGAGCTGCAAATATTGCTGCGGCAATTGCAACTCTTGGGGGCAATGCTTCCCTGATTTCCGCTGTTGGGAATGATTTTGAACATTCCGGTTTTGAATCTCATCTGGAAAATATTGGTGTAGATCTATCGCTGCTTTACCATATTGAAGACAAAAAATGCACTCGCGCATTTGTTTACACGGACAGGCAGCATAATCAGTCATCATACTTTTACTGGGGCTCATCTGCAAAATTTCCTGAACTGGAACCGCCGGAAGTTGATTTTGTTCATCTTGCAACAGCAGAAGCAAGCTTCAATGCCCGTATGTCCAAAAAGGCAGATTTCGTGTGCTTTGATCCCGGGCAGGATCTTGTGACTTATTCAAAAGAAAACCTGGTTACAATACTTGATAATACGGATATTCTTTTTGCAAACAGGCATGAGATAAGAAGAGTTTCCAGCATGACGCACAGGTCATTTGAAGATCTCAAAAACAGCATTGATACAATTATTGTGACTTGTGATGCTGGAGGCAGCCGTATTTATCATCAGGGTTCACATATTCATATCCCGGCTGTAAAGGTCGAAGCGGTTGATCCGACCGGTGCCGGGGATGGTTACAGGGCAGGTTTCCTTGTAGCTTTCAAAAAAGGATTTTCTCTTGAAACATGTGGAAAGATTGGCGCAGTTGTAGCATCCTTTGTTGTGGAGCGCACTGGCTGCCAGACTAATCTTCCTACATGGGAAATAATGCAAAAAAGATATGAAGAGAATTTCGGGCAATTGCCCTGATTCTCTCTTTTACTTGTTTTCGTTTTCAATTACTGCATGAGCTGCTGCAATCCTTGCGATAGGTACCCTGAATGGGGAGCAGCTAACATAGTTGAGTCCGATTTCGTGACCAAACTTGACGGATTTGGGATCTCCGCCGTGTTCACCACAAATTCCGATTTTGAGGTTTTCACGTGTGGATCTTCCCTTCTCTATTCCGATTTTCACAAGCTGGCCTACACCTTCCTGATCAAGTACTGCAAATGGGTCTTCTTCCAGAATTCCCTTGTCAACGTACAATGGCAGGAATTTACCGGCATCATCCCGGCTGAATCCGAATGTGGTCTGGGTAAGATCGTTTGTACCAAATGAGAAGAATTCTGCTTCCTCTGCAATCTGGTCTGCAGTGATGGCAGCACGTGGCAATTCAATCATGGTTCCCACAAGGTATTCAATTTCCACACCGCAGTCTCTCATTGTAGCTTCTGCTGTGGTTTTAACATCCTCTTTGGTAAGTGCAAGTTCTTTCACATGGCTGACCAGAGGAATCATTATTTCAGGTACAACCTCCAGACCTTCCCTTGTAAGGTCACAGGCAGCTTCTATGATTGCGCGAACCTGCATTTCATAAACTTCGGGATATGTAATTCCAAGCCTGCATCCACGGTGTCCGAGCATCGGGTTAATTTCCTTTAAAATATCAACCCTGTCAAGTACTTTTTGTACCTCCCAGATTTCTTTTTCATTATCGCCAGCTTTTTCAAGCTCACAGATTCTCTCGGTTAGTTCTTCCTGATTCGGAAGGAACTCATGGAGTGGTGGATCAAGTAATCTTATGGTTACAGGGAAGCCGTCCATTGCCCTGAAAATGCCGGTGAAATCCTCTTTCTGCATTGGTAGCAGTTTTTCAAGGGCCACTTTCCTGCTTTCCACATCTTCCGCCATAATCATTTCACGCACAGCTGGAATTCTTTCTTCGCCGAAGAACATATGCTCTGTACGGCAGAGTCCGATTCCCTGTGCACCGAATTCCCTTGCGACTCCTGCATCATGCGGAGTATCTGCATTAGCACGAACTTTGAGACGGCGGATTTCATCAGCCCATTGAAGAATTGTATCAAGTTCGCCTGTAAGTTCGGGGGAAATGAGTTCTACTTCTCCAACTATTACATCTCCAGTAGAACCGTCAATACTGATGAAATCGCCTTCATTAACAACTACGGAGCCGTTTGTGAAGTCTCCTCTTTCCATATCAATGGTAATTGCTCCACATCCTGCAACGCATGGTTTTCCCATTCCGCGGGCAACCACTGCAGCGTGGGAAGTCATTCCTCCCCTTACTGTCAGGATACCTTCTGAAGCATCCATTCCGCCAATATCCTCCGGGGAAGTCTCAGTTCTGACAAGGATGGTCTTGATACCTTCCTTTGCCTTTTCTTCCGCATCTTCTGCGGTGAAAACAACTCTTCCTACGGCAGCTCCGGGTGAAGCCGGGAGTCCTGTGGCAATTACGTCATAAGTAGCATCTGGATCAAACATTGGGTGCAGAAGCTTATCAATCTGGGAAGGTTCGATTCTTGACACGGCTGTCTTTTTATCAATTAATCCTTCTTTTTCCATTTCCACGGCAATCCGGATCGCTGCAGCAGCAGTACGCTTGCCGGTACGGGTCTGGAGCATGTAGAGTTTTCCTTCCTGGATTGTGAACTCAATGTCCTGCATGTCCCGGAAGTGATTCTCCAGCTTCTTGTATATGCTCTCAAGTTTGTTGTAAACTTCAGGCATATTGTTTTTGAGATCCTCAATTGGTTGTGGGGTACGAATACCTGCAACAACGTCTTCTCCCTGTGCGTTGGTCAGGAATTCTCCGAAGAAGCGCTTTTCACCGGTTGCAGGGTCGCGTGTAAAGGCAACTCCTGTGCCGCAATTTTCTCCCATGTTCCCGTATACCATACTCTGGACATTAACGGCTGTTCCCCAGTCGTCGGCAATTCCGTTGAGTTTCCTGTACTTCTTTGCCCTCTGGTTATTCCATGAGTTGAATACGGCATCAATAGCCATTTGGAGTTGTTTTCTTGGATCCTGCGGGAAGTCTTCACCGGTGTGCTCTTTAATTACACCCTTGAATTTCTCCACCAGGTCTTTTAATGAATCAACATCGATTTCCGTATCCTGATCAACACCAAGTTCATGCTTCTTTTCTTCAAGAAGAGTCTCGAATCTGGCATGTTCGATGTCCAGTACAACGTCTCCAAACATGGTAAGGAAACGCCTGTAACTGTCGTATGCAAACCGCTCGTTGTTGGATTTGCGGGCGATTCCCTTAACAGTAGTATCATTAAGACCAAGGTTTAGAACAGTGTCCATCATACCGGGCATTGAAACCCGGGCTCCTGATCTGACCGAAAGAAGAAGAGGGTTATCGGGGTCTCCGAATTTCTTATTATTTTCTTCTTCTAAAGTTAAAAGAGCTTCATCAATCTGTTCCAGAAGTCCTGTAGGATACTTATTGTCCTTGAGGTAGAGTACACACACTTCTGTAGTAATTGTAAATCCGGCCGGAACCGGAATACCGAGGTTAGACATTTCTGCAAGATTGGCTCCCTTGCCACCAAGCAGGTTCTTCATGCTATTTTTGCCTTCAGTATTGTCGTTTCCGAAAAGGTACACGAACTTATTATCTGCCACTAACTTTCCTCCCAGCGGAATGTCGAGTATGATAGTTGGTGTCACAATAGTTGGTTTTATATTAAGGTTTATCGATTCATGGATTCGGGCATATTCTTTATATGATGAATAATACGTACTTGTTACTCTAATTGTTCGTAAGATCTCGAAACCATATCAATCTTATATTAAAGAGATTGCGATGCATTTATATATGATAATTCTAATGTATTTATACTTCCAAAATGCCTTATATATGGGAAAAGATTCATGAAACGCCTTGGAACAGTCTCCAGCATTGATGGTCAGGGAAAACTTGTTATTCGGGCAGCTGAAGGGCTAACCTCTGGTTCTCTGAAAGATCTACCGCGCATAGGTTCTGTCGTGATGGATCAGAAAGTGAAGCGCATTGGTAAAGTGTCATCTGTTATCGGACCTGTTTCCAGCCCTTATGTGGTGGTCAAAGTCGCAAAAAGTGTTTCTTTTTCTGAACTTAAGGCTTGTGTGAACCAGAAATTGTATGTGAAGTGAGAAAGTCGGGGCTTTCTTTTAATTCCGAGATGTTCACGACTATGAGGAACTGACAATGGTTGAAGTTGAAAGGGTAAGGTATTCTGATACGTCCGAAAGGGAAAAAATGCGTGCTAAGATTAAGGCACGTAAAGAGCAGGACAAGAGCTCTGAAGTAGAAGAAAAGGTTTTAGAGTGTCCGGAATGTGGCAGTCACAACCTTGAGCAGGACTATGAGCGCGCCGAGCTTGTCTGTGGCGACTGTGGGCTTGTAGTAGATGCTGATTTCGTGGATGAAGGGCCGGAATGGCGTGCTTTTGACCATGATCAGAGAATGAAGCGTTCCCGTGTGGGCGCTCCAATGACCTATACTATTCATGACAAAGGTCTTTCCACTATGATTGACTGGAGGAATCGTGATTCCTACGGAAAATCAATTTCTTCCAAGAACCGTGCACAACTGTATCGTTTGAGGAAATGGCAGCGTCGTATCCGTGTGAGCAACGCTACGGAAAGAAACCTTGCATTCGCATTATCTGAACTTGACAGGATGGCTTCAGCACTTGGTCTTCCAAGGACTGTGCGTGAAACCGCTGCAGTTGTTTATCGTAAGGCAGTCGACAAGAACCTGATTCGCGGACGCAGTATTGAAGGTGTGGCCGCAGCAGCTTTGTATGCAGCCTGCAGGCAGTGCAGTGTTCCAAGGACTCTTGATGAAATCGGAGAGGTTTCAAGGGTAAGCAGGAAAGAAATCGGCAGAACATACCGTTTCATTTCCAGGGAATTATCCCTCAAGCTTATGCCAACTTCACCAATTGACTACGTACCTCGTTTCTGTTCAGGATTAAACCTGAAAGGTGAGGTACAGGCAAGAGGCGTCGAAATCCTCAGGCAGGCTTCCGAAAAGGAATTAACCAGTGGCCGTGGTCCTACCGGTGTAGCTGCAGCAGCAATTTACATTGCTTCTATTCTCTGTGGAGAGCGCAGGACACAGCGCGAGGTAGCTGATGTTGCCGGTGTAACTGAAGTTACCATCAGGAACCGCTACAAGGAACTTGCCGAAGAACTGGATATTGAAATTATTTTGTAAGCAAATCGCTTTAAGAGGGATGCTTTTATTATCCCTCAATCTCTTTTTCTTTTCATACCATGCTTGAAATTATTGAAATGCTTACCATCGGTTTTGTCGTGGGTCTCACTGGTGCACTGGTGCCGGGGCCTATGTTACTTGTAACAATCGACGGTGCATTGAAAAAAGGGTGGAAAGCAGGTCCTGCAGTTGTGGTGGGGCATGCAGCAATTGAACTCCTCATCTGCATTTTGATAGTTTTGGGCTTAACATCACTTATCGGTGAGCGGGAAATGACGGTCATTTCAATTGTAGGTGGCACCGCCCTTTTCGCTTTTGGCATTCTTACAATCATGCAGGCTCGCAGTTCATCGCAACTTGTGCAAAAGGCGGATGGAATTGTTTCCAATTCTTTCTCGGCTGGTGTTCTGACATCAGTTTCCAACCCGTATTTCTGGATCTGGTGGTTGGCAGCTGGCAGTGCCCTGTTACTCCGTGGGCTTGAGATCGGATTGCTTGCAGCAGTTTTCTTTGTGATTGGCCACTGGATGGCTGATCTGGGCTGGTTTACTTTCATTTCAGCTTCAATGAGTCGTGGAAAACAAATGTTCTCTGACGTAGTCTATCGGAAAGTGCTAGTAGGATGCGGCATTTTCCTGATGGGATTCGGAGCATGGTTTGCATTGGGGTGATATTCTGGAATGTCTGTGTGCCAAAGTTGAGAAAAGGAAGGGTGAACCTGTACGAGCGATTCTTTTTGAGCAGGATTTACTTGACAACTCTTTCAGGATTAGCTCGGATGATGGATACCTTTACCTTCCGGTGAAATCAAAGCCTGATAAGTCAATTCTTCCGCATCCCGTAACTTTTGAGTATCGTGAATGTGAATCACAGCAAACCCAGCCTACACTGGAAGATATGCTCGGTTACTCTCCGTCATTTGAGATAGTTGGCGAAATTGCAATAATTGATGCAGAAGAATTGGAAGCTGAAAAGGTGGCCGTTGCTCTTCTCAAGTTCCGGCCTCAACTTAAAACAGTACTGGGTGAAGGTTCAGCTATCGAAGGAGAATTCAGGGTTCGTCCAATGCAACTGATTGCCGGAGAAGATAGCACCGAGACCATCCACAAGGATCACGGTTGTCTTTATGCGGTGGATATTGCTAAAGTGTATTTCTCCCCACGTTTATCCACAGAGAGGCAGAGAATTGCTGATCAGATCGGTCCGAATGATGTGGTTGTGGACATGTTCGCAGGTGTGGGTCCTTACAGCATCCCGGCTGCAAAGCGATGCAGGAAAGTCTATGCTGTTGATAAAAATCCTGAAGCTGTCAAATTCCTGAAAAAGAACATTGAATTAAACAAGCTGGATAACGTGGAAGCAATGGTTGCCGATGCACATGATCTTCCGGATATCTTCGGGCAAATTGCCGACCATGTGATCATGAATCTTCCACACAATGCTTCGGATTTCCTGGAGGAAGCCGTAGCCCTCGCAAAACCGGGTGGTGTAATCCACTACTATGCAATGTCACATGAGGATTCGTTGTTCGAGCCTTCTCTGGATCTCATCAGGAAAGCTGCTTCAAATGCTGGCAGAAGTGTGGAAGTGGTGGAAACCCGCACAGTTCGATCCTATGCTCCGCATCAATACAATATCTGTATCGATGCCAGAATCGTTTAAGGATAAGCGAAATCGTTAAATCCTTATATCCGTATTTTCCGATAGCTTTACTTTGCGCCGTCGTGGCTTAGTGGTATAGCGGCTGATTCGTAATCAGCAGGCCGGGGGTTCGAATCCCCCCGACGGCTTTTACCTCGGGGTTCTACGCCCTTTTACTCCGAATATTTTCTTCAGCGTTAGAAATCCTGCCCCTCGCACATGGTATTGGAGATGTAGTTAACAACAAAAAACAGAACTCTAGAAAAATCTAAAATTCATGGGTGTCGAGTAGAATAATACTAGATTACTGCAAAATGGGGTCACCCAAAAGAGTAAATAGTCCACGACTCCCTTTTTAAAATGGGTATACTAAATGGAAGAAAAAGATGAAAAATTATTACGCGCTCAGAAACGAGTAAAGGAAATCAAAGGTTTTTACCTCCATCTAGCAATATACTCAGTAATTATGCTCCTCCTATTTTTTATTGATTATTCTGCTGGAGGGGGTTGGTGGGTTCAATGGCCGATTATTGGATGGGGAATCGCTGTAATGATACATGGAATTACTATAAGCAAATTTGGTAAAGGTTGGGAAGATAAAAAGATAAAAGATATTATGGAAAAAGAGAAATGAACTCCCTATTCCATTCCCAAATTAGGCTAGAACCTCCATATATTTTTCCCTTTCTTTGCATTGTTTTTATTCAGCAAAAAGATCCATGTTTCCCATCCTTCTAATCTTTCCTTCACATGAGCATCGAGAGTAACCAACTTGTTGCTAGCAATAAAATTAAACTATCTATTGCTATCAATATCACTTTTTATAACTCCAAAAAAACTGATTCAACGGTTTTAAATCACACTGACGTCTTTAAGGTTTTTGTTAAAATAATGTATTTTGATAGGCTTATTCTTAATAATAAAAAATAAATACCATTAGTAGACCAAGTTCTTCCACTAAATATGATCTAATGGAAGGATGCTAAATTCAAATGAATAGCAGAGACTACTATATTGACTATTTAAGATTACTTGTTATAGTGTCCATAGTAATTTTGCATTCTGCTGTTACTTATAGTGGTTTTGGGAATTGGCACTTCATTGATGAGTCGCCTATTGACGATCTTTCAAAATTGGTTTCTGCATTATTCATATGTTTTACATATAGTTACTCAATGAGTTTTTTATTTTTGATAGCAGCGTACTATGCAGCCAATTCTTATTCCAGAAAGGGAAAAATGAATTTCATTAATGGAAGAATATACAGATTAGGTTTGCCAGTAGGGCTTTTCTCTTTTTTTATCTATCCTCTGACAATGTATTTTTTGTATGTGGCTGGAGAGAAAGAAGCTCTAAACTTTAAAGAATACTTGCTTTCGGGTCATTTCTTAAGTGGAACAGGCCCTTTATGGTTTGCTCTTGCATTGCTTATATTTTCTCTTTTTTATGCAGCAATTGGTAGAAAACAAAACGTAACAGCAAAAAACTTGCCGGGCATTAAAGTAACAATCATTGCAATTCTTTTAGTTGGAACAGCAAGTTTCCTGCTTAGGTTAATTTTCCCGATGGGTGTCGAAATTTTGAATATGCCCATAAGCAACTTTGCATATTATATTGCTTTGTTTGTTGTTGGGATAAAAGCTTATCAGTACGATTGGTTCAACCAAATTGAATATAATTATGCGAAAAAGTGGTTGGGCTCAACTTTTGTGATAGGTATAGTTGGCTGGTTTGCTATCATGCTATTCAGTGGAGTCTTCGAGCAAAGTGAAGCTGTTTTAAGTGGAGGATTTAACTGGCCGAGTTATTCATATTCTGTTTGGGAAAGTTTTCTAATCTTTGGTATGTCTATTGGCCTACTTGGAACGTTTAAAAGGAAAATCAACAAAACAAACAAACTAATGGTTATATTGTCTAAAAACAGTTTCAGTGTTTACGTTTGGCATACGCCCATTTTAGTTGGTGTTTCACTTATGTTAAGAGATATCACAATCTATCCCTTGCTAAAAATAGCTATAGTTGCACTTACCACATTATCATTTAGTTTCTTCCTATCTCATTATGTTTTCAGGAAAGCTCCTTTGGTCAAAGAAATTATGTGAGAATACCGGGACACAACAAAATTATTAGGCCATGGATGAGATCTATTTATGTGGATAAATGTAACAATGGATCCATGGGATTCGATTCCTTGATTCTGCTTTTTCAAAAAAATTCCTTATTTTAAAAGCAACTTTTCAAGTCTTTAGTGGTTGGAAATGATTAGAAGAGTAAGTAGTTGGCAGTGATCAGGGATTTGCTTACCGACTTCCCGGGCAATCCTCCCGGATGCACATTACATATCGAGTCGGTCAAAGGTTCCCTGAATGCCGGATAACCCTGAATGGTTATGGGTTTTTCAGACCCAATGGCACTCTCCCTTCTGATTCACTGCCGCGCCGCATCAGTTATGATACGGTAATAAGTAATATGTTTTAAAGCTATTAATTGCTTTTGATATACAATCTGGTAACAAAAAAGAAGTTATGGATTGAATAAAAATAATCAAAACCAGATTAATGTGCAAGATAATTAAATTTTTGATAACTGTAGTGCTTTTCTAATGGGTAATCATAATATCCATAAAATCATGGCAATATATACCAGAAGCAGAGTCAATGGAATAAGTCTTGCAAGGATATTGATGCTGTATGCAAGGCCCAGGTAATCGTCTTTTAGCAGGTTCATTGTTTCTGCCTGCTGGTTTGAAAATCCGGCACTGCCTTTTGAAATGTTCTGATTGGCCTTTTCGATTACTGCTGCCAATTTTTCCGTATCCACATGCTCCTCGGCAATCATCTTGTGAATGCTGCTGTGGGTATCGGTAGTAAAGAGTATTATGTCATCAAATTGATCCTTATATCTTTCCTTTATTTCAACCATCTCTTCTGAAATACCGTTCCCTTCGGTTCCAAAGATCAGGATTTTTTGGCCTTCTACTTTCTCAACCATTGCAAATTTAGGAGTTCCATCGGTTTCTGTTGAATATCCTACATAGTAGTCGTACAATGTTTCCTCATCCAGATCTTTTAGAAATTCAAGCAGTTTATCCCGGAAATAACCCGCCTTTTCAGTGCCGTATGTAAGCTGAGCATCGGGTTCTTCGTTTCTCATATGGTTATGAAGATCCACAATTACAACTTCGTCAAGATCAAGTATTTCCCTGAAAACCGGGGTTTCATAATCTCCAAATTCCTCGGCTTCCATGTAAACAATCTTTTGATATCCCAATTTCCTTCCAAAGAAGATCAACTTTCCGTAATCTCTTTTAAGCAATTTTGAAGCCTTTGGACAGGTTTTTGGTGTAGTAAAAGCATCGATAATTTTGGTAATATCTTTTGGATTTGCAGGGTCATCCTTGTGTGTGGAAGGTACATGGAAGAAAAAACCCTCATTGCTATCGTTCAGGTGGCGAATAATATCAGTTGAGGCTCTTCCGCCCCCGAATCCTTCAAGAGGGCCTGGATGTATCCAGGGGGCTGCAATAGTAAGTTCACCGCTTTCGTTTTTAATAAGTATTGTCTGGACATCAGGTCTTACGGGATAACCAAGATCCAATATCTCTTGCTTCTTGTGCATAAGTCCCGAAAAAAGCTTCACCGCAGAAACATTCACGTTAGTACTAATCAGGTATTCTGCCAGCAGGAAAGCAAGCAGTACTGCCATTGCAGCTATGAGAAGCACTTCAAGGTTTTCGGCATAGGTTGTATATCCAATGTGTTGTTTTCTCCCGATGAAAGCATGGAATGTCGCCAGTATCATCAGGGGATGAACCAGGCTCAAAAGTGTTATTCTCTTGGAATACTCATATCCAAGTGTTGCAATCAGGACTATGTAGTTAATAAAGAAAATAGTCATTAGCGCAAGCCAGAAAACGTTCCATGAATTTACGATACCTGCACCATTGGTAGCCGTAATAATCATGCCGTGGGAGAAAAGTACAAACTCATTAAATAGACCAATGAAGTAGCTCCATTTTCGGGGATATTCCTCAAAAAAGCGATGGTACAGCTCACCGATAATCAGGGTCGGAATAATAAAAACTAAAAAAATTGTTTCAATAAGGTGTCTGGGGCTGAATTCAATTCCGGAAAAGTAGGTAAGTCCGATGTTTATGAAAACTCCATAAAAAATGCCTGATACAATAATTGCCCCAATGACTGTCTGCATTGAGGGGATGCTGAAGATCACTCGTTTGAATACGTCTATATTGTCTGACATTTTTCATCCACTTTTAAATGGCAAGTGTATATAAAAATTTTGGGTTTTTAAAACTTTTTCATTTGCAGGATTGCTGTACGCAATAACCAAAAAAGTATATGTATCTTATAAAGCACCATTATTTAAAACCGACTATATATTTTGAAACAATGTATATATATCTGAACAATCAGAAAAAGTATCCTGTATATAGGATCAACAAATACACTTATTGGGTTTCCATTTTGGTGGAATCTTCCGGGAGTTAAGAATATGGGTGAGAAAACAGGTACTAAGGGAAGAGTAACAGGCATTGGTGGGGTCTTTTTTAAGTGTGAAGATCCGCAGGCAACAAAGGACTGGTATCACAAGAATTTAGGCATGGTTACTAATGAATTCGGTGCCCCCTTTGAGTTCCGGAATGCTAACCGGCCTGAAGAGATTAATTATTTACAGTGGAGTCCTTTTCCGGATGATACGGACTACTTTGCTCCTTCGAAACAAGAATTCATGATAAACTATCGTGTAGAGAACATTGAAGCTCTTGTAGAAGAACTAAGAAGCAACGGAGTTACTATTGTTGATTCCATTGAGGAGTACGAGTATGGAAAGTTCGTTCACATCCTTGATTCCGATGGCAACAAAATTGAATTGTGGGAACCAATAGACTCTGTTTTTACAGCAATGTTCGAGGGAAGTCCTACAAATAAATAATAATCCAAAAAAGTGATGGATTAGATCTCGATATACAATGTTGAAGAACTTATGTTTTCACAAGAACTTGCCTGTTAAATTCATATAGTTGCACATGATTGTTTTGGAGGATGACTATCATTCCAAGAGTAATAATGCACAACACCATCAGTCTTGATGGTGCGGTAATCGGTTTTGAAGTGGACATGGAACTTCATTACCAAATCGCCGGAGTATATGGGGCAGATGCTCACCTAATCGGTTCAACAACGGCAAAAACCGGGATTGAAATGTTTGGTGGTGAAGTGGGTGAAGAAGAACCTTCTGACTTTGCCAAACCCGAAACTACACCCGATGATCCAAGAGCTATATGGGTTATTGTTGACTCCCAGGGGATTTTGATAAATCGACTTCATGTGCTTCGAAAATCAGTTTTCTGCAAAGATGTGTTGATATTGGTTTCTTCAAGCACTCCGAATGATTACATAACCTATCTCAAGGAAAGAAACTATGAGTTCATTGTTTCGGGAGGGCAACATGTTAAGCTTGAGTCAGCTCTTGAGGTACTCCATGACGAATATGGAATCAATAAAGTTCTGGTAGACACTGGTCCAACACTTAACGGGGTGCTTCTGGGCGAAGGATTGGTTGATGAACTAAGTCTTCTCATAGCCCCGGTTCTTGCAGACTCTGACTATCCCCATTTATTCTCCAAACTTGGTATTGAAGAGGGCATTGATCTTGAACTTGCAAATTGCGACAATGTTGGAAATGGCTACGTGCATCTTGTATATAAGATCAAAAAGTAATGTTAAGTGGTGTAATTCCGATATTTGATTTGGGGTAGTACAATGGCAGATATAATAATTGTTGATATGGAACCGCAGATGGTTATAAGTCTCAGGAGAATTGGTCCTTATCAGCAGATCAGTGACATGATTCCTGAGCTTTATGAATTTGCAGAGGAAAACGGTGTTGTGATTGTAGGTGCGCCTATATTTATATGCCATGAGATTTCGGTAGAAGAAGCCATGGACGCTGAGGAAAAAGGAAACGCTGACGTTGAAGTTGTTTTTCCGGTTGATGGTGATGTGAAAACCAGCGGCGAAGTAAAATATTATGAGCTTGCCGGTGGGAAAATGGCTAAAACAGTTCATAAAGGTCCGTATGAAGCAATGGTACCTACTTACGAGAAACTGTATGCCTGGCTCGAAGAAAATAGGAAACAAATAATTGGTCCGATGTGGGAAATTTATCTGTCAGATCCAAGGGAGGTTCCTCCTGAGGACTATGTGACTGAAATCTATGTTCCAGTGGACTGAGTTATTAGTATTTTCATAAACAATATCTTTATATTTGCAAAAATCGATCTTTACATGATGCCTGTATGTCAGGCACTATGGGAGGTGAGATGAGATTATCCGGGTATAATTTTATTTTGGCATAAAGTTTGATGTATAGGTTTAGAAGTGTTACCGACTATATCTAACAAAAGATCAATAACTGGAGTGTGAAACGCACGAAAGTGAATGCAATCTTGCAACTTTTCAGCAATGTCAGAAGAACAAAGTTTCCCGTTAAAAATCCATCTTGTCTGCTGTTTCATGATACACTTTATTCTCCGCCGATACCGCCGGACTGGATTTAGCGTTGATAGATACCATTCAACTATCAGATTCCCCTTTCTTTTTTTACCTTGCTAGAACAAAACTTCCTTCGTAAAACAGTTGCTTAAACAAACTTTACCGCAGTTCCATATGTGAGAATCTCGGCAGCTGCGGCTGTTGTTTGTGATGTTGTAAATCGCACATTGACGACGGCATCTGCTCCAAGATGTTCCGCTTCTTTAATCATGCGATCAATTGCTTCCTGGCGTGCCTGTGCCAGCATCATTGAATATCCTTTAAGCTCTCCCCCAACTACATTTTTCAGAGCTGCTCCAATGTCACTTCCTATATGGCGGGCTCTGACCGTGTTTCCCATTACAAGACCAAGAAATTCCTGCTCTTTTCCGTCAACATTGTCTATGGTTGTCACTATCATTCACAATAACCTCAACGCAGTTATCAAAAAAGGGAAAGTAAAAAAAGGTATGGGTGCCCCTCACTCTTTGGTGAGGTGGACATCCAGCTGTGGGAATGGAATTTCAATTCCCTGTTCATTATATGTCTTGAAAATGTTGTTTGTGAGATCTCCTTTGACGGCCCAATAATCTGCAGTTTTAACCCATGCACGAAGCTGTAGGTTTACTGAAGAATCTGCCAGTTCTGTTGTCACAACTGCCGGAGCAGGTTCATTGAGTACACTCTGATTTCCTTTCATAACATAAAGTGCGATTTCAATTGCCCTGTCAAGATCAGTGCTGTAACTGATTCCAACATTCACGTCAACTCTTCTTGTAGGCATTCTTGTTGCGTTAACAATCGGGCTGCCCCACACAAGACTATTTGGTATAGTTATTATTTTGTTGTCCGGGGTCAGGAGTTCGGTTGCCATGATACCTACAGCAGAAACGGTTCCGGAAGATCCATTTACTTCCACATATTCGTTTTTGTCAATAGGCCTTAAAGCCGCAATCCAGAGTCCTGCACCGATGTTCGTCAGTGTGTCCTGCATTCCAAAACCCAGAATCAATCCGATGACTGCAGAAAGTCCCAGAACGACTGCACTCATGTTCACGAATACTGAAAGAACAGCAAGTATGACAATCACATAAAGCAGTGAACTCAGGAACCGTGTCAAAAATTCCACTACCAGCTCAGGTAGTTTTGTCTTCTTCAACCCTTTACTGAATAATCCGGTAAGCATTCTGGCAACCAAGTATCCTATTATCAGGATTATTATTGCAAACAGAATGTCTGAAAGACTTATGTCTGTATATGGTAAAGTCTGATCTAACCCATTGGCCATAAAATACCTCCAAAACAGAATTCTTTTAATTCAATATAAGGATTATTTGAAATCAGGGTAACAGAATATCATCAATGGCATGGATAATGCCGTTTGAGCACTCTATGTCAGGATTTGTAATGGGAGTATTCTCAACGAAAATTTTTCCATCTTTGGATTTAAAGCGAATAGTTTCCCCGTTCATTGTCTGGAGAGACTCAACGCTGCTGAGATCCTTGGTGGTGTATTTTCCTTCTACAATGTGATAATTGATGATGTTGAGAAGATAAGTTTCATCATCAAACGCTTCTTCAATTACATCGTTAGGAATTGGAACAAATGCATCGTCGGTAGGTGCAAATACAGTATAAGGTCCTTCCGAAGAGTACTTCTCCAGAAGTCCGAGAATTTCTGCTGCATTCAGGAGATTTGTGAAAACACCTTCATCTCTTGCAGTTGCTATTAAATCCTGCATATGACAGCACCTTTAGCTTTCGTAGTAATCCAGCTGTGATTGCAACAGTTCACGATGCTTTTTCTCAAGGAAGCTATACACGGTTCCGTGGTTTGCACCTTCAACAAGCATTTCTATTGCCGTATGGATAATGCGGTTTTGGTCGGGGGTTCCAAGGACACTTACGGTTTTTCCATAAATGGAAATTTTGACACCAATAAGGCTTTCTGCAATTTCGCGTGTTTTCCCGCCTTTTCCAATAATCCTTCCCTTAAGCCTGATGAGTTCTTTTGGGGTGGAAGCTTCATGGGATAAATCAATGACGTCAAGCATCAGCATGTCATCATCAAAAAGCGCAAGGGCTTTTTCCGGGTTGAATCCTCTGCTTATTGCTTTCACAACTTCTCCTGCTTTCAAAGAACCCAGGGGGTCATCTCCCTCTATAATTTCCACAGTTCCGTTTTCACTATCAATATCAAGCTCGGAGGATGATTTCTCCTCAATAAGTTTTTTTGTTTCACCTTTTGGGCCAATAATGGCTCCGATTCTGTCTTTTGGAACTTTCAGGTGTGCCATGTGATTCACCTTTGTAAAAATTATTTTTGATCCTTTAATTCGTTTTTAGCTTTCAGCATTTTGTACAATTCTTCATCTGATGTTTCAATTCCGTACTTCTTGAAGTAACGGGTCAGATTTTTCAGATCCCTCTTAAGGAATACTTCGGCTCCGGGATGTTCAAGAGTGACTGCCTGCCCCATGTCGATGATGTAAGGTTCGAGGTTTGAAGGGTTAATGAGGATATTATATTCGCTAAGGTCCCCATGTACCAGATTTGCTTCATTGTAGAGTAAATCCAGATATTTGACAATTGTATCGAATATTTCCTTTGCATCTTCTTTTTCGATTCGAATGTCCTTTAAGGGCGGGAAGGCTTTCTCGTCTTCACCGATGAACTGCATTACAAGTATATTTCGATGAGTTGTTATTGGTTTTGGAACGCGAATCCCGACTTCTTCTGCACGGAGCAAGTTGCGGAATTCTTTCCGTGTCCATGCGAATACAACATCTTTCTTTTTATGACGAATGCTTTTGAAGCGTGGATCTCCGAGTATATAGTCTTCCATTGCCCGGAAAGTGCTTGTGGATATCCTGTAGATCTTGATGGCAAGATCAAAGTCTTTCCCTTCTGCAAGAAATACATTTGCTTCCTTGCCGGTGCTGATGGAGCCACCTAATGCTTCGATCACACCATCGTTTGAAAGATGGTATAGCCCTTTGAGGGTTGCGTCATCAAACACCGCTTCTTTTACTTTAAGTGCATTGGAATCCTTTTGGCGAATTCGCATCTTATCGATGTCGCTTTCAATTTTTCGGAGATTTTTAGGAATGGATTTTCTCATGTCTGATCTTTAAGATATCCGTTGCTTTGAAACCATTCAACCTGTTGACGGGTATATTTCCATATTACGTCTGCTTTAGTGTCCTGGAAATCCCATGGGATTGCCAGAACCAGATCTCCCACACGTAACCACGTGTCTTTTTTTATGGTGCCGGTGATCCTTCCTATTCGGGTTATTCCATCTATGCAGTTAATCCTGACACGATTTGCTCCGAGTAGGCTTTCTACGGTTGCGAGTGTTTCTCTCTTTTCTTTCTTTGGGATGCGTACCTCTAAATCTTTTTCTTCATCTGGATTGTTGTTTAGTGGCACTTTTATAATCCTCTTTTCTCAGTTGGTTTGGAAATAGAACTCTTTATAGGACGGTGCGA
Source organism: Methanohalophilus levihalophilus (assembly GCF_017874375.1). Classification (NCBI taxonomy): domain Archaea; kingdom Methanobacteriati; phylum Methanobacteriota; class Methanomicrobia; order Methanosarcinales; family Methanosarcinaceae; genus Methanohalophilus; species Methanohalophilus levihalophilus. Next base: position 596,803 of record NZ_JAGGLK010000003.1, read on the forward strand.
TACACGTTCCTAATATTTATTTATCTTTTGTGTGGGCATCAACATGCCAGTTTTGGAACTTGCCAATTTTTAGCTTTTGTGTTAAGACATTTTTTCGATGAAAAAGTTATATAGTAGTATGGATATGTAGGGAGTCCGCACAGATTTGTTGTGTCAAGATGCAATGGGTCTGATGCTATATTGGTATGCATTTATGTGACTCAAAATCGAGGCGCATAACCCTTATATAGGATGTACGCATACCAAGTCAATCCCGTGCTTTGCGCGGTTTAAATTTATGGAGACAGGAGTTATATTCTGTCTGACTAGTGATATGGCAGTTCGATTAATTCTGACTCGGTATTGAAACAGAATTAATGGAATAAC
>NZ_JAGGLK010000004.1 GCF_017874375.1 Methanohalophilus levihalophilus
CGTAAATCAAAGTCTGATAAAGGCTCACCGTTCTCAATCACAATTTCAGTTGTGTTGGTATACCATTTCCAGGTAGATGAACTGGAAGAGTACACGTGCTGAAGTGCAACAATCGCATAATTGCCATTGGGAACGTCATTGAAACTGTAATCACCATATTCACTACTCGTTGTATTGGCAACGAGCTCCATGTTATCATATTCTTCAGCCGATACCGCTGACACCGAAAGCGCCAGCAACAACATTATACTTATAGCTAATAAGCCACCTTTCTTCGTACGCATATTATCACCCGATGATATGCAGTGCATCCCGGCAAGGTTACCAGCCATTCCCCGGGATGTACCATCAATTTAATTAACACAATTTTAATTTCTCACATAACAAACATACTTGTTTTCATATGGAAAAAATAATTAGCCTCCTGTTTCATTGCCCGACTCGGGAACATAAATCACACGACCATCCGCCAGTTGGTAAGCCGTACCAAGAGCTTCCCCTGTTCCACCGCCTATTTGCTGAGTCATATTGAGAACCTCAATCTCTGCACCTTCTTTAACAATAATTTTCATATTTTCCTGACCGGGATTCTTAACGATTGTAATGTCCTCGGTAGGCGAAAGGAGTTCAGGAAGCTGGAAAGACATGACAAGTGCCACCAGAAGTGCTACTGAAAAAACCATTGCGATGTCGAAAAGATTTGCAACGCCGGTAAGCGGGTTCTGCTCATCTCCCTCGTACAGCAAGCCTTTTCGTCTGTTGTTGCCCCGACTCACTTTTTTACCTCCATGCAATCAAGGAGATAGTTGATGTCAGCCATGTCCTGCCAGTACCACCTTTTGCGCACCAGTGTCAGGACGTAACCCACAACACCCGCAAAAAGGCCGAGAACCGTTGTTGCAAAAGCAACCATTAAATTGTTGGCAAGCTGCAGGATGTTCCCTTCAGCCAGTCCAATAAGAGCAGGACCCAGAGGGATCAATGTTCCCATCAGGCCAATCATCGGGGCCACCGTAGAGAGAATCTTAGTATACTCAAGATTCTTCGTCATGCGGACTTCATATTCCTCGGAAAGCCAGTCAATTGAAGTTGAAACGTTTTCCCCCAGATGCCTTGCAGCATCCTTTGCGAAAGAAGTTACAAGATGATTCTGATTGATTTTATCAAGAGCAGATGATGCCGACCCATAATCAGAGTCGAAGATACTCTTCTCGACTTGTTTTCCAACCTGTTCAAGCTGTGCAACATTACGATGTCTTCTGGCATATTCGGAAATGAATTCCCCTATAAGTCCTAAAGAGAAAACAACTGCAAGTAAAAGGAGGATAACTACAGGATACAGTAAGGACGAAGATACTGTATACATTATCTGGAAAAGCGATGATTCAATTGCCATTTTTTAATTACTCCTAAAATCAAGATTGTGTTTTTAGCCTGTTTAAGCCAAATCCGATTGTAATTAGTAAAGCAAATCCCACAAAGGGAAACAGCTCAACTTCCGGCCCAACAAATTCCGGTAAACCCATCTGTTTTGTCTTCATGTACGCAGGAGCTATGATTGCACCAAGCATGTAGAAAATACCCAGGAAAGTCATGATATTGCCAAGGGTATCCGGGCCCTTTTCCAGCTTTCGAAGGGTTAGTGAGGAAACAATTACCGCTGCAAAAAAGACGATGCCTACAGCAAAGCCCAGAATTGCAGTACTTGTTTCAAGAGATGAACCCAGAAGCATAATAGATATGAAAAGAGCCGCAAGACAAACCGGACAGGGAATAGAAAGAAGTGCAAAAGTGCGATGGGAAACATCTTTTCCACTGTGCCAATTCTTGGAAGTATAAACACCTACACCTATGAGCAGCAGTGCCATTAAGGCATGAATTGCAATTCCCGCACTTGAGATTTCCATTAGGTAGGATATATCCACACGTGTCAGTATTATTCCTATTATAGTAGCCATTACCAGATAGCTGGATGCTATTAGCAGAATGTCCCTTTTATGAATCGTAGAACATCCACACCCTATACCCGCTTTAACTGCGAATACAAGAATGGAAATAAGGACCCCGATAACTTTGAGGGCAAGAATATCCATCGTTATACCTCATAAGACTGAAGTAGCAGATTTAAAAAGAAACAATCGTTCTTCGATGCTGGCTTATGCAAATTAAATTGAATATCTAAACGTTTTAGTTGTCCCATGATAACCACCTCATGCCACAATGTGGATCAAATAAGCAATTTAACTTGATCCATCCTAAAAAAAAGGTATATGGTACTTAAGAATTGGCAAATGGATTATACATGTAATCCGTCCGGATAACAAAATCCATCGAATGAAATAGCTCATTGAAATTGTAATCCACACAAAAGACTAATATCCAACCACATACTTTTTTGCAACAATGCACGAAGTAATTTGCCCGAAGTGCGGGAAAAACGCTGATAAATTATACAATAATGTATGTGATGAATGTTTCTTCAAGACATTCACACTTGCACAAATTGCTCCAGTGATGCATATCACTGTTTGCCCGAAATGCGACGCAATCCTTGAGCGTGGGCGATGGATTGATGGAAAGCAGATAGAAGATACTGCAATTGAGACTGCTGAAAAGGAACTTTTTATCCATGAACTGGCTGAAAATATTGAACTGAATGTTGAGCCGGTGAAAGTCAGCCCTTATATTTATCGTATCAAATTTTACATTAGTGCAGATATCAATGGAATGCCTGTCGAAGACGAGGTTGAAACGGAAATTCGCATTGAGCGTAACGCATGTGATACCTGTAGCCGTATTTCCGCAGGATATTTTGAAGGAATCCTTCAGCTAAGAGCTGCTGGCAGAAAAATTTCTGAGGAAGAAAAGAAGAAAGCAGGTTCTGTTATATACTCAAATCTTGATCGCCTTCAAAAGAAAGGAGACAAACTCGCTTTCCTCTCCAACTCACTTGACCTTAAAGAAGGCAGCGATTTCTATATCGGTTCAACTCACGCCACCCGGAATGTCTGCAAAGCCATCGTTTCGGAAATGGGAGGAAGCTTCACCGAGTCCCCCACTCTTTTCGGGATGAAAGACGGGAAAAATATCTACAGGGTCACCTTTTCGATGCGTCTGCCCCAGTACAGGAAAGGCGATGTGGTAAATCTTAATGGGAAAAATATCCAGATTAAAATCTCCGAAAAAGTTGTCAAAGGAATTGATCTGGTGACGGGTGACAGGGAGCTCATGACCCATGACGAGATTAGCGAAGCAAAATTCCTCGGCAACGAAAGGGATTCTGTCAAAGCAGTTCTCGTTGCTATCGAAGATGACACTGCCATGATCCTTGACCCGGAAACTTACCAGACCATCACAATCAAGAAACCCTATTTCCTTTCCGGTCAGGGAGGAAGTGAGATCCCCGTACTCAAAACTGAAGTCGGCATTATTCCCCTGCCATAAACGGAAAAGTTGCTTATGAAAAAGATTCTTGTTATTGGGTTTAGCAGTCGTAACATTGCAAGTTCAGCCCATCGGGCAGGCTACGAAGTCTACGCAATTGACGCTTTTTGTGATCAGGATCTGCAGGAACTTGCACAGGAATGCTACGAGCTCAGCGAAGAAGACGTGCGTGACATTGAGCCTGATAGAATATCAAAGGTTATCAGGAATTTCAATGTTGACTTTGATGCTGTAGTACTGGGATCCGGTTTTGAAACACTCGACAGGACTATTTTTGATTGCCCTGTCAGGAATAACGGCCTTGACTCGATAATGAGAGTATCCAATAAGAAGCAATTTGCTGATGAATTGAATGAAATCGGAATCCCACATCCCGAAACCTGGAACATAGGATCTCATCCTGAAATTAAAAAACCTATGATTCTGAAGCCAAAGACAGGGGGCGGAGGAGTTTTCAATCGTGTTGTAAACTCTGAAAATGAACTCGAAAATGCAATTGAAGAGCTTGGAAGCATCAACCCTAACCTGTCAAAAGAAAACTTGCTTCTTCAGCAATTCGTAACAGGAATTCCGGCAAGTGTCTCAGTCATCTCCACTGGTACAGAAGCCAGGGCAATAGCTGTAAACGAACAGCTTATCGGCATCCCATGGCTTACACGAATGCCTTTTGCATACTGTGGCAATATTACTCCTTTTGATACCCCATACAAGAATGAAATGATGGGAATATCCGAAAAACTCTGCACACACTTTGAACTGGTAGGCTCAAACGGAGTAGATTTCCTGATCACGGAAAAGGGTCCTATTGTCCTGGAAATAAACGCCCGTTTCCAGGGAAGTCTGGACAGCATTGAAATGGCAACCGGATTGAATCTATTTGAAACTCATATAAGATCCTTTGAAGGGATTCTTCCGGCGGAAATTACAGAAAATCGATTTGCTGCAAGAGCCATTATTTATGTTGACGGCCAGCCTTTGCAAGTTGGAGAAAGACCTGGAAAATGGGAAATTGTTACAAAGCTTGCCGACATCCCAAAAAGCAATCATATTGCAGAGCAGGATGAACCATTCTTGTCAATATTGGAAACGGGACAAAACAGGCAGGAACTTATGGAAAATCTACAGTCAGCCTGCCAAACTGTCCGAAACGATTCAAAGTTGAATAATTGATATTGGGACATCGATTTTATGCAATCGCAAATACGCTCTGCAAAACCATAACTATAAATACTAATCATAGCAAAAAGACAGAACTCGGTATTACTGATTGTTCTTTACTTATGAGGTGAGTGACTGTGATCGATTTAAATGACCCTGTTGTGCGCGGCTATTTACTCCAGCTTCTTGGAGAAGAAGGTATCAAGATAATAGAAAACATGCCTGAAGGTGAGGTCACTGATGAAGCGATCGCCGAAGCTACCGAGGTGCTTCTGAACATTGTGAGAAGAAACCTTTTCATTATGAATGAGAACAAACTTGCCGTCTGTCGTCGCGAAAGGGATTCAAGCAGCGGATGGCTTACGTACCTCTGGAAACTCGATCTTGATGATATCAACAACCAGCTTTCAAAAGAGCAGCGTAAGCTGATTAAGAACCTGCAGACCCGCCTTGATTTTGAAGAAGGAAATGTTTTTTACGTGTGTCCTGAAGGTCATATAAGGGTTCTTTTTAACGATGCAGCAGATCTGGAATTCCTCTGCCCCATGTGTGGGGAAGACCTTGAATTCAAGGATAACCAGATAATTGTTGATGCTCTCAAAAAACGATTGGAAGCGTTGGCCGAAAGCTAATCATGATCTCTTTTGATGATGCTCTGGAAATCCTTCGAAAAGAAGGAGCTGCCCAAAACGTAATAGAGCATTGCATCGAAGTCTCAAAAGTGTCAGTAGAGATTGCGGAGATATTACAATCCCGTGGAGACAAGGTTGATATTGAGCTTGTACGAGTCGGGGGGCTGCTGCATGATCTGGGACGCGCACGGATTCACGATATAAGTCATGCCCATGAAGGCACCCTTATGGCTAAAGAATTAGGACTTGATGAGCGGCTTGTAAAAATCATCAGAAACCATATCGGAGCCGGCCTTACAAAAGAAGATGCTAAGGAGCTGGGATTACCTGAAGAGGATTTTATCCCACGTTCCATTGAGGAAAAAATCGTAGCCCATGCAGATAATCTTGTGAAAGGTACAAGAAAGATAGGCATCGACAAAAGAGCCAGTATAATGAAGAAAAAGGGTGCAAGCCCTGAATCCATAAAACGTGTGCTTTCACTTGCCGATGAACTCGGTATTGCTAAACTCTGATAATTTGGAAATTTTTTCTTTCAACTGGCTTTTTAATTAAAAGGTCAGGATTTATTTTTGGTCTTACTGAGATCAGGTTTTAAGATGTGATAATCATCAAACCCAAGTCTCACAAAAACCATCAGACAGATCAAGACACCAAGAATAGTTGTTACAAAAATGGCAATCATTATTGTGATCTGGTATTTTATAGCAAGAATAGGGCTTGCACCAGCCAGAATTTGACCGGTCATCATCCCCGGAAGAAAAACAATCCCCATGGTAGCCATGTTTGCAAATGTGGGACGAAGCGCGGAATTCATGCTCTCACGGACATATGGCAACAGTGCCTCCTGTCGGGTTGCTCCAAGACCAAGGCGGTAAAGATAGCGATGCTCATTCGTACTGACCGACTTATAGAGATCATTTAATCCAACTATGTTTGCCCTCAGTGAATTTCCTGCAAGCATTCCGGCTATCGGAATCAAATAACGGGCCTCAAACAGGTTTTCAAGTTCAATTACAAATGCGTCGAAATAAAGAAGAACCAGAATATTGGACACTGAAAAAAGAATGAAAAGGGGACCAATAAAGGTCTTCACACGCAGATCCGCCGAATCAAGAATCGTATAGGACGCAAAGCAGAGCATTACAAAAACCCATATCAGATTGACAGCGGAGTTGTTGATGTCAAAAACAACTGTCAAAAGCATGCCAATCAGGAAAAGCTGAAAAGCCATTCTCGACATTGTTACGGTAATATACCTGATGACACCAAGCTTGAGATAATAGCTTACTGCAAATGAAATCAAAAGTAAGAGGCTGCAAAATACAAATCCCGTAACACCAATATTCTGGATTTCCATCTGTTAATATCTCCTGAACCCTTAAACTTTGTTTCCAACTTCCACAACCCTATCCACAATTTTTTCCCACTGGGGATCATGTGATACAATAAGAAGAGTTGAAGAGGGGTTTTTTGTGAAATACTCTGCCACTTTCTCTTTCATGTCAGAATCAAGCGAGGATGTCGGTTCATCCAGTAAGAAAACATTCCTGTCCAGAAGGATAGAAACTGCAAGAAGAAGACGTTGTTTTTCACCACCGGAAAGATCAGAAAAATCCTTATCTAAAACAGAATTATCAAGGCTGAACTCTGAAAGAATATCCGAGACAGATTGCTCATCCGCAGAAACAGATACGGATGAAAAAGAAAAAATGTTGTTGATGAAATCCCTGATATTCCCTTCTGCAACATCAGCATTTTGAGGAACATAGGAAATATTCGTCCTGACATTTCCAACAATCAAAGGACTCAGGGGTTTTCCGTTGAAAAACACATTTCCTGAATCGGGTTTTGAATACCCCATCAAATAGCTGAAAAGAGTGGATTTGCCACACCCGGATTTCCCTTTGAGAAGAATTTTTTCTCCTTCAAAAACCGAGAGATTAAAATCCTCAAGCACTTTTTTTCCAGAATAAGAAACTGAAATTGATTCAAACTGGATTAATTCCTGACCCATGTATCCACCATTCAAACTACCATCAAATTGGAATATAGCTATATTAAAGCTATTACCCAATAGAATATATAGAAAAACACAATCTATTGGGCTCTTTGTGACTCGATAAGAAGGATAATCAAACTCTTACCTGAAGCAACCAAAAAAAGATTTCTTAGCGTTTGCAGGTTTTTATTGTCATTTTGTACCTGATAGTTCCTTTTTCAAAACCGAATACAAAGGGATATACTTCAACGCCCTTGTCCAGTACGTCATAGAAGGTGTTGTAAAAAGCAGGATCTATTTTTTCATTCGGAGAAAAACATTTGGCTTCCTCGCGGAAAATCAGTATGAAAATCGCTGCCCTGTCACCGTTATTAACTGCTTCACCCAACTCCTCAAGATGCCTCTTTCCGCGAAGGGTGGGAGCATCCGGGAAAAGTGCGTTTTCATTTTCTGCCAATGTGCAGCCCTTGACTTCAATCCACCATTTTTCCCCGTTTTTTTCTGCCAGAAAATCAATCCGGCTTTTCCCGAGGTTTTGTTCAGCAGCAAGAGAATCTATTTCTCCAAGCGGGGATATATTTGGTTTGGAAAAAATCCATTCTGCAATTTTCCTGTGATAAGCGGAATTTATCAGAACCCAGTTTTCACCGATGCGACCCGCAATGACATCCCAACCGGTCTTACGATTTGGATTGCTGGCTTTTTTCAACAAAAGATGGTTTCCGGGATAGAGAATATCTTCAAGTCTCCCCGGATCATGAACATGGACGGGAACTTCTTCGAGACCTGCGACCGGGATGTCTACTATTGCAAGAAAACGATTCGGACGTTCCAGAAGAACAGCTTCGACGTCCCATCCAATTTCAAGAACATCCATCGATCTCAGTGATTTGGCCATTAACGAAAGACCGGGGCAATGTGACTTATAATTAACTTCGAAACATCATTCCTTTGAAACATAGCCACCAAGCATTGCTCCAAGGGTTCCGAGAATGCCGGTAAAAACCACCCCAAGAAGAACGAAGGTTACTCCCACAAAGGCGATGATTCCGGGCAACCATTCGCTGGCGAAACTTGGACCAAGCAGCGCGAGAAGAGCTACAAACGGTATTGCAAACAGCACTGTCATTAAGAGACCGACTTTCAATCCTTCACCCGCTGTTTTTGTTTCCAGGTAAGCACCTGCGAATCCCCCGATAAAAGCCGCAATTACGTTCACATACGGAACAAGATAAAGAACAATAGTAATCAACATTGAGATTACTGCACCTTTTACAATACCCATTTTAACCTGCCTCTTTACAAGGATTACTCATATCAAATAATAAACTTTTCCGGAAATAAAGAAACCCGGATATCTGAAAGTGAAAATCATATTTCCCGAGCAGCTGATGATTTTGACTGCTACTGCTTTAATTCAAAAACAACATCACGTTTACACCGTTAACACTTAAATAGAAAGAGGAACGAGTTATCTAAAGGCAGATAACATTCTGCTCTTCCCAAAGCATATTTGGGCAATATATCATACAACCACCTCTTGTGGATCCCGGATTTTCCGGGGTTCACAAAACCTCAAATACTCTTCTTTTAATATAGCAGCTTGAGATGCAGCGTAGTAACTACAGGCTTCACGTTTATCATGCAAACCAGTGCAATCCGAAAAAGTGCACCGGAAAACGTCTGAAAAAGTTTGAACTGGCACGTATTCATGAGAAAGTGAATTCCATTCCAAAATATTCCATATTACTGGATCCTTTTGCCGAGAAAGCCATCTCAAAGGAAGATATGGATACCAGGGACATTGTAGTGCTGGATTGCTCGTGGGAAACAGTCGAAGAAGTCTTCCCGATGTTGCTTAAAAGAAACTTTAAGCATCGTGCACTTCCCTATCTTGTTGCTGCAAATCCCGTAAATTTTGGAAGACCGTTCAAGCTGAATTCAGCGGAAGCTTTTGCCGCTGCCCTCTACATCATGGATGCCCGGGAGCAGGCAGAAGAAATTCTTTCCAAATTCAAATGGGGACCTACTTTCCTGGAACTAAACCACGAACCCCTTGAGGATTATGCTTCTGCAAAAAACAGCCATGAGGTTGTAGAAATGCAGAAGAGCTATATGTAATCAAATCTGATTTTTTTCGCATGAAACCTCATATAGGAGTTATCGGAGCGGGAAAATGCAGTGAGGAGATCTCAATTCTTGCAGAGGAAGTCGGCAGGGAAATTGCAAGAAGTGGAGGAATCTTGCTTTGTGGTGGCCTCGGAGGAGTTATGGAAGCTGCATCAAGGGGATGCAATAAAGAAGGTGGGACTGTAGTCGGAATACTTCCGACGGACAAACCAACGGACGCAAACGATTACGTTGAGGTTGTAATAACCACTTCAATGGGACACGGAAGAAATGCAATAATTGCGCAGTCTGCTGATGTGCTTATTGCAGTTGCAGGGGAATATGGTACATTGTCGGAAATTGCACTTTCACTTGCAATGGGAAAGAAAGTTGTCTGCCTGAAATCACAATGGAATATTGAGGGAACTTATCCAGTGGACACTCCTGAAAAGGCTGTTGAAAAAGCTTTTTCATTCATATGATAATAATTGGCACAATAAGTTTATATGAAATGATATTTGTCACTCAAGTGCTTTTAAAACAAAAATTACGGGTTTTCAATGCATTTAATAATTGCCGAGAAGCACATTGCTGCAAAAAGAATAGCGTCTATCCTATGTCCCGGGAAGCCGGACAACAAGCGTGTTAACGGTATTGATACATATCAGTTTGATGATGGTGACGAAAAAGTCATCATGGGATTAAGCGGACATATAGTCCAGGTTGATTTTCCCCGTGCGTACAATAACTGGCAGGAAGTGGATGCCGGAGAACTTGTCGATGCTGATATTATTACCACGCCAACTCACACAAGAATAGTCGGTGCCTTGAAAAAGCTGGGAAGGGAAGCTTCTAAAGTTACCATCGCTACTGACTACGATCGTGAAGGGGAGCTTATCGGTGTGGAAGCTCTTGATATCGTCAAGGAAGTTAATCCTGACATTGAATTTGACAGGGTTGTTTACAGTGCAATTACAAAATCCTCAATTGAAGAAGCGTTTGCAAACCCTTTAAAAATTGATTTTAATCTCGCAGACGCAGGCCACTCAAGGCAGGTAATCGATCTTGTGTGGGGTGCAGCCCTCACACGCTACATTTCCCTTGCAGCTATGCGCCTTGGGAAATCATTCCTTTCAGTGGGAAGAGTACAATCCCCAACCCTTGCGCTTATTGTGGACAGGGAAAAAGAGCGTGATGTGTTCGTTCCACAACCCTACTGGGAAATCTATGCAACCCTCAAAAAAGACGGGGAACTTTTCACCACAAAACATTCCACTGCACGATTCTGGGACAAGGATGAAGCTGAAGCGGCCTTTGGAAAAATCGGGAAGGAAGCTGTTGTTTCACTGGTTGAAACCGGGTCAAAGAAGGACCAGCCTCCAACTCCATTTAATACAACTGAATTTATCAGGGCAGCGAACTCCATAGGCTTTTCACCTGCAAATGCCATGAGAGTCGCTGAATCACTCTACACTAACGGTTTTATTTCATACCCTAGGACTGACAATACCGTATACCCGAAATCAATTGATCTCAGGGCACAAATCGAGATGTTCAGCAAAGGGGCTTTCAGTAGATATGCTACGAAGTTACTTGCTAAAAAGGAGCTCACACCCACAAGGGGCAAAAAAGAGACCACTGACCACCCTCCAATCTTCCCGGCCTCTGTTGCCAGCAAATCCAAGCTCAAAGAAGATGAATGGAAGGTTTACGAGCTGGTTGTAAGAAGGTTCTTTGCTACTTTTGCCGAACCTGCCGTCTGGGAAACAATCAAAGCTCGCTTTGATGTCAACGGCGAGGAATTCAGGGCAAACGGCGCACGTCTTATCGAAGAAGGATGGCGCTGGTACTACCATTACAATGCACCTGAAGACAGGTTGCTTCCAAAACTTGCCGAGGGTGAAACACTTCCGATTTCAGGAAAGGAAATGCTGGACAAGGAAACAATGCCCCCGGGAAGATACGGACAGGGTCGTCTCATTAAGATAATGGAAGATCTCGGACTCGGAACAAAGGCAACACGCCACGAAATCATCAGCAAGTTGTATTCACGTTCCTACGTGCATGGAAATCCGCTTCAGCCAACACAAACCGCTTATGCTGTCGTTGAAGCCCTTGAAAAATATGCTCCAACAATCACTAAGCATGACATGACGAGCAAACTTGAAGAAGACATGGATCGCATTGCGGAAGGCAATGTCAGTGAAGACGAAGTCCTTCTGGAATCAAGAACCATGCTTAATTCTGTTTTTGATGAGCTGAAAGAAAATCAGGAAAACATCTCCGAAGCATTAAGGGAGGGACTGCGCAAAGATAAGATCATAGGCGAATGTCCTGAATGCGGTTCTGAATTAATGGTGAGGAGATCTAAGAGAGGTTCAAGGTTTATCGGCTGCAACGGGTATCCTGATTGCACATTCTCGCTGCCTCTCCCTAAGAGCGGCAATATTCTCGTAACTGACAAGCAGTGCGAAGAACATGGCCTGTACCACATTAAAATTAATACCGGGAAGCGCAGGGCCTGGGATCTGGGATGCGTTTATTGCAATTATATTGAATGGAAAGCTTCCTCTAAAGAAGAGAAAAAGGCAGAAGATAAACCTAAAACTATCAATGATATCCCCGGAGTCGGGAAGGTTACTGCTGAAAAATTAAACTCTGCCGGAATCAACACCGTTGAAGAACTTATCAAAGAGGATCCAAGGGAACTTGCAAAAAATACCAACTTACCTATTGGCAAAATTATAAAATGGCAAGAGATCATAACTTAATGGGGAGGTTACTCAAATGCAACTTGATTTTAAAGGGGGAAGCGGAGAGGTAGGAAGATCCGCAGTCCTGGTAAATGAAGAGATTTTGCTTGACTACGGAATCAAACCCGGAGATTATCCGGAATATCCTTTAAATGGCATTTTCCCGAAGACAGTAATGGTTTCACATGGTCACCTTGATCACTGTGGAGCAGTTGCGAACCTGATGGATCTGCATCCAGAAGTATTCATGTCGCCCATGACTTCCAGATTTGCACAGATTCTGGGAAAGGATACTCTGAAGATTTCAGAAGATCGTGGCATTCCCACTCCTTATGATGAGCGGGATTTGCAGGTTATGGCCCAGAGAACGAGGCTCATAGACGCAGGAGAGAGCTTCAGAACCCACGGGTATGATGCACAGTTCTATGATGCGGGTCATATACCCGGTGCCTGTGGTATTTATCTTGAGGAACCTGATGGCAAGAGTCTTTTCTACACAGGAGATATCAGCACCACAGACACAAGGCTTGTGGGTGGAGCTAAAGAATTTCCTGAAGCTGATACACTGATTATTGAAAGTACCTATTATTCAGTTGATCACCCTCCAAGAAGAGAAACTGAAGAAAGATTCATAGATTCCCTTTATGACACCCTTGATATTGGCGGAACTGTCCTGATTCCTGCTTTTGCAATCGGCAGGACGCAGGAAATTATGTTGTTGCTCCAGTCCGAAGGCATTCCTGCCTATGTTGACGGAATGGGTGTCAGGATGTTTAAAGAAATGATGGAACACCCTGATTCGATACGGAACCCAAAGGAGCTGGGCCGGGCTTTTGAAAACGCCACAATGGTTACCGGAGCAAAAAGAAAGCAGGTAGAACTTGAGAATTCTGTAATTGTTACCACAGCAGGAATGTTGAACGGCGGACCTATTCTCTACTATCTGGAAAAACTCTACGACAACCCGAAAACCAAAATAATGCTTACAGGGTATCAGGTTGAAGGCACAAACGGCAGGCTCGCCATTGAGAAGGGAATGATTGAAAATAACGACCGTGTTATGCACCTGAAGCCAAAGATTGAGCAGTATGACTTTTCAGCACACTGCGGAGAGAAGGAACTGAAAGGAATTGTAAATCATTTCTGCCGCAATGGAACTGAAACCGTGATTGCCATGCATGGAGACGGGCAGAGTACAAAGGATTTCGCAGAATGGGCTGCTGAGACTCACGGAGTTGAAGCATACGCACCCGAAAACAGTGAAACTTACATCGTGGATTAATCCACGATGCTTATTCCCTCTTTTTTAAGATCCTGACTTGTATTGATGTTTACAAGGAATCTGAGATCCGGATCTATTTTACTGATTTCAGATATGTCCACGGCAACAACGTCATCAAGCTTGAAAACCGGCGCAAGGATGAAGTTTTTTCCTTCAGCAAGACATTTTTCAATTTCCGGGATCATGGATCTTGCACGATAAACAGCATAGATTGACTGGAAGCGTCCGTCGGATTTGCGAATAAGGGCAGCGTCATGTCCCTGTGCAGCCTTGAAAAGATGTTCAACTACGTCCAGATTGACAAAGGGCATGTCGCAGGCTGTGACAAAAACATAGTCATTGCTGCTTGCCTTAAAACCTTCAAGAATTCCGGCGAGTGGCCCCTTGCCCTTGAAACTGTCAAATACAACCTTCGAGTCCTGAAGCAATGGAGAGAGCAAAGCCCTCTGATCCTCATCCCGCAGTGAAAATATTATCTCGGAACTGACCGCTTTCAGGGAATCCGTGATGACTGTCAACAGCGGAGTTTCATCCAGAAGCAGGAGAGCCTTCTCCCGATTCTCCAGCCTCTCCGCTTTTCCACCTGCAAGGATGAGGGATGTTAATTGCATGTGCTTGCTCCTTTGTACTTCCGGGTTTAAATATTTCTGCCAGCTGAAAAAGAGCACAAAGAAAAAATTAAACGTAGAGACAACTTATCTGAAACCATGATACTGAACCACGAGAAAAACGAAATGGAAACAGTGGCAGCACTTATCCTCGCAGCCGCCCGCACCGCACCCAAAGCAAAAGGTATCGATGACATCGTTACGGCTTTTGCAGAAGCCGAAGATCGGGAGAAATTAGCAGCCAAAATGGAAGAGCTTGCAGACCTGAAGGGAGAGAAGTTTGCTTTCCTCAAAAGGGATGCAGGAAATGTCAGGCAGGCAGATGCCCTGCTTGTAATCGGTGTCAAGAGCTCGGGCATCGAAGGCTTAAACTGCGGAGCCTGTGGATATGCCGAGTGCAGCGAGCTGGCAGCACAGGATAAACTCACCTACGATTACAACGGACCCATCTGTGCATTCAAGCATATCGATCTCGGAATTGCCCTGGGAGCTGCCGCAGCAAAAGCCAAGGATCTCTGCATCGATAACCGCCTGATGTACACGGTCGGGATAGCTGCAAAACAGGCAGGTCTGATTGATGCTGATGTTGCAATAGGAATGCCGTTGAGTATCAGCGGGAAGAATCCGTTTTTTGATCGGAAGTAAGGTTTAGTTTTTTATAAGGATATACTTAGGGGAGTGATTAGATGACAGATGTAACAGTTAATTCAACAATATGCGATTTTGTGCATGAAATCCACGGAGAACTCAAAGACGGAAAAATAATAGTTGATATCGAATCCCCCTGTGAAAAGATCCAACAAATGTCACATATGGAGATTCCAATGATGGAAATTCTTGATATCAAAGAGAATTATGTCATGGAAAAGGCAAAGGAAGCTAAATGTTCTTCTAACTGTCTGGTACCTTGTGGTATTCTCAATCTATGCAGAGTAGAAGCTGGATTTTTGGCAAAATCCCTGGCTGAAAAGGCAGGAAGTATGAGCATTGAGTTCAAGTAAGCTTTGAAAAGAATACCACTTTACTGAAAAAAAGGAAGGGGAGCATAAGGGTGACAGCAATATGATTGAAATAAAAGAAACGTTTGAAATGTCGAAAGAAAGCATTATTTCACTTTATCAAGCCAACCAGTGGTCTTCCGCCCAAAAACCCGAGCAACTCTACAGAGCATTAATGAATTCACACTCCCTGGTATCTGCATGGGATGGAGAGAAATTAGTAGGATTGGCCAACGCGATTTCAGATGGCCATTTAGTGGTATACTATCCACATCTTTTGGTTTTACCTGAATATCAAAGAAGTGGGATTGGAAAACAATTGATGGATGTAATGTCGAAAAAGTACAGTGGTTTCCATCAACAAATGCTAACATCCGATGTTAATTCTGTGGATTTTTATAAGGCCTGTGGTTTTGAGAGAGCCGGAAAAACCGTCCCCATGTGGATTTACGACGGTGATGAACACTAATTTCTGATGATTTTTCAGAGATTGTGACGTCAACACTCTGGATGACTCACAAAACACAAAATTGAAACATAATGATAAAATATATACCAGTGTTTCACCATACTATTTTCTAAGTATGGTGAATTTACAATGCTAACTACGTCAAGAGGATCACAGCCAACTCCTTCTTACAGAAGAATGATGGTATTTGTCGATGGAGAAAATCTTGTCTTTAATTACCAGAGTTCACTAAAAAATGGAAGGAGACCTACTCCATCTGTTCAACATGAACAAGACGTCTTTGTTTGGAATATTAATTCAGTGATCAATCCACAGCTCCATGAAATTATCAGAGCGAACTATTATACTTATTTTACAGGGTCTGATGAGACCTACGAAGTGATAGTAGACAAAATCAAGAATTTGGCATATATGAAACCCGATAAGTCTCGCCTCCCAAACAACCTTTACCCAGTGGTTTTTAAAAAGCCAAAGAAATCAGCGCAAAGTAAAGGCGTAGACATCCAAATGACTGTAGATATCTTGTCTCAAGTATACAATAACAACATTGATACTGTTTATTTATTTGCAGGTGATGGAGATTATTTACCAATAATCAAAGAAGCAATTCGGATGGGAAAACAAGTATATCTGGCAGCTTTTTCACATGGGTTGAACAAAAAGTTGGTCAACAAAGTAGATCAATTCCATTTACTAGATAACATATACTTTGAACCGATTCCCCAAGATGAGTGAAAGGAATGGATGATTTAGATGGTTGATCCAAACTGGCTACCTTCTGCTATAATGCAAACTGTAGGTGCATTATATGGCATATTTATTGCTTTTTTTGTCTTGGTTCTTCAAAGTATTAACAAATACGAGATTTCTGGATCTTACAAAATATCTGTGAAAGCATTTGATGAAAAAATTGACTCTTTTAAAGGCCTTTTCTTAATACTCACTCTTATTGTTTTCATTACTGAGATCTATAATGCGTCACTAGTTTACTTTGTGTCAGATGGGATATATGCTAGCTTTGATTATCTTTTGTTATATTCTGTTTTTAGTTTCACAGTTTCTTTGTTATATATTTTGGGTTTTTCCTACTACTTAACTTCATTCTTAATTTCGCTTGTCAAAAAAACACCGGATATCCACGTCGAGAATGTTTCATTTTTTGAGAAAGTCAACCGCTATGATTTCATTGCAATTCTTATTTGGATGACCATATTTGTTGCAATAGCCATTCTTCTTGTCTTTCTACATGAAAAGCAAGGATTCTCATATGTCCAAACTCTTCTAGTAGGCATCTTGTTGCTAGTCGTCTCCTATACAATAATTAAATTGATGGGGAAAAAGAAAGATGAATGATTTATTTGAGCGATATAAAAAATGGGTTGATGGTGGGCATGCACTTTCTGAAATTGAACCATTTATGGTTCCTGTTGTCCACGGAATTGGCCAAATAGATCGCAAACTGATTTTTAATGATACAATGTATTGTGAATTGATAGCAAAAACAGGTTCAACGGGTTCTACAGATGAAGAAAATATGGAGTACAATGAACATATCATGATTTCATATTTATGGGTACTTGGGGCCTACGAAATAGTACGTTCAATAGATCAACGCGTGGATAAAAATCGTGGTGGAGATCCAGAGTTGCTGGATGAAGATTTGAATGCAAGGGTAAAAAAAGTAAAAAAGAATTTTGAACGAATCAGAATCCCTCTTGCAAAATTCGAACCAGCAAGATCACACGAAGATACTGATGCACCGATTGCATATCCCTATACTCATATGGATTTAGGATTTGCGTGGAGAGTTTCACAGGACACTTTTATCTCCAGAAGGGAACTTTCAAATGATCTATTGGAGTTATTGGTTGCAATTCGCGACCGCAATGTAATAGATACAAAATAATTCCGACTGGTTTTTTGTTCTCACAAACTCGTCTCTCGCATATACTCCACAGACTGCTTCACAAGCTCCCGTAGCACATCCTGATCCACATCTTCCAGCTTTTTGATATACAGACAGGACTTGCCGGTAGTATATTTGCCGAGCTTGCCCAGAAGCTCATCATACTGGTCGAAACCGGGCATGATGTAGAGCGTCAGGTTTTGCTTGCGCGGGGAGAAGCCGACCATCATCCAGTCTCCCGTGCGTCCGCTGGCGTACTTGTACGTATAACTGCCAAAACCAACGATGCTGTCTCCCCACATGACAGGTTCCTCACCTGTCACTTCCTGCATCATTTTCACGATTTCAAGGGAATCATTGCGCTTCTTCTCATTCTCCACGCCGTTGAGAAAATCCTCGACACTCGCATCATTCTTTCTGGTTTTCAGTTCTGCCATTTCCAAACCCCGCCTATTTTTTGAACTACTTATTATTTCATATGAGGGGAAAAGTATATAGGGATTCGGCCAATTTTATAAAAACACTACAAGCTACCTGGGGTATTTTATTTTATAGGCTACCGTCAACGAAAAATTGACAAAAAAATCTATCAGACCCGGAATTCAGTTCCCTATTTTATTCCAGAATTTGGATTTAAAAGATAGATACAATCTTCAAGCCGAAACTTGGCCAGTGGTATTTTAATGGAAAAAAACAGCAAAAAGCAGAAAGAAATAGCATCGAAAATTGATCCTGAAGAAGTTTTAACTAAATGGAAAGACTGGAATTGGCAGCTTAAACATTCAATTCAGGATATTGAAACCTTCGAAAAACTGCTTGGAATCAAATTTGAGCCTGCAGAAAAAAAGAAGGTCGAAAAAACATTGGAATTATTCCCATTATCTATTACACCGTATTATCTCTCCCTCATCGAGGCCGATGATTTCAGAAATGATCCGATTTATCTGCAATCATTCCCCTCACCTGACGAACTTATTGTATTATCGGATGAACTTGAAGATCCGCTTTCTGAAGACAAGGATAGTCCTGTTGAAGGGATTACCCACAGGTATCCTGACAGGGTACTATTCCATATCAGCAATGTATGCTCCATGTATTGCCGCCACTGCACCCGCAAAAGAAAAGTTGGAGACATCGACTACATACCCGGAAAAGAGAAAATAATCAAGGGCATCGAGTATATCAGGAATACCCCGCAGGTCAGGGATGTTTTGCTATCCGGCGGTGACCCTTTGATGCTACCGAACGAATACCTTGATTGGATACTCTCAGAGATAAGCCAGATTCCACATGTTGAAGTTATACGTATAGGCAGCAGGATGCCTGTAGTACTCCCATACAGGATTACGGATGAACTGGTGGGAATTCTGAAAAAATACCATCCTATCTGGCTAAATACCCATTTCAATCATCCCCGGGAAGTCACTGCCTCTTCAAGAGAAGCTCTCAGGAAACTCGCAGATGCCGGAATACCCTTAGGAAATCAAACGGTACTGCTCGCAGGAGTAAACGATTGTCCGAGAATTATAAAAAAGCTGCTTCATAAATTGGTTCAAAATCGGGTGCGACCTTACTATTTGTATCAATGTGATCTTTCAGAAGGCCTGTCACATTTCAGGACACCGGTGGGAAAAGGCATAGAAATAATGGAAAACCTGATAGGCCATACAAGCGGGTTTGCGGTTCCTACCTATGTCATCGATGCTCCCCATGGAGGAGGAAAAATACCGGTAATGCCAAATTATATTGTATCATGGTCCACAAATCGTGTGATTCTGCGTAACTATGAAGGCATCATTACCAGTTACAAAGAACCGGATTCATACACACAGACATATTGTGACCGGAAATGCAATGATTGTCACCTGCAGCTTAAACTGGATGATGCAACCGAGTATAAAGGAACCGGAATTGCAAAACTGCTTGCAGACTACGACGATACTACAAGCCTTGTCCCAAAAAACACTGAAAGAATGGAGAGAAGGACTTGATGGATACTATTGAAAAAATAGGCAATTCTGTTATCCAGCACGGCAAGTATAACGATCGGGTCTATCTTATGAAATTAGATCCTTCAGATATACCTTCAATCATGGATAAAATGGACTTCCTTGCCGAGCAAAAGCACTATTCTAAGATATTCACAAAAGTACCGGAATCATTCAAAAAACTGTTTTGCAAACGAGGATATATTTGTGAAGCGTCAATACCGAAATACTATGACGGAATAAAAGATGCAGTTGTTATGAGCAAGTTTCTTGATCCTGAAAGAAGCATTAACAGACTGAATGAAATGCATAAAAACGTTATAGAGACGGCTCTGTCAAAAGAAGAGATTTCACATTCCAGTCTTCCATCCGGATATTCTATAAAGAAATGTACGCAAGAGGATATTGAGAATATGGCGGATGTCTATCAGGAAACGTTTGAAACATATCCGTTTCCCATACATGATCAGGATTATCTGCGAAAAACAATGGAAGAGAATATAATTTATTTCGGTGTTTTCAAAGATGGGAAAATCGTTGCACTCTCATCGGCTGAAATAGATTATGAACACTCAAATGTGGAAATGACAGATTTTGCTACTTTGTCCGATTTTCGTGGAAAGGGGCTGTCTTCACAATTGCTCATAAGCATGGATAAAGAGATGAAAATATTAGGCATCAAGACTGCGTATACCATTGCAAGAGCGAGTTCCGACGGAATGAATATCGTTTTTGCAAAATGTGGATATGATTATTGTGGCAGACTGATTAATAATACCAATATATCAGGCGATATTGAAAGTATGAATATCTGGTATCGCTGCCTTTAACCTTTTTGGAGGTTTTTCAAACGATCCCACGCCGCCTCTCACTACGGTATTCATCCACAAGATGGTGAAGTTCCTCTTCCTCCTTTTTGTGCCTACGCTCTGCTGCAGACTCTTCCCACTTTGCTATTGCTGCGTCTAAATCGTCTGGGGCCACAACAGCAAAATCACCTACAACCTTGACTTCCAGCTTATGCAACAGAGGCACATTCCTCTCAAAAAACACTTTTTCCGCAGCATGTGCCACACTGTCTGGAACAAGAACTGCCCGAACCTCAAAATCCGCAAGAGTAGTAGCTGTGACAGCACTTCCCCCACTTGGGTCTCTCAGGAAAACAACATCCCCTTTCTTAAGGCCGTAAAGACTTGAAATGTGCTTTATGGCTTCAGCGGTAAATGAAGAAATAACCTTTATCGGGATACCTTCTCCGGTGCTCTCCAGCTTTTTTATCTGCTTGAGCTTTTTGGTAAGCTGCCTGGATTTAAGGAGATTCTTCTTTGACCTCTTAAGATCCTTTTTCAGCCGGGCAATATGCTCATTTCTGATACGGATTTCCTTGTCCCGCTGGATGGTTTCATAACTTGCTTCACGCATCTTCTTTATCTTCTTCTCAAGATTGCGGATTTTTTCATCCTTTGACTCAATGTCAGCCTTGAGTTCACCAATATATTCCTGCAATTCCTCCAGTTCCTCAATTTTCTTCTTCAGGTTTTCAGCAAGATTACGGATTTCCCCTTCATCCCTGCGTGATTCAACAGACTCCGAAACCGGGGTGTGCCGAACAACATCCTCATTTCTGACCTGTTCTATAGCGTCACCTATCGACAAACCCTGAATTACTTTTAGCTTGACTTTGATCTTGTCAACATCTGTAGGAGTTTTTCGGTCAACTTTCAAAAGCAGAGTCTTGTACTTCTTATATGCAGAAACGGCTGCTGTCAGGGAATCCCGCTCATGATCATTGGAATAATCATATGGACGTCCCATTGCGATTTTCTCTTCCGCCGGAATTTCGGCACCCGGGGAATATGCAATCGCGTTAAAACTTCTCCTGACACGCTCAACCGCATCAGGCATCGGATAAACGTCAGTGGCCACAACCGCAGGCTTCCCGTAATCTGCAATAAGTTTCACAACTTCATCAAACGATATTCCGCGAGAGCTGCCTGAATACAGGAGTTCCCCTTCAAGGGAGAGAATGGCAATTCCAACCGTAGTCCCTGGATCAATGCCGACAATCGTAGGCATCCTGCCGGAACTTTTAAGCTTTCTGTAACGGATCTTATCCCCTACAACACTGGTCACTTTTACCTGCACATCAGAACCCGAATAAGAGGACACAGGTACAGAAGATCTTCTGGCATAAACAATAAACTCGCAGCGGACATACCCCCCAAAACCTTCCACTGCCTTAGTAGTAAATGTGAAATTTCGCTCCTTAGAAGCCCGTTTCAGGGTGGCTTCGATTTCCCGGCTCTTCACCTTAACAGCACCATGGACTTTCCGACGATACCTGTTCTGGCTCCACCCACCGCGACCAAGGGAACGGGAACGACTCACTTTTATCCGGGTAACATCCTCGAAAAGCAAGACTTCACATCCCACACCCATATCAGCGAGCCGGGCGCAGGCTTCAGCCTCCTCAATCGGGTCTTTGGGATCAAAATTCAATCCATTCTTATGGGCAAGATGCAAAAGTCCTTCCTGCTTTATTCCACCGGTTACCTGCACAAGCTTGACGTCCGAAGGAAGCCCGTCAAGAATGTGAACAAGAGTTTTCTTGTCAGGAGCCAGCTCAAAAATATTATCAACGGCTATTATAGAAGGAACATCTTGTCTTACCATCCGCAGTATCCTGTGCAGGCTGATCATAGTGTGATATGTAACAGAATCATTGTCAAGTATCACTAAAGCGTAACGTGCAGCCTGCTTGGAGCGTGATGAGCCCCGCGCAATATCAATCCCATAAATGACACGACTTTTCATGCTCATCTATTATATCCGGACTTCATTCCCGGAGGTTAAATCATCATATATCGCATTGGCATCTGTCTGAATGCCGTACTTCTTTTCAAAATGTGTAAGAATGTTGGAAATATCCCTGAGGAGCAGATCCTTTGCATGAGGATGAGCAGGTGTTACATACTGTGGCCAGTCAATAAGCTGAACTCCCTCTGTGCTCACAAATATGTTATATTCACTCAAATCCGAATGTATAATGCCTTCTCCATAAGCATTCGCTACCTGCTGGAGAATTTCATTCAGGTAATGTAGAGGATCGCCCAGGCGGGTTTTAGCGAGGATAGAACCGCTGGCAACTTCCATAACAATAGCATGGCGGTTGCAATCAATAGGCTTTGGAATAGAAACCTTCGGAGACAATTTTTTCATAATTTCATATTCCCTCTGGGCGGCAAGCCTTGCAGCATAAATCCAGGAGAAATGTTCCTTCCCCTCCAGATGACTTCGGGCTCGTTTTACCGACTTGAAGCTGGTCTGCCCTTCCCTGTGAAACTTAACAATCGCAGGCTCATAATCACCTATGGCAAGCTCTGGCTCACGAATAGCCTCGTGTACAACAGATTCCTTACCTACTCCGATTTCATCCCCAATAGCACATATGACGTTGCGTTTTACAAACGCATTCAGAGCTAAAGCATCATAACCTTCAAAATAAATCCGGTACCCGTCATAAGGAGTATGAGTAGCTATCACAAAGTTATAGTGCCGGAGTTTCCTGAGTTTATATTCAAGGTCTCCGTAGCTAAAACCTGTAAAAGAAAGAAGATCTTCTACAGGAACCCATTCATGGGTTCGCATACCAAGCTCAATACCATTGAGTATTCTAAAATCTTTTTTGTCAAGCTCCTTAAAGACCTTGACCACATCACTGATCATAGTAATCTGCAATTACAGCTTCTGTTTAGAAATGTTTTTTGGAAAAAGCAAGAACATCTGAATTAACATTGCTGCTTCCGTGCTTCTTCAACTTCATCTATTATATCAGGATATTCGCGGAATACTGACAATATATCCAGGGCTGCAACAAGATCCACAACGCCGATTGCACCTACTACATCCCCGTTAAGTGTCTTTATTGGAGAAACAACAACTGCCTTACCTCTGTATACACCTTCAGTTGGAACCTTTCGAATTGTCTCATGAGTCTTCAGGACTTCTTCCAGAACCGGACCAGAATACTCCCAATCCACTACCTCACCGCGTTCCATCCTTATTCCGACATTATTCAGACTTCGAATTGTAACAGGTAAACCCAATAAAGAGTGAACTGCTTCTGCTATCGGCTCCAGTTCCTGTGCCCTTGAGTCTTCACATATCTTAAAGCATATCATAAATTCCACCTCTTGAGTATTATTGGACTCAAGAAAATATAGTCCTTGCCCATAATGAGATATTATTGCCCTCGCACATATTTTCGTGTGGAATATGCAGCAACTGCACCATCGGCGGCAGCAGTTATTACCTGGTAAAGAGGCGCTTTCCGGCAATCACCGGCAGCAAACAGGCCTGGCACGGAAGTTTCCATTGCCTCATTAGCCATAATAAAGCCCTGATCGTTCTTCTTCACATCCACAAAATCCGTGTTCGGCACTACGCCAACATAAATAAAAACGCCATCAATAGGAATCCTGGAATTTTCCCCTGTTACAACATTCTTTAAATTCACACCATCAACAAGTTGTTCTCCGGAGATTTCTTCAACAACAGTATTCCAGATGAAATCAATATTTTCCCTCGAAAAAGCACGCTCCTGAAGAATTTGTGACGCACGAAGCGTATCCCTTCGATGAATAACAGTAACCTGTTTTGCAATATCAGACAATACAAGTGCATCCGTGATTGCAGATTCTCCTCCTCCGATAACAGCAATTTCCTTACCAGAGAAAAAAGGACCGTCACAGGTTGCACAGTAAGAAACACCCCTTCCGGTGAATTCCGATTCACCTGGGACACCTAGCAATTTCGGAGCAGCTCCAGTAGCAATTATTACTGCTTTAGAGGTGATGCGGTCTGAATCCGTAACTGTTTCAAAACCGTCATCTGTAACAACAACTTCAGAAACAGAGGCTGCTTCCATAGAAACACCCATATCTTTGGCATGGTCAACGAATCTCTCCATCAGTTCAATTCCGGAAATATCCTGAAACCCCGGATAGTTTTCCACAAGCTTGGCCGAAGAGATCTGTCCGCCTACAGGAAGTGTATCAATAAGCAAAACATCAAGACCATATCGTACAGCATAAATGGCTGCAGTTAATCCAGCAGGCCCTGCACCCACAATAACAAGATCATGCAACTTGAATTACCCCATTAAAATTATGTAATTTTAGAAATTGCTTCATTCTTATCCGGAATGCCAACAAAAACCACATCATTATCGATTATTGTAGTTGGAACCCCCATTACACCAAGTTCCTCAACAAATTGTTGCCCTTCATCCGATTCAACGTCCACTTCCCGATAATCAAATTCATATTCTCCCTTCAAATCCTGCCAGAGTTTCTTGGCCTTCGGACAATTATGGCACCAGCCAGCGTATAAAAGAACAACAGACGTCATAGCATTCCTCCCAATTAAGAATACACTATAACAGTATTTCAAATTAATCATGAAGAAGAAAAGTGA
Organism: Methanohalophilus levihalophilus; assembly: GCF_017874375.1. Classification (NCBI taxonomy): domain Archaea; kingdom Methanobacteriati; phylum Methanobacteriota; class Methanomicrobia; order Methanosarcinales; family Methanosarcinaceae; genus Methanohalophilus; species Methanohalophilus levihalophilus. The sequence continues at coordinate 24,825 of NZ_JAGGLK010000004.1, forward strand.
AAACAAAAAAGGAAAAGAGAAGGATAGGGGAATCCTATCCAAATTTTAAACATCATTAGTTGAGGGAAATCCTCTTGTCAACACCGTATGATGTTGGAGTAATGAAACCAACGGTAAGTGGGCTTCCTACTTCTGGATTAAACGAAAGTTGCACATTTGTCCTTGGATCGAGTGAAAGACCTGAAACTTCTGCAGATGTGGCAGCTGTTCCATCAACATCGGTCATCTGGGCACTCAGTGAAGAAACTCTAATGAGAATCAAATCTCCCTGATTCATAACAGGGCTGGTTGCTGTGAAAGAAGAGTCTGCATCACGAATTGCAGTTGCTGTGAAAGAACTATCAGAATCACCGAGCAGTGCAGCAACAGTACCAGTCTGGTTATAGGTCAGTGTGTTACTGGTGGTACCATCACCTATGGTGACTACAAGCTGGCTAAGATCCATTGGTTCACCGCCAGCACTTACAGCAAGCTGAATTTCAATCATATCAACGTAGCTAGAGAGGCTTCCTGAAGAGTTACCACGGATACCTACTACACCCTCCAGACCAAAGTTTGAAGAGACTTCTGCTGTTGCTTGTTCACCTGTAGACTGTGCTTTCTCCTGGAGTACACCAGAAGTCTGGATAAGGACTGCTGCAGCAACAGCTGCTACCAATACCATAGCAATGAATATAATAAGGGTACCGATACCAACTTGACCGCTGGTGTCCTTTTTTAGCATAAATTTTGTGTTTGCTTTCATCCTTTTTTATCCTCCTGCTTGTCAGAGTCCTCATAGACCCTGTCTGAAGAGTCATGAGACTTATAATGATGATAATGAGGTGCTAGTATATATACTTATTGTTGGAAAATTCAAACAACAAACAAACCAATATTAACTATTAAAGTAAAGTTAGAAAAATCGCTTATATGGAGGAATCATAATCAGTCTCGAACTTGGACTCAATCTGATAATCTGCATCTCAATTAGTATTGCAGCACTTGCATTCGCAATTGAACTATATATCAAGCGTGAAAAAGGTCAACCAAAAAGCCTGCCGTCCCTCTATGCGCTTGTGTTTTTCTGGGCAGTGGTATCTATAATATACATTTTAACCAGTTTGAGAGTACTAAGTTCATGGAATGGATATTATGCAATTGATCTACAGTTGTTTAAAGGAACCGTCTTCGCATTCACCATACTTTCAGTACCGATAGCGTTCCTGATAACCTATGTATTAACCGGGAAAAGCAGGTATAGTAGTTTGATAGCTTCATTTTTCTTCATATTTGGAAGCCTTTACGCAAATGATATCTTCAAAAAAGGATTTGCAAATCCTGAAATTTCAGAATGGGGAACAATCTATGCATTTGGAAGCGAATTGTCAACATACATCTATATTTTCGGACTTTTCGTCATCCCAACGGCAATGATCCTCGGAATACTGGCAGTGACAATTCTCAGGAAAATGCCAAAGAGGAAGCGTTACCACATCACTTTTAGCCTACTTGCAATTTCATTTGTTCTGGATTTTGTACTTGTAGATCTTATTTCTACAAACCCTGGAGTACAGATAGGAGCACGGATTTTCATACTTATTGGAACAACACTTGGATATCTGGCCCATTTTACACCAATGAAAATTGAGCGAACTCTTGGGATTCAGGATTCTATTGACATAGATGACTATGATGAAGAGTATGACACGGAATTCTTGATCGAAGACGAGGTCCCAAAAAATGATTGATATAGATGTCGACTTCGAATCCAGAGTTGCAGAGTTCTACCAATCACTGGGAGTTAATCAGGGACCCGGAGATGTCCAATACAGGATAATACTTCGCGTAATGGAACAAAACGAAGGAAGAATAGTTGAATTCTCAGAAATCAGGAGATATACTGACAAATTTGCAGATAAGGGAAGCATCGGAAGCAAAATGAAAAATGTATTCCAGTTTGCAGGCCTTGTTAAGAAAGTGAAAAGAGGCGGCTACATAATCACAGACAAAGGAATGATAGCAGCCGATTTCCTAGAAAGCAGCACTAGCTATTACAACAAGTCCAGAAAGCTTGTTGAAATGATGGAAAGGTTGCCTTAACGTAACCTATAAATAGACAAATGTCTATGTACAAATTAATACATTAATGTACATAGGTGTTCCATTTGCATCAACTAATCAATGATATAATCGAGAAAACAACTGCCCGCATTTCTGACTCCGAAACACGGGAAAAAAACGTATCAGAAAGCATAGCACCAAAAAGATCAATACTTGATGCCATTGCTACAGCTAGGAAGAAACAAAAGGTTGCCGTCATTTCCGAAGTAAAACCGTCATCTCCAAGAGAAAAGATAAAAGATGTTACCCCTTCTGACGCAGCAGCCATTGCAAAGACAATGGAAGAAGCGGGTGCAACTGCCATTTCAGTCCTTACGGAACCTCATTATTTTAATGGCTCAAAAGAAAACCTGAAAAAAGTCAGGAAAGAAGTTACTATTCCAGTTTTAAGGAAGGACTTCATCATCGATGAAAGACAAATTGAGGAGTGTGAAAATGATATCATCCTCCTGATAGCTGCTATCCTGAGGGAGAAACTGCCTTCCTTTGTAGAAACTGCTCTTTCAAAAGGAATTGAACCACTTGTTGAAATCCATAATCTTGAGGATCTGGAGTTTGCATTTCAATCGCAGGCGAGACTACTGGGAATAAACAATCGCGATCTGAATACACTTGAAGTAGATATTGGAACTACAGAAAAACTTCTTCCTTACATCAAAACACATGAAAAAGAGAATAATCGCACTTATTTTGTGGTAAGTGAAAGCGGGATCGGAAATCCCGAAGATGCCCGAAGAATGATAAATGCGGGAGCTGATGCACTTCTTGTAGGAACTTCAATCATGAAAGGTGACATATACGATAACACAAAAGCAATTGTAACAAGTCTTGAAGGTGGAATAAAATGAAGGGATACTATGGAAAATATGGGGGTCAATTTGTTCCTGAACTCCTTATGCCTGCTCTTGAAGAGCTGGATCGGGAATACGAAAAAATGCGTTCTGATAAAAAATTCCAGGATGAACTTGACTATCTGCTCAAGGATTTTGGGGGAAGACCAACTCCCCTTTACCACGCACCAAACCTCAGCCAGAAATATGGAATTAAGATCTACCTGAAAAGAGAAGACCTTGTCCATGGTGGTGCTCATAAACTGAACAATGCGCTTGGTCAGGCCTTGCTTGCAAAACATATGGGTAAAAAGCGCATTGTCGCTGAAACCGGAGCTGGCCAGCATGGAACAGCTACTGCAATGGCCGCAGCAAGACTGGGAATGGAAGCTACCGTCTACATGGGTGCCAAAGACGTCGAAAGGCAGAAAATGAATGTTTATCGCATGGAATTGATGGGTACCGAAGTTATCCCTGTGGAAACCGGATCCAAAACCCTCAAGGATGCCATTAATGAAGCAATGAGGGATTGGGTAACTAATGTAAAAGACACTCACTACCTGATAGGTTCAGTAGTTGGACCACATCCATACCCCATGATAGTAAGAGATTTTCAGAGTGTTATCGGAAAGGAAGCCCGAAAACAAATCCTTGAAAAGGAAGGGAAACTTCCCGATTCTATCGTAGCATGTACAGGAGGAGGAAGCAACGCCATGGGAATCTTCCACCCCTTTATCAAAGACGATGTGGACCTTTTCGCTGTTGAAGCCGGAGGCAAGGAACTAAAAGAAGGAGCCACAGTAGCATATCACTCTGCCTCGCTCTGTGAAGGTAAAGAAGGAATTTTGCATGGAGCACATACAAAAGTCCTGCAGAACAAAGATGGCCAGATCCTCGAATCGACCTCTATTTCAGCCGGCCTTGACTATGCTGGTGTCGGACCCGAACTTGCTTATCTTGTAAATATCGGTCGCCTTAAACCAAGATATATTACTGACGATATGGCCGTTAATGCTTTTAATGAATTAAGCCGGAAAGAAGGTATCATTCCTGCTCTTGAATCATCACATGCTGTGGGATATGTTCTGGAGAATGCAAAGAGCGGAGAACTTGGTGAAACAGTAATCATTAACCTATCAGGAAGGGGAGATAAGGATCTTGAGAGCCTCATTAAAAGGAGAGATGGAAATGAAAATAGCTGATAAATTTGAAGAACTTAAAGAGAAAAAAGAGGCGGCTCTTATAACATATATCTGTGCAGGAGATCCTGACATTGAATCCACAAAAGATATTGTTTATGCACTGGAAAAGGGCGGTGCAGATATTATCGAGCTGGGATTGCCTTTCTCAGATCCGGTTGCTGACGGACCGGTTATACAGGCAGCATCAGTGCGTGCAATACAAAACGGCATGGATACAGATAGTTATTTCAAACTCATAAGTGACCTTGAAACAGACATCCCACTTGTCTGTATGACATATTACAATTTGGTTTATGCACACGGAATAAAAGAATTTGTCTCAGATTGTGCAAAAAGCGGAATTTGTGGGTTAATAATCCCGGACTTACCTGTTGAAGAAGCAGGTGAGCTCATCGCAGAGTCCCGGGAAAAAGGAGTTGCAAACATTTTCATGGTGACCCCAAATACACCGGCAGACAGAATTGAAAAAGTCTCACAAAACACATCCGGCTTTATTTACGTGGTTCCAAGAATGGGAGTTACGGGAGGCAAAACCGAACTTGGAGAATCCCTTAAAGTGCAGCTTGATGGCATTAAAAGTAATAAACCAAAAGCAGTAGGTTTTGGAATTTCAACAAAAGAGCAAGCTGAAGAGGCCGTCAAAGATGGAGCCGATGGTGTAATTGTAGGTTCAGCATTAGTCAACATAGTTGCTTCTGGAGACAACGTATTGGAAAGAATAGAATCCCTCACAAGGGATATCAAAAGTGGTTGTAAAAAAGCTTGAAATGGATCAATTAAACAATTGATCCACAAACCATTTTGGATCGAATTTCTGCAGGTCATCATAGCCCTGACCCATACCGAGGAAGAGAATAGGTTTCCCGGTGATGTAGGCTATTGATATTGCAGCACCACCTTTTGAATCTGCATCTGTTTTGGTAAGAATCGAACCGTCGATGGGAACGGCTTCATTAAACTGCTTTGCCCGCTCAACCGCATCGTTACCTGCAACTGCCTCATCCACAAATACGATGAGATCAGGAGCGCTTACGCGACAGATTTTCTCCAATTGTGACATAAGATTGACGTTTGTGTGCATACGGCCTGCAGTATCTGAAAGGATAACATCGGTGTGATGTGCTTTGGCATATTGCACAGCATCATAAACAACAGCAGCCGGATCTCCGCCAGGCTGGTGTTTGATAAGTTTCACACCGAGATTGTCTGCATGAATGGCAATCTGATCAATTGCTCCTGCACGGAAAGTATCGCCTGCTGCGATTACTACTGACCTGCCATTGTCTGTCAGGTGTTTTGTAAGTTTGGAAATTGTTGTTGTTTTCCCGGTTCCGTTGATTCCGATAAAAACAACATGCACCGGTTTATCATGAGAATCGACAAAATCATCGAAGTCAAAAACGTTAGCGGACATTACATCATAGATAGACTTCTTCAACGCATCTTCAACAATGGTGCCTGTATTGGAACCAATTTTCCGACGACTGCCCACAAGCTCATTTTTGACATCAGAAACGATTTTTTCAGAAACTGATAGTGCAATATCACTTTCAATCAAAGCCATTTCAAGTTCCCAGAGGGAATCTTCAATATCACTTTCAGTAAGGATAAATTCCCTTTCAAAAACAAGAGCTTTTGCTTTTTGGGCAAAGCCCAGATTCTTCTTGTTTTCCTGAACAGGTTCTTCCTGAGAAACTACTGCCTCTTCGACAATTTCCCCTTCAGGTTCAACCGGATTCTCCAAAGGAGTAGCTTTTTCATCTATCTGAGTCTCTACAGATTTCGTGAAACCCGATAGCTTTTCTTTGAGTTTCCCAAACAAACCCAAAACCTCTGAAAAACCTTACTGTGGAGGAACTCCACCCTGCTGCTGTGCTACCAAAGATTCAATTGACTGCATTTTCTCAGCAATCCTGGAAAGAGATTGAGTCATGTTATCCAGAATCTTTTGGAAATTATCACAGCGTTTGTTAAGGATTTCCTTTGCCCCCTCTGCAGACTTCTCGACACGGAATCCCGCTCCGACATCTACGACAACTTTATCGTTATTCAGGACACGGGCATTAAGGAAAGAACCGGAACCTATGGGAATTAAAGATTCCAATTCGGGCTCATCGGGCAACTCATCAAGAGTATTAATAGCCATTTTGCATTCGTCAATCGAAACTTGAACCATGCTTATCTGTTGCTGGATAGTCTGAGCCTGCTGCTGGTATTCCCTGTGCTGCATTGCAAGGTTCTGAATATCCTGCTGCCCGATTTCTGCCATAGAATCATGCCTCATTAACTACATCAATGTTAATCAAGGAGCGCTTGATTCCGTGTTTACTTCCAAAAATGGAATAAACCTTTTCACGTGCGTTCTTTTCATTCTGGCTTTCTACATTCTTAGTGAACTTTTCCCAGTCATGGCCAGCTTTGAATGTACCTTTTACCACGAAATTTTTCATATAAAATCACCAGTTTCTTTAATAATTAATTCATAAGGGCATCTTCAATTCGCCCCAGTTCATGACCTGTTGTTTCAGATCCTGCAACATATCCTTTGGAATTAGCAAGAACACCTGATCCTACTACCTGTGAGCCGTAGTTTACTGTACCCACTTCAATGGGAAGATTGAAAACATCTTCCAGTCGTGCTAATTCATGCTGGTTAATGCGAGGATGTACTAACAAGCCTCTGTTGGTGGCCACTGCTGCCATTCCCACGGTTTTGACCCCTGCAATTGTTCCCCTGTGGACATCTACATTAAGAGCCCTGGAAATAACTTCAATTGCTCCATCTGTAAGTTCGGGGTTCACCAATGCTGCTGAATCATTTACAAGGATATTGTTACCCATGGCAGTAAGATTTCCCGGGACTTCTACAATGGGTATATCACTACCAATTAATCCTGGCAGGGAACTCTGTCGGGGCACAAGCAATCCGGAAGAATTGCCACATGACAAAGAACCTACAACTACACTTCCACTTATAAGAGTGGAAAAGACATCCACGTCAAGATATTCATTAAGTGATTTGACAATGTTTTCACCAGTACCATAAGGCACAATTGCAGCATTTTCAGTGCAAGTGGCAAAAACCCCAATCACAGGATTATCATAGATGTTCAAAGTTCTAATCATGATGTAACCGATTAAATGTCAGTGCTGTCACCAAAAAGCATCAGGCAAGTTCTGCCTGTACTTCGCCATCATCGAATTTTGCCGCCCTTACACGTATGGAGGAAGGTGGCTTTTCTGAACCCCTGTTCCAGATCAGTTCATTGATTGTGCTATCAATTTTGATCTGTTTAGGATCAGCTTTCATGTGGCGTATCAAATACTTTCTTATAAGTGTAATTGCACGGTTTGCACGCCTCCATTTTGGAGCCAGTTTGGCTGCACGAAGAGGAATTGTATAAACCTGCTCTTTTACTATATCGCCTTCCATGGTCTTCACCTCACTTTACCTTAAGACTGCCCCTTCTCCAATGCCTTCTCTTTGGATGGGTGACAACCTTTCTGTTAGTCTTTATAATTGCCCAAGTAGGAACCCTCTGGTTCTGAACATGGGCTTTTGCCAACCTTTTCTTCTGTCCTTTTGTATTATGGCTCACGTATCTCACCTGAATCGACGTTGCTCTCTAGATTTAAGTGCATAAACCAGCTAATCATATAAATCTTTAATCTGCCTGATAAACCAATGACACCATTACTTGCGGGAAATTACTCTTGATTGTATGTGCTCCGGGAAAATTTCCCCGATTTTTTCATCACCGCATCGATCCTTGATCAGCTGTCTGAGTTCAGTTTCATAATCTGCCTTGTCCAACCTGTCGCTTAAATCTTCCTTAATAACCAGATGCTGGTTCACAAGATCATTGACCGCAGCCCTTCCGTACCCAACAAGAGGAGATACGCAGGAAACTCCAAAACGATCTTCTATACTTCGGAGATTTGATTGATCAAGCCGTGGTGCTATGTCATCCCTCCGGATACCATCTGCGATTACGTATCCCGGAGAAAGAGAAGCAACCTTTTCAAGGGCTTTCAAATGAACGTGGTTAATGGCATTCCTTGGATATCCGTCCCCCAGAATCATCTGAAGAGCTTCGTCCAGAACAGCCATATCCATTTCAATAGCTGTATGTTTTAATCCCAGCTTAGCAGCAACTTCTGCAGCAATTTCGGCAACTGGTGCCAATGAAAACGTACAGGTTACCAATTCCACATCAAAGAATGGCTCCAGAAAGAGCGCGGAAAGGGAACTATCCTTCCCTCCACTAAACAGTACTCGCGCCTTCATGGATTAACTTCTCACATCCTTGTGATCTTGGTTTCACGCTTTTTTGGCTGCATCTGCATAAGCAGGGCTTTCAATTTTTCATCATCAATTTTGCTTTGTAAACGACCGCTCTGAGCAAGTGAAACAAGCTGTGCTTCGATCTGGTCAGCCATTTCTTTGCGTGACATTTTTAAGCGTGTCAGCCTTTCCCGGGCTTCAGGAGTCATGATCTGCCTGAGGACAGATTGAATCATGGCTTCCCTTTCAGCCATCTCTTGCTCTTTTTGGTATGCAGCCTGGACATCACTCTCACCCATTGCCGCCTGTTGGCGCTGGAGATCTTCCATCCGTTTCCTGCGTATTGCTTCGAGATCGTCTTCCATAGCATCACTTCCATCTGGATACTGCCCATCAGGGCAGAATGCAGAACATATCAGTATTTTTCAAGACCTGGAACAGCAGAAACCAATTCAGCTTTGACTTCAGTTGCTGTATTATCGAGTAAAGACTGACCTGCAGGTGTTACAATCCTACCGCCTTTAAGCTGGGATACAAAACCTGCTGATTCCAACTGCTGGGAAACCACACGTGCAACAGAACCGCTGCCTTTGGCCTTCTTTGAAGGATTTGCGCCCCTGTTCTTCTTTCCACCATAAACGGATCTGAGCCTCTGGATTCCGATAGGACCATCTATATAGATCCTTCTGAGAACTGCGGCACATCTGGTGTACCACCAGTCACTGTCCATTGGAGGCAGTTCCTTGTGTACTCCGGTCTTTGCAAATGCAGCCCATTCAGGGGGCTGAATGTTATCATTTTCTTTTAGCTTCTCTGCCAGCTTGGAAATAATATCAGTAGCAGGCACATCATACGCTGTAGTCATTATATCCTCCTTGAAACTTGAAATATTTGATGAATCTTCTCAGATTATCATGAGTTTTATTTTGCTATATGCAGTGAGATAAGGTTCTTAAAGCTATCGTTTCATATATATGGTTTTTGGCCGATTAATGGAATCAGGCACTTACTTTTCAAATGTCTGTTCCCTTGCCGGACCAACCGAGACATATTTTATAGGAACTCCGATGAGTTCTTCCATTTTTTCAACATACAAACGGGCATTCTCAGGGAGCTTCTCATAAGAATCCACATCTGTAAGATCCTCTTCCCACCCCGGGAAATCCTCATAGACAGGAACGCATTCAGAAAGAACTGTTGTACTCTCCGGCGGATAGTCAAGTTTCTGTCCTTCAGACATGTATCCCACACAAATCTTAATTGGGTTCAGTCCTGTCAGAACATCCAGTTTTGTAAGGGCAAGTGAAGTGTATCCATTGAGATAAGCGGCTTTTTTAACGAGGGGAAGATCAAACCAACCACAGCGTCTGGATCTTCCTGTAGTTGTACCGAATTCATGACCTACATCATGCAAATGCTTACCTGCTTCATCTTCAAGCTCAGTTGGTAGCGGGCCGGCACCCACACGAGTAATATATGCTTTGACAATGCCGAGTACTTCATCCACCCTTGTAGGACCCACACCAAGACCTGCACATGCTGAACCGGCAATGGTGGAAGATGATGTCACGTATTTTTGCGTTCCGTGAATTACATCAAGATGACTGCCCTGAGCACCTTCTGCAAGGACATTCTTTCCCTCATCAAGAGCACGGTTAATTTCAAGTGACACGTCTGTTACATAAGGAGCAAGCATTTGACCGAGTGCGGCATAACGGGATATTTTTTCATCATCGAGAACGATAGATGCATCCCCACCCATTTGGACAATCGTAGCTTCTTTTTGAGCTGAGATTTCAGCAAGGCGACTGCGCAGGCGCTCTTCATCCACAAGATCCGCCATTCGAATTTCATCCCGGGCAACCTTGTCGATATAGGCATATCCAATGCCCCTTTTGGTAGTTCCTATTTTTTCAGAGCGTGCAGCCTCTCTCAGACCATCCATCTCAATGTGATAAGGCATAATAACACTGGTTTTTGCATCCACACCCAGTTTTTCGGATGTCACCGGAACACCAGCTTCCTCAAGCATCTCCATTTCTTCCGCCAGAACAGCCGGGTTTAAGACTGTCCCGGGCCCAATAAGAACACGGGAATCTAAAAGGAAGCCTGAAGGAATTAGATGGAGTTTGTAAACTTTTCCACCTGCTTTCACTGTATGGCCGGCATTGTCACCGCCCTGAAAACGGGCGACAATGTCGTAGTCTTTTGCCAGCAGGTCGACAATCTTCCCTTTTCCTTCATCTCCGAACTGAGAACCAGTGATGATAGTGAACATAGGGTGCACATAGGAATGGAAGCATAATAATGTTTTGATTATCTCTTACAGATTAATTCAGAAATAGCTATTTAAACTACAAACGCTCCTTTCTTAACAGAATTAAAAATATTAAGAGCCTGATACATATGGACAAGGAATACATCCATCCTTCCGCAAAAATATACGGGAATTCTACCATCGGAAAGGAATCTGTAATAATGGAGAATTGTATTATCGGATATCCTGAACATAATATACTCAAGGAAATAATTGCAAAAGGTATCATTGCGGAAGAATATGATTTTGCAGGCTCAAACATAGGAAACAATGCTATGATAAGAGCCGGTACAACTATCTTTAGCAATGTAGTTACCGGGAACCGTTTCATGACAGGTCATAATGCCATGATAAGGGAGAATACAGAATTCGGCGAACATGTGTTGGTGGGAACAAATACAATCATTGACGGCAATTGTAAAATCGGAAGCAATGTGAGCATTCAGGGAAATGTGTACATTCCCACCCATGTTACGATTGAAAACAATGTTTTCATTGGACCTTGCTCCTGCCTCACAAATGATAGGTATCCGGTGCGTGGAGAATATGTTCCAATGGGCCCAACCATTCGAGAAGGAGCAAGTATAGGAGGAAACGCAACTATTGTGCCAGGGGTTGAAATCGGTGAAGGTGCAATGGTAGCCGCCGGAGCTCTCGTAACAAAAGATGTACCCGACTGGAAAATGGCCATTGGGTGCCCTGCAAAAACAAAGGATCTTCCTGAGAAGATGAAAATTGCAAACCAGATCTAAAAGGAGAATTGTCATGATAAACATTGCAAAACCGGACATCGGGCAAGATGAAATTGAAGCAGTCACAGAAGTAATGAAAAGCGGAATGATCGCATCCGGCCCACAGGTAACAGAATTCGAAAAAGAATTCGCAAGTTATATCGGGACAAAACACGCAGTCGCAGTAAATTCCGGAACTGCTGCCCTTCATGCTGCATTACTTGCAAACGATATTGGCAAAGGTGATGAGGTAATCACTACACCTTTTACTTTCATAGCTACAGGAAATTCCATCCTGTTTACCGGTGCGAAACCTGTTTTTGCAGATATTGATCCCATTTCATTCAATATTGATCCAGACCTAATTGAAGACAAGATAACAGACAAAACAAAAGCAATAATGCCTGTACACCTTTACGGGAATCCTGCCGAAATGAAAATTATCATGGAAATTGCCGATGAATATGACCTTGCCATAATCGAGGATGCATGTCAGGCACATGGAGCAGAATACAATAAAAAGAAAGTCGGATCTTTCGGATGTGGTGCATTTAGCTTCTACCCCACCAAAAACATGACGACAGGCGAGGGCGGAATAATTACTACAAACGATGACGAAGTTGCAGAAAAGGCTCGTATGATACGTGCACATGGATCGCGTGAGAGATACATGCATGAAATGCTGGGATATAATTTACGCATGACCGACATATCTGCCGCAATTGGAAGAGTGCAGTTGAAGAAACTGGACACATATATTCAGAAACGCCGGGACAATGCCAGATTGCTTAATGAAGAGTTCGGAGATCTGGAAGGTATTACTGCACCTGTAGAGGACACAAATGCCAGGCATGTTTACCATCAATATACCGTACGTGTAAAGAACCGTACAAAAGTTATTGAATCGTTAAAAGACTCTGATATTGGTTATGGAATACACTATCCACTCCCACTTCACAAACAGCCTTACTATTTAAGCCTTGGATACAAAGATAACCTGCCACTATCAGAAAAAACTGCTGAAGAAGTTATTTCTCTACCAGTTCACCCAGCGCTTGGTGAAAGCGAGTTATTGCAAGTTATTAAGGCCATGAAAAGAGGGCTTTCAAATAGCTAAAAGCTTTGCGAAAAATACCTGTACGCTTTTTTTCTTTTTTCCAAAAGAGGGCTTTGATTATTGCAAGCCAGAAAATTATCTGGGCTATTGCAAGCCCAATACTATTTGCAAGAAGATCATCGGTTGTGGCAGATCTACCCGGTACAAATGACTGGTGAATTTCATCTGTAATTCCATACAGGACACCTATCAAAATAGCAAAAATCGGAGCATAATGTTTCAAAGTCCGATTGTTAGAATTTCTGAACGTAAGATGTAAAAGAATTCCGAAACCAAAATAAAGAAACATGTGCACAATTTTATCAAAATTGTCATACGAATAATTGACGATATCGACTGCAAATTGCATATTATGTTGTTTGAAAAAATCTCCCAGATCATGAATAAACTGTAATTGTGCAAAATCTGACGCAAGTTGTGTGGGATCACTGAGGGAAGATAAGTAAAAAATGAAAATGGCATATACTATTGATAGAAAAGCAAAAATCCGGAATTTGGATATTTTTAGCATGTGCATTTTAAATCACAGTTTGCAACAATACAAAATAAAATTACTTCGGCACTTTAGACCTTAATATGCATAGGTAATAGATATATTCTATTGGTGTCTATAATGACCAAATACTAAAGAAATAGCATATGAATTAAAAAATGGGACTGTTTATGCTGGAAAATCTTTCATACTATGAACTTGAAGCACTAATTGTTGCAAGCAATTTCCTGATACCCTTTGCTGCGACTGCAATTTCAATGCCTTACTTCATTCGCAAGTTAAAGGAGAGAGGAATTACTGCAAAGGACTATTACAAGAAAGGAGAAGTAATGGTTGCTGACAGGGGAGGAGTTGCAATACTCCTCATAGCCATGCTTTCAATTTCACTGAATTCACTTTTTTTCCAGTTTCCTTCAACTAATTATGTTGCTCTGATAGTTGTTGCAATGTTTGGGATATTCGGCATTCTTGATGATATGATTGACATAGGCAGAGTTTCAAAATTACTGCTTATGTACTATTGCTCGTATCCCCTCATCCAGTATGCAACCCACACGGCAATTACCTTACCATCCTTAGGTCAATTTGAAATGGGCATACTATACCTGCAATTTATAGTTCCGACTTACGTGCTTGTAGCGTCCAATCTCGTAAATATGCATTCGGGGTACAACGGTCTTGCTTCCGGACTTTCTCTAATAGTATTATTATCCCTTATAATCAAATCAATAATCATTGGAGATGTTGGAAACATAATTGCAATTATTGGAATTGCAGGTGCTCTTTTTGGATACTGGCTTTATGACAAATACCCATCACAAATATTTTGGGGAAATATCGGATCTCTGACCATTGGTGCAGCCATAGGGACAATAATAGTCATACAAGGCTTCATTATCAGCGGTTTTGTCATGTTAATCCCGCATACCATCAATTTCCTTATGTATTTTTACTGGAGAGTTACTAAGAAGTACCCTGTTGCTAAATTTGGGCGTGACAGGGGAGATGGAATCCTTGAGGTTCCAAATCCATTAACTCTGAAGTGGGTACTTCCATACTACTACAATGTCACCGAAAAACAGGCAACTTATGCCATGTATGCATTTACAGCTATTTTCTGCATAATAGGCATCTTCCTACCAGGAAGGATTTAATCATCGCCTGTAAAACATCAGCATTATAAAAGCAATTAGCAGAAGAAATAAACCGTTCTGAGAAACTTCAGGGAAGATCGTTTCATCCCTATTATTTTCGGAGATGCTAGCACCATCTGTATCATCTTCCAGAATTTCATCGCTTGAAGAATCGGAGTTATGTTTAGACTCTTTTTCAGCATATACTATTGCAAACGGCGAAAACCCCGGCGTCTGCGCTCTGAAATACGAATTTCCTTCATTTTCAAATAAAAAGTAAGTGGGCAAAGAAGACCACGAACCTTCATCATAACGCCTCAGTTCAATTTCTGAAAAAGAAATATCATTCCCTTCAAACCACCCCATTGGTACCTTAAATACAATCTCTGCATCTTCTATGTTTGAAGGAGTAGCATAACCTGCAAGACCAATCCACAAATTAAAATTGGCATACACGTTTTCCCCGGCAGGAGAATCCACGAAAACAGAAGTGTCGTTAAGTAACTCAACTGTAGCTTTCGTTTGTCCCGCATTGGTTAATGGTGTAAAATTTATGTAAGCAATCGGGTTTAAAGGATCATCAAATGCGTATGATGCCGGATTTCGTGCAACGAGAATGTTGCTTGAAATTTGCTTGAGAGCCACGTTTGAGGGAGGTTCGCCATCAGACCCACTGCCACCTCCCCCGCCACCAGTGCCCCCCGAAGAAGATGACGAAGTTCCGGAAGAAGATAAACTTACATAAACAGATTGTGATACAAAAGGAAGCGAGTCCCCATCTTCATTACTTACAACAATATTCTGGGCTTCGAATTCATAGGTTCCACTGGAATTGCCAGCGGCGAACTCAATGTGGGCAAAGTGTCCATCGGAAGAAGTGTTACTTTTTCCCAAGATTACACCAAAAACATTTGATATCGTCCCTAACTCCGCATCAATATCACCGGAATTGAATATTGTTGGTGACCCTGAAGTCTGAAGAAAGCTGCCTTCATCGACCAATGTAGCTTCTGCAAAAGTTGGTTCAAAATTTATGTCCATTTCTATGCCTGTAACTGGAACATCGGGGTTGACATAAACACTAATTGTAAAGTTATCCCCTGAAGAAACTGATGTGGAAGATGATTCCAAGAATATCTCAACTTGTCCAAGGGCAGGTATAGAAGCAAATAGAATCAAAAGCACTATAGAAAAAATAAATGGAGTTTTTTGCATCAACTCTCCTTTTCTAACAGAAACTAAAAAAGTATTTCGTAAATTCAATGCTTATAATTCAAATTATCGGTACTTTTCAAGTAAGAACATAATCGAACCTGCAACTGCCGCAAATATGATCCACCCAAGATGGGTATGTACTACCATCATGGTATCAAGACCGTAATAAAATGCAGTAATATAAAGAATAATGACACGAACCAGATTTGAAATATATGCTACAACAACAGCAACTCCCAATAGCGCAAGGGTTTTGTTGAGTTCCATTTTTTCAATTCGGCTATATCCAAAAACGATTCCAATCAAAAGGAACATGGAATAAAGACCGGAACATGGCCCACCGATAACAATTGTCATTGGCACTACCCCCCCAAGTTGGACAGTTTCAGTAGCCACAACCTCAACAGGAATTCCAAACAATTTAATTACTGAAACTGTAGGCAATAATACAAAGTAATGATCAAAAAGGTGAAGAAAATCAATGTTTAAAGCACCAAATGTACTATAGAAAATTATGAAAAGAAAGAGAAATGATGCCGAAATGTAAATGCCAAATTCACCTAGTTTCGCAAATTGCTGGATGTTTAGACCATAAACAACAAGTGATGCTCCCAAGAAAAAAACCATCGTATCAAGGGTTCCAAGCTGATTCAAGGCTTGGAGATTATAGGCAACATCCGCAATGATCATTACCACTCCAATTAGAGCATAAATATAGGAATTCTTTGCCGAAGCGGACGAAGTAATCTGAAGACGTGTGAATACCAAAACCGCAAGAAGAATCAAGACTATACCCGCAAGTGCAGAACCTTCACTCATTTCTATTGTTGCGCCAGTGAATAAGGCGAGTATCAACAGAATGTACAAAATGTTTTTGTTTTCTTCAGGCATTTATTCCTATGTCTCCGAAATACAAAAAGCCTTTTTTATATAATATTCTTTCTACTAATATAGATACACAAATATCTTAATTAATCAAAGGAGCGAGAGTGTCCTGTTTTTTGAAAAATTCATGTCAATAAAAGTATAATATATTAAACTCCACACGGTTTAATCCAATACTGCTCAAAAGCAGCATTTTTAGAGATGAAATAATATAGAGTTGAAAATACCACTCATCATTATCATAATAATAACATTT
Organism: Methanohalophilus levihalophilus; assembly: GCF_017874375.1. Lineage (NCBI taxonomy): Archaea > Methanobacteriati > Methanobacteriota > Methanomicrobia > Methanosarcinales > Methanosarcinaceae > Methanohalophilus > Methanohalophilus levihalophilus. The sequence goes on from NZ_JAGGLK010000004.1 coordinate 41,392, forward strand.
TACTTTTTTTCACAATGTTTAAATAGAAGAGAGATATATAATATTCATTAACTAAGGATTACCAGAAGGTGGTACAATTATGAAAGCAAAAGTATTAGTGGCCATACTGGCAGTATTCCTGCTTAGTGCAGGAACAGCTGCGGCATATGATGCAAACTTGTGGAACGCAGATGGAAGTGCAGCACTTCCAAATCCAATTATCATCCAACCAGGAGAAAACATTACGGCAAGTTTTTTGATGGAAAATTTGTTGGCGAATGACCTGAATGAAACGTTCTACTACGACTATACAGTAGTTGTAGTATCTGGTAGCGGAGTTCCAAGTGACATTACAGTCACAACCCCGGTTAGCGTGGTGCCAACAACATCACCATACATGGATGTTGGAGTTATCAAGATTGAGAAAGATGCAAACGCACCAATGGATACCGTTTACAGAGTACAGGTAGAAGCTGGTGGAGAAGGAACTGAAATTGATACTGCTTCAAGGACAATTAACGTTCCAGAATTCCCAACCGTAGCACTCCCTATCGCTGCAATCCTCGGACTTGCATTCTTCATACAGCGCCGCAGGGATGAATAATCCCTTCATCCCCTCTTTTTTTCTTTTTTATTTTTCCTTGAGCTAAAAGCTCGGTTAAAACTATTTATTCCTTAAACACCAACTACCCTACTATTCTTTTGAGGTAGATCAAGATGGATGTTAAAGAAATCCTTCAGGAATTAGCAAATGCCCACGGCATATCCGGCCATGAACAGAATATTCGGCAGATAATGGAAAGAGAAATCAAGCCTTATGTAGACAAAATCAGAACTGACAAAATGGGAAACCTGATTGCTACCAAGAAGGGAACCGGGCCATCCATAATGCTTGCAGCTCACATGGATGAAATTGGCCTCATGGTGAAATACATTGACGATAACGGATATCTCAGGTTTGTGAAAATTGGAGGATGGTTTGACCAGACACTACACAGCCAGAGAGTCATTGTACATGCGGAAAACGGCCCTCTTCACGGAGTAATTGGTTCAAAACCTCCACACGTCATGAAAGAGGAAGATAAAAAGAACCCGGTTAAAGCAGATGACATGTTCATTGATATCGGAGCAAAGAACAAAGAGGAAGCAGAAAAACTGGGCGTTAAAGTCGGAACCTCCATATCCCCGGACAGAGATTTTGTGCCACTTCTCAATGGACTTTACACATGTAAAGCATTTGATAACCGTGCCGGTGTAGCGATGTTAATCGAAGCGATGAGGCAAATTTCCGAAATGGATATTGATGCGACTATCTATGCAGTTGGTACCGTACAGGAAGAAGTCGGATTGAAAGGAGCGCGAACCTCTGCGTTTGGGCTCGATCCTGATGTTGCAATTGCCACAGACGTAACAATACCAGGAGATCATCCCGGAATTGAAAAGAAAGACTCTGCGCTCGAAATTGGAAAAGGTCCTGTTATCACAGTAGTAGATGCAGGCGGGAGAGGCCTCATGGCTGACCAGAATGTTGTTCGTTGGTTGAGTGAAACTGCAGAAGAGAATGAAATCCCATACCAGCTTGACGTAGGAGATGGCGGAACAACCGATGCAACGGCTATTCACCTGACAAAGGAAGGAATACCATCAAGCACAATCAGCGTCCCTGCACGTTATATTCACTCCCCGGTAGAGGTAATTTCTATTGAGGATTTGAAGGCGTGTGCAACTCTTATCGCAAAAGCTGCAGCAAACGTGAGCAAATATTTTTAAAACAGTATTGGGGCTTCGCCCCTTTCTTTTTTGAACACTAGTGAGATCAGCCATCCCAGGAAACCGAACAACATAATGAAAATTCTGTTTCCCCACAGAAAGGATGTTGAACCCTTGGACAAAACCCGAGTATAGATCTCTATGATGCATGTATCTGATGCATCTACTTATGCATGATTTTAACTAATGAGTACCAGAATATTTCAGATAAAGACCTCACCGCATAGAAAACTTTTTACCAAAAGTTCACCGCTACCAGTATCAAACACAATAGTACGCCCATGATTCTTTCCTATGTCTTCAGCAATTATAGGAATGTCCAATCTGGACAGTGTTAATTTCGTTTCCTTAATATTTCGTTCTCCGATAGTCATCTATGCTGCCTTGCCAAAAGAAAACATATGTGCACCCCCAGCGAGTTTTGCCCAGAGACGGTTCTTTACAGCACCTTCATTTGCCATATCACCTATCAGAGAAACAATCCCAGCATCTCCAAATTTTGAATGCCATGGGTTATAAATAAGATAACTCAATATTCCATATCGTGAGTAAGGTATGGATAAATTAAGGCAGTAAAACCCAGCTTTTATTCTGGTTTGTCACATTTGTACAGCGCTTACAAAAATACCGTGAGGGATTGTATTATTCGAAAATGTACGCTTTTTAGACACTACACTCCGAGATGGTGAACAAACACCTGGAGTCGCACTGAATACCGAAGGTAAACTTGCAATAGCCCGCAAGCTTGATGAGCTGGGCATATCTATAATAGAAGCCGGCTCTGCAATTACTTCCGAAGGCGAACGCAATGCCATGAAAGCTGTAGCCGCCGAAGGACTTGATGCAGAAATCTGCAGCTATTGTCGTATAATGCAGCAAGATGTTGATTATGCACTTGAATGTGATGTTGATTCCATTCACTTGGTAGCTCCGGTTTCGGATCTTCACATCAATGTGAAATTGAAGAAAAGCCGTGAAGATGTTATTGATATGGCAGTCAATACAACCGAATACGCCAAGGAACACGGCCTTATCGTCGAGATTAGCGGAGAAGATGCCTCAAGGGCAGATTTCGAGTTCCTGAAAAAGTTCTATCAAAAAGGAATTGAAGCTGGTGCGGACAGGGCCTGCTATTGCGATACTGTCGGATTATTAGTGCCTGAAAAAACAACCGAGATCTTTGGTGAACTTGCAGATTTCTGCGAGGTGCCCGTAAGTATACATTGCCACGATGATTTTGGTATGTCAGTGGCAAATACAGTGGCTGCCCTAAATGCAGGAGCAAAAGAAGCCCACTGTACAATAAACGGCATTGGCGAAAGAGCCGGAAATACTGCTCTTGAAGAAGTAGTGATGATTCTGGAATGGTTATATAAATATGACACCGGAATCAAAAAAGAGGAATTATACCGCACATCCCGCCTTGTGAGCAGGCTCACCGGAATACCGGTGGCAATCAACAAATCACTTGTGGGAGGCAATGCGTTTACCCATGAAGCAGGAATCCATGTACACGGCCTGCTGGCAGACACCTCCACTTATGAACCCCTGAAACCAGAAATTGTGGGAAGGGAGCGCAAGATTGTTCTTGGAAAACACGCAGGAAAGAGCTCAGTCACCCTTGCCCTGAAGGAACTGGGGCTTGACGTCGATAAACCACAACTTGATGAAATCCTGCTCCGCGTAAAAGAACTCGGTGATCACGGTAAAAGAGTTACAGACTCTGATCTGCAAACAATCGCAGAAACAGTTCTTGATACTTACACTGAAGCCCGCGTCAATCTTGAAGAATACAACATTGTATCCGGAAGCAGAGTGATGCCAACCGCATCCGTCAGGCTTACCGTTGACGGCAAAGAAGTCATCGAAGCAGATGTTGGAGATGGCCCCGTTGATGCAGTAGTGAAAGGCATCAGCAAAGCTGTTGCAGGAATTGCCGACATCCAGCTAGAGGAATATCATGTTGATTCCATCACTGGCGGCACAGATGCACTCGTAGAAGTACGTGTAAAATTGTCCAGAGATGGAAAGATGGCAACTTCAAGAGGGGCTCGTACAGATATTATTATGGCATCCGTTGAAGCCGTAATTAACGGAATTAATCAACTTATAAAAGAAAACAAGGGATAAGATGAGCGAAAAGAAACAGAGGATGACAGGCGCAAGAGCCCTCATCGAATCGCTCCATAGAGAGAATGTCGAGGTGATCTTTGGGTACCCCGGAGGTGTCCTGTTACCCCTTTATGATGAATTGTATGATGCTGACATCAGGCACATACTTGTGAGACATGAACAGGCAGCAGCCCATGCTGCGGAAGGATATGCAAGAGCAACAGGAAAGGTAGGCGTATGTCTTGCAACATCCGGCCCCGGTGCCACAAATCTTGTAACAGGTATTGCAAATGCCTACATGGATTCCATACCAATGGTAGCGCTAACCGGACAGGTGCCAACATCTCTGCTTGGAAATGATGCATTCCAGGAAGCTGACATCACCGGAATTACAATGCCAATTACCAAGCACAATTACCTTGTACAGGATGCAAACGATATCCCCCGGGTTATCAAAGAGGCATTCCATATTGCATCTACCGGCCGCCCTGGTCCCGTATTAATTGATATTCCAAAAGATGTCACAACAGATGAAATTGACTTTTACTACCCTGAAAAGATTGATTTGAGAGGCTACAAGCCGACATTCAAAGGAAACCTCCAGCAGGTAAAGAGAGCGGCATCCGCAATTGCAAAATCATCCAGGCCACTGATTTATGCCGGTGGAGGAATAATCAGTTCAGGAGCTCATGATGAGCTCATAGAATTCGCAGAAACAATTCAGGCACCTGTAACAACAACCCTGACAGGAATCAGCAGTTTCCCTACCGGACACCCACTTTATCTGGGAATGCCTGGTATGCATGGAACAAAATATGCGAATTATGCAATTCAGGAATCTGATCTGCTAATTGCAGTGGGTGCAAGATTTGATGACAGGGTTACAGGAAAACTCCAGTCATTTGCACCAAATGCAAAAGTCATTCATATCGATATCGACCCTGCAGAAATCTCAAAGAATGTTAAAGTTGATGTTCCGATTGTTGGAGACGCTAAGAATATTCTGGCTTCTCTCAACAAGCATGTCAAAAAGGCCGAAAGGAAGGACTGGATTGAAAAGATTAAGAACTGGATAGACAGCTATCCACTCCACTACATTAAGGAGAAAAATTTCAATCTTAAACCACAGTTCATACTTGAGCAGTTGCACGAAGTCTGCGATGATGCAATCGTTGTAACCGAAGTCGGTCAACACCAGATGTGGACAGCCCAGTATTACAAGTTCAAAGAACCAAGAACTTTCATCAGTTCAGGTGGTCTCGGAACAATGGGATACGGTTTCCCTGCTGCAATGGGTGCCAAGGTAGGCAAGCCTGACAAAGTTGTCTTCTGTATAGCAGGTGATGGCTCATTCCAGATGAACATGCAGGAACTCGCCACAGTTATGCAAAATGACATTCCGGTTATTGTTGTTATCATGAACAACGGTTGGCTCGGGATGGTTAGGCAGTGGCAGGAATTGTTCTTTGACAAAAGGTATTCATTTACCTGTATTCAGGATAGTGTTGATTTTGTCAAACTGGCTGAAGCCTTTGGAGCTCTTGGAATTCGAGTTACCAAAGAGGAAGAAGTCAAACCGGCTATTGAGAAAGCAATCGAAGCTAACAAGCCAACTGTTATTGACTTCATTGTTGAATGTGAAGAGAACGTTTCACCAATGGTACCAGCAGGTGCTGCAATTAATGAAATACTTGATCTGGAGAGGAAAGAATGAGACACACACTTGCAGTTCTGGTAGAAAACAAGTTCGGTGTTCTGTCAAGGGTTTCCGGACTTTTCTCAAGACGCGGATACAATATTGACAGCCTTGCAGTGGGCATTACTGAGGATCCCAATATTTCAAGGATGACAATTGTAGTTCGTGGTGATGATCATGTCCTCGAACAGGTAATCAAGCAGCTCAACAAACTCATTGATGTGATAAGGGTCATGGATCTCGGCGCGGAGGAATCCGTGGAAAGGGAACTTGCACTTATCAAGGTCAATGCAGACAAGGATAACCGCGCTGAGATTATCCAGATAGTGGATATTTTCAGGGCAAGAATCGTTGACGTTGCAGCCCGTACCCTTACAATTGAAGTAACAGGTACAGAAGGCAAAATTGAAGCAATTGAAAACCTGTTGAAACCTTTCGGAATCAAGGAAATGGCACGTACAGGTAAAATAGCGCTTAACAGGGGAACTAAGAGTCCCTGATTACATTGATATTAGGAGATTGAATTATGGTAGAACTATTCTATGACAAAGATGCGGATTTCGCCGCAATGGATGGAAGGAAAATTGCAGTTATCGGCTACGGAAGTCAGGGTCACGCACAGGCACAGAACCTGCATGACTCCGGTCTTGACGTAGTAGTTGGTCTTCGCGAAGGAAGCCGCCGGTGGAAACAGGCTGAAGGCGATGGCCTTAAGGTCATGACAGTGGAAGATGCAGCCCGAGAAGCAGACATCATCCAGATTCTCATGCCCGATGAGATCCAGGCTGATGTTTACAATGAAAAGATTGCACCTGGACTTGAATCCGGAAACGCACTTGTCTTCTCCCACGGATTTAACATTCACTACAACCAGATTGTCCCACCAAAAGATGTAGACGTTTACATGGTTGCACCAAAAAGTCCGGGACATCTTGTCAGAAGGACTTACAAAGAAGGCGCTGGCGTACCTGGTCTTATCGCTGTTTACCAGGATGCAACAGGCAACGCAAAAGCACTTGCACTTGCCCATGCACGTGGTGTCGGATGTACCCGTGCCGGTGTAATTGAAACCACATTCCGCGAGGAAACCGAGACTGACCTCTTTGGTGAGCAGGTTGACCTCTGTGGTGGTGTTGCATCCCTTATCAAGACTTCATTCGAAGTACTTGTTGAAGCAGGATACAAACCAGAGATGGCATACTTCGAGACACTCCACGAACTCAAGCTCATTGTCGACCTCATCCATGAGGGCGGTCTTGAGAAGATGTGGTACTCCGTATCCAACACCGCAGAATACGGTGGTTTGACTGTTGGTCCACAGGTTATCAACGAAGAATCACGCGAAGCAATGTACATTGCTCTTGAGCGTATCCAGAACGGTGAATTCGCTCGTGAATTCGTGCTTGAAGGCAAGACAAACCACGCTGTGCTTACATCCATGGAACGCCTCGAGAACGAACACCCTGTAGAGGTTGTTGGTAAGAAGCTCAGGGCAATGATGCCATGGCTCAACAGTGAACTTAACGAAGAGTAACTTTTTACTCTTCCTTTTTTGGAGGAATGATTGTGGGAAACACAATCGATACTATTTTTTCCCGGCGTAGTGTCCGGGAATTTACTAAAGAAGATGTGAGTGATGATGCTATCACCACCATCCTTGAATGCGGACGCTGGGCACCTTCGGGACTCAACAACCAGCCCTGGAAATTTGTGGTAATTCGAGAGCAAGATGGAATTCATAAACTTGCAGATTGCACAAGATACACAAAAACCGTTCTCAGTGCAAATGTCCTGATTGCAGTTTATTTTGATAATGAAACTTCCTACAACAAGACAAAGGATATTCAGGCAATAGGAGCGGCTGTACAAAACATGCTGCTTGCCTGCGAAGAACTTGGTCTTGGTGCAGTCTGGCTTGGGGAAATTCTCAACCAGCAGGAAGATGTTGATTTCATCCTGAAAGCTCCTGAAAATGCAGAGCTTATGGCTGTAATTGCCATAGGGCACCCTGTTGAGAAAGCGAGATCGTCTTCAAGAAAAGACCTTGAAGATATTGTTTTCAGGGAAAAATTCGGCACTAAATGGTGATAGAACTTCACCAATTCATTTTTTTGCTGTTTGTGGAATCAAAGACATTTCTATAATCGATTTTTTAATCTCTTCTATCGGACACTTCTCCCTATAAAAAAGATGAGAATCGCAGGAACAATCCGAGCATCCAAACCTGCTTATTCCGGAATCAAACTTCCCTGCTAGAAGACATTCGATTCTCTTTTCGGATTCCACATAAACAGCCTCTTCAAGAGCAAAAAGTGGACTCAAAAGCAAATAATCAATATGCCAACGCGGTTTTTTGGCAGAATCATTCCTCCGCCTTTCAGATAAAGAAATATGTCGATGCATTCGCTTTAGTCCACCAGAACCGAGTGCAGAACCAACATAAAAGTAGTAGCCGGATTCAAAATCGATTTCCCCAAGACTTCCGACAACTTCTGTACCACCGTCGCATTTCAGGATGAGACAGTACGTTCCTTTGGGAAAACCTTCAGCCAAATAAATTCCTCATAAAAGGTTCCTGAATTTCTTGGAACAACGCTTGTTAATACAGAAATGGCGCGCATCACTTCCAGTCTCCTTAACCCTCACAATGCGCCATCCACAATCTTCACAAACTTCGTCACGTAGTGTGACCCTTCCCTTTGTAGGATATGAGCATGTAAATCCACATTTCTCAAGGCAGCCCACAAACTTGGACTTTGCAGTTTCAATCAAAATCATGTCCTTTCCGCATTGAGGACATTTCCCGATTACAGTAGGTGGGTAACATTCCTTTTGCTTTTCACAGGTAAAGCACGGACCAACCCCTACTGCCCAGAAATATTTGCCTCCACCAACCTTTAGAACTGAAGGACTGCCCATTTTACATTCACGGGATCGCATCACGTCAAGTGTACCCTGTCTGGGAAGTGGATGCGTATTCCTGCAATCAGGATAGCCACTGCAACCCACAAACCTTCCTTTATCAGTACTTATGATTTTAAGAGCCCTTCCACATTGATCACAGGTTCCAATGTAATTTTTCTTATCTTCAGCAATCTTTTCATCCTGAATTGTACCGGCAATCCTTGAAACCATTTCTTGCTTTCCGGCAGTAAGCTGCCCATACATCCGTTTAATTAGAACTACACCTTCATCCAGTGCCTCATCCAAGGATTTCTTGCCATCTTCAACTTCCTGAATCAAAGCTTCAATTCTTGCCCTGATCTCAGGTTGTATGAGAATAGGAACACTTGAACCCAAAGCATCCATTAAAGTGTAGCCGGTATCCAGCATATTAATCGTCTTGCCCTTTGTCTCAAAATAGCCACGTTTCTTATTGGTCTCGATGTGAGATGGAGCAGTTGCTTTAGTCCCGATTCCATGTTTATCCATGAGAGTCAAGAGTTCAGCTTCAGTCAGCCTTTTTGGAGGAGAAGTTGCTGATTTAGTGTTCTTTAATTCATTTACGCCAACCGTATCTCCCTCTTTGACAGACGGTAGAAGTTTTTCCATGGAAGTCTCATAAGGATAAACTTCCATCCACCCTTTTTCCCTGAGAACGGACCCCTTTGAATCAAAAGGCTCATCCTTGACGTGAATTTCAAGCCGGGTTTTCTCAAACATCGCCTGTTGCATTAGATTTGCAAGGTAGTGCCTGACAACCATATCATAGACATCCCAAGCGTTCGGAAGCCGGACAGATTTTTCAATCTCAGCTTTTGAAGCTGCCTTTATTGGATGAATTGGAGGGTGATCATGCCCGTCTTTTTTTCCATTGCGTGGAATAATCTCCCTTTCAAGTAACCTGCTTACAAAATCGCGGTAATCATCCAGTTTATGGAGGGAAACAAGCATTGACTTGAAATCATGCCCATCCTCGTAGCGGTTAGTCTCAGTCCTCGGATAACTGATAAACCCTGAAAGATACAGTTGTTCTGCAATTTCAAGGGCTTTATCCGGACTGACACTGAAATACTTGGATGCACGCTTGAGAAACTCATTGGTATTTAGCGGATATGGGGGATTTGTAGGCTGCTCACGAACTTTTCTTACAACAACCTTTGCGGAATTGCAACCTTCAAGTTTTTTGGAAATTGCAGCTGCTTCTTCGGGGTTTCGCATATTCCCTTTGCGGTGCTGCCCTTCAAATTGAATTCCATTGAAATCAAAGAGTGCTTCTATCTTCCAGAAATCCTCAGGTTTGAAATTCCGAATAGCTTTCTCCCGCTCATACACAAAACCACAAGTTGGGGTCTGGCAGGGACCAATCGAAAGGATATCCTTTGTCCGGGCTTTTTCCCTAACTGAAAGAGTCACAAAACGCGTAAAGGCCGCACCCATCTTAAGATCAAGAATCTGGCGAGCCTCTGCCGACATGGCTAGGTTTGTGTCCGGTTCCACTAAATTATCAAAAGCACTGTTGACTTCTTTTGCAGAAAGAGACGAGAAGCGTGCACGTTTTACCGGGAACTTGCCCATCTTTCCGGCAATGTCCCGTGCCTCAAATCCAATATTTTCCCCTTCGCGATCATAATCGCAGGCAAGGACTAAATTATCAGCTTCCTTTGCAAGACTCATTACTGCATTTGCATAATTTACCTTTGTAATCCGTTTTTGCGGTTCTGCCACCAGCAACGAACCCGGATCAACGCCTCGCCAATCCTTGTAAGAAGGATCAAAATCATATGAGGTTATATGACCTGCAAGACCCATGATTTTCCAATCTGACCCATCCCTTGTAAATGCGTAAACCGGCAGGTCGTTGACATAGATTCTTTTGCTGTCTCCCCTGCTTAAAATTGCCGCAATCTTAGCTGCAGCTTTGTTTTTCTCCGCAAATACAACAGTAGTCATGATAATTGCATTTAGAAGGAGGTGAAATTACATAAAGATAGCTGGAAAAGCAGTTCAGCGCACCATCAAAACCGGACGTTTGGAGTGACGGAGCACATTTTCGGCAACACTTCCCAAAAGAAAACGATCCATGCCTGAACGACCAAGACATCCCATTATAATTAAGTCAATATCAAGCTCATCGGCAACCCTGATAATTTCGTTCACCGGGTGACCTTCTACAATCAAACCTCCAAAATCCACCTTCTCCCTGTCACAGAGTTTCTCTATTTTAGCAAGTGCTATTTCACCTTCTTTTTGAATGGCAGCATGAGGAACCCGATTTTCTAGCATGAGTTCCCTGCCAGGCATTAGTTGCGGAAACACTTGTGGAATCACAAAAACAGCGGTTACAGCAGCATCTGTAGAAGAAGCAAGTCTGACAGCTGCATCACCTGCATTACATGCGGGTCTTGAATTATCAGTCGCAACAAGTATTCTACTAATCCTCACATCTATTCCCCATAATAATATTTCCTGTATAATATTTCAATTTTATTCGATGAAATAGAAGCAGGTAAAAGAGAAAAAGGTAAATTTACAGAAAAGTTAGAAGTAAGCTGCCATCAGGTAAAACAGGTTGTTTGCTTTGGATGTGAGGAGGTTGTTCCACCCATAGGCAGCATATTGGTTGAGATTTTACTTTTAGCTATCAATTAGCAATTGTTCGTGTTTTTAGAGAGATGTTCCGACAGCAGTAGCAGTCATGCCTTCCTGCACAGGGATAGAAGTAGCCATTGGTTTCGCCAGTGTAGGTATCAACCCATACAGGCTTTGCCGTGCATCCTTAAAGTAAAATTTCTCCTGCAGGAAGTCTTCAACCTTCAGGCGGTTTAATGCATACCTCACAGTCCTTGGTGGAAGGAATGTCTCCTCTGCAATTTCTTTCTGCGTCAGGAAACCGCGATATTCCAGTACTTTGAATACCAGTTTCGCAGACGGGGGTAATTCTTCCAGGGTCTTTTTGATTTCTTGCATATTTTCACCGCTTGTTTCTTTTTTTATCTGTACTTTTATTTCGTCGCTATCAACAAAAACGATCCCTCATTTCATTTTCACCTTTTTTTGTGTTATGTGATTCACATATGTGAATTCACAACGTGAATATTGTCTATATTGTATATATAGTTAATGGCAATATGAGTCATACTAATAAAATGTGTAGGGATTATGATTTTGAGAAATTAAGAAAGAAGAAACACTCAAACAAAATCATCGAAGGATAGCGATTTCCCTTATCCCCATGTCAAATAGTTCATATGCAAAAATTCCGTCAATCCCCGCAATCAACCATATTGGAGGAGAATTTTCCATGGATTTCTGATCCCAGTCTGAGGGGCGGGCATTGCTCTCAGGGTGGGTATGGTACACACCAATTAAATCCATGTTTTCTTTTTCAGCAGTGTCCCAGGCATTGTAAAACTCCACAGGATCCAGTTCAAAACTTCGCTCCGTCCGCCGGGAATTCTTAATCGGAACGGTTCGCTTCACATACGCAATATCTCCCTCGTAAACACCTACAAGAACTCCACATGCCTCAAAAGGGCGATTCAACTCAAGTTCATCAAGTATTAGTTTCACATCTTCTGGAGAAATACTCACTTTGCTGGTACGCATATAATCGCTCAATCAAGATCTATGTGCGGATTCAGATCACAACCTGTACACGGCAAGCACATTGTTTTTGAAATATCAGCCCTCAACTCATTTTCGTCTAAAATCCTCCGAAGAAGGGTGTAAGCCTGAGCAACCGGTCCCTGGTTGGCCTTTCAACATCGATTTCGCCCATGCGCAGAGGATGCATACCGCCTGCACGAAGAATGGGAACAACACCCATGGAAACGAGTTCTTCAAGCCCTTTTTCCACAGTTTCATCCGATTCACCCAAACCAATAATAAAATTCGAGAAAACCCTGTTTCTCCCAAATATGCTTACAGCTTCTTTCAGGTAGTTGAGAATTTCGTCCAGATCCTGATCTGGACACACCTTCGGATACAAGTGCCGATCCATGGTTTCAACGTTGTACTTGATTTCATCTGCACCTGCATTTTTCAGGACAACAGAAGAATCCGGTGTCGGGTATACTGACACACCAATAGGAACATCGTGTTTTTTTACTGCCCTGACAACTTCAAGGGCACGTTTAACTTCATTTTCAGGAGTGCTTTCCACGCCCGAGGTTATAGAAATGGCTTCCAGTTTGCCTGTGGAATGAGCTTGTTCCACAAGTTCCAAAACCTCGTCGAGGGATTTCACCTTCCCATCAAGTTTTGGAACCGGACAAAATTTGCAATCAAATACGCATTTTTCGCTCATAGTGATAAATGCCTGACCGGGACAATGAAGCAGTTCCTCCTCAAGCTCACCTCTCACAAATTCCTTGCCACCCTTCATGATTACAATATCATTTCCATCCAAAACAGCGCTTAGTGGCGACCCTTCATTCACAGCAAGGCGAACCCGATGACCATCGGATTTGAAAAAGAACGCAGTGCTACCTGCACCCGGTCCTGCAGTCGGAATGGTTATTTTCCCGATAAGGGATTCATCCATATCCACAGCACCGATTGCGATTAGCTCTGCTTTAACTTCCGGTTTCATGTATCCAACTCAATAGTACCATAATCTGGAAAGACACGTTTTACTGATTTCAAATTTCCTTGAAAACCTTCGCAAGGGATTCTCCTTTGACATGGATTGAAAATTCTGAAAAGTATCCAAATGGAGTTGTGTACACCTCGAAATTTCTGCTTTCAAGTTTTTCTTTGATTATTGAGATGATTTCTGTCGCGAATTCCGGCGATGAATTGCTGTTTGACAGATGTGCAAATGAATGCAAGACTATCTTGTCTTTGTTCACTTTATTGAGATACCATTTGAGATTCCTTACTGCAGTTTTTATTACCTTGTTTTCCCTTTCTTCATCCTATGCTTCAACATGGATAAAAATAACAGCAGCGTCTTCTATCTTCTCCTCTTTCTCCATATCTTCTGCTGTTTCGAGGTTTTTTTCAAAGGTCTCAAACCAGAAGTCTTCGGTATCAAACATTAGTAATTTCATAATTCACCTTTCTGTTTCCATAGCTAAATGGAAGTGTATTTCCGGTAAATATAAGCAATTCAACTGACAAAAATTGCCAGAATCAACAAAACATGCAGTCATTGCTTCCCAGAAACATATCACCACATGAATTCACAATTGTGAATTTACTCTTATGAGATATAAACCTGAGGGATAAACAAAAGTCACAACCCACCAGTGTGAAATGCCTACATGTCCCGAAGCCGTAAATAGAATTCCCACTCATGCGCCTGTCTCCTATTTGCCGAGACCTCAAGCTATTTATCTTTAGAGGTAAAGGTTTTCTCAGTCGTATAATTGGGAATCAGGAAAAAATATGGAAAAAAAAGAATTTGAATTGGATCTGAGAGGAGAAGTTTGCCCGTTTACCTTTGTAAAAACAAAACTCCAGCTTGAAAAAATGGAAAGCGGTGACAAACTAGCTGTTATTTTTGATCACGCTCCAGCAATCGACAATGTTCCGCGAAGTGTAAGAAATGAAGGACACAAGATTCTCGGAATCGATAGGATAGAGGGCAAACTCTGGAAGATCCATATTGAAAAAGTAGACTAAGTCGCTACTATCTTTTTTATTTTAACTATTCTGTTGGTCATGCCATATTTTTTCCGCTCTATGAACCCTGATTTTCAAAAAGATCCAGAATTCTGGCGAGTTTAGATCTTGGACTATTTGGAATAGTAATGTCTTTCGGCAGATCACCTATCGTATCGAGAGTCAGATCAGGGGCACTCGTTTTGAGAAAAGAGATCGTTAAAGTTATAAAAATATAAAAAGTATTAATAGAACGCTAGGTTCTACTTTCTGATTTATTTTCAGTATCAAGGATACCCATGCAACAAAATGAGGGAGAAAGCTTGAAAAGACAAGAATTCAGAAAACTTATACTTATCGTATCATTCTTTTTGTTTCCGGTCACAATAAACTACCTATCGCCTTATCTCATAATTAAAGGAGCTTCAAATGGAATTGCTTCGGGAAGTCTAATTGTATTTAGTTTCCTTTTTCTATCTTCACTTCTTGTTGGGAGATTGTGGTGTGGTTGGTTATGCCCTGGTGGTGGCTGTCAGTTGTTGCTAATGCCTGTTAATAAACAGAATGCCAAAGGTGGAAGATACAATCTAACAAAGTATGTCATCTGGACCATCTGGATATCTGCTATCGCCATTCTTGCTGTGATGGCAGGCGGATTTAAAGTAGTTGATTTCTTCTACATGTCCGAAAGCGTCGTCTCGGTTGACAGCCTGTATAAATACTTCATCTATTACACAGTATTAGCTGTTTTTGCACTCCTTGCAATCACATTGGGAAAAAGAGCAGCATGCCATTATATTTGCTGGATGGCGCCTTTTATGATTATTGGAAGAAAAATCAGAAATCTATTGAAATATCCTTCACTGCGCTTGAGAAAAGATGAAAATAAGTGCATTGATTGTAAAAAATGCAATAAAATATGCCCAATGAGCATTGATGTAAACACAATGATACATAGCCAAACAATGGAGAATACCGAATGCATCCTTTGTGGAGAATGTGTTGATGTCTGCCCCAAAGGTGTTATCGGATATTCTTTTAGCTCTGGCAACGAATGAAGTATTTCTGATTCGAATTAACAATAAGTGATGTGGATATCTCAATATCCCATCATTTGATTGCTTTTCTCTTGAATTTTGAGATTTTCTCAAGCATCACTTCTATCCCGTCATTTACAAATGCAGTAAATTTTTCAGGTTTTGCAGCTGCACGATTGATAGATTCATAAAGTTCTACCAGAAGCACAACGTCAATCCAGTTTTCACGCCTGCGGTACATCATCAAGTCTTCAAACAAGGTTGATGCCACTTCTTCTGCAGCTTCTGCCGCATCATTATCCTTGAACTTGACAGGTACATGAAGCGTAACCGTCGAACTTTTTCCGCGTTCGTCCTTCGGAATATAGAGTCTGATGATTTCATCGCCGAAGCGTCCAATGAAGTGATCAGTTCCCTTTGTGAACCCGAGGGAAAGAATTGAATCCACAACCCTTGCAGGCAAATCATCCATGAGACAGCCACAAAGCGCCTTGGTGATACTATCCTCTTTTAGGGATTCGACAAGGTGCACAAAGGAGTCCAACGGGAAACCAAAAGCAAGCTCGTCACTTCTGTAATCACTAAACATGCGTGCGCCACTGCACAGCATGGAGAGATTTGTCTTATTTTCCATTACTGGAATAGCGGTACATTCTCCACAAACTGCAAACTCACCTTTGAATTTTGAAGCTATCATACCTCCCTCAACTTTTGCAAGGGTTGCAGCTATTCGCATGAGTTTAGCAGAACTGCCTACAACAACAACTGCGTCAGGTTCAAACTCTGTTTTATCTAACGGAGAGACGGTTATTTGCTTAGTATCTGCAGGTTTTACCCGTGGATAAACTTCCCCGTAACTGGGTTCTGTAAATCCAAGGGATACTTCTGCACTTGCACAGGACATTTCATCAACCGTTGCGGTAAAAGTGGTTCCGAGTGCCGCACTTTTTCGAACCATTTCACAGTATCTCATAGGTGAAGAAATGTTAGGAGTCTCGTCGCTGTTGAATTTCACTGCAACCGGAGTAAGAGGAAGTTCGAAGAATTGCCTGAAACTTTTCGTCATTTCTGCATATTTCATTCAAATATCCTCCACTGGAATTTCGTATTGCCTGGCAATATCCAGGAACGCGTCAGCCACATATTCAACCTGCTCCCTGCTAAGCCCGTATGTATTTAGTTTGAAATTTTTACTCATTCCCGGATGTACTCCGATTATTTTTCGTTTCTTAAGTTCATGATAAAGGAAATAGCCGCGTTTCTTGGTAGTTCCCGCAACTTCGAAAAACGGCAAAGTCTCAAATGCAACCATTGTGTGTTCTGTGGGTTTTACACCCATCTGGTAGAAGCCTTCTATCCTCTCAAGCTGAGTTGCGAGGTACCGGGCATTTTCGACTTCTTCATCCCAGTGTTTGACACGTTCAACCACAGCCGGGAAGGAGGCCATAAGAGACATCACAGGTGCCCCGAAAACAGGGGAGCATCCAAACAATGCAACTTCCTTCTTTGTGAAACCTCGTCCACTCCAGTCTCCACGGATCGTTGATTTTTCAAATACCTGCTGGTTCCACTCGAATGTAGTTGCAAGAATACCCATGGGAGCCGATGCAGCCCAGCTTTTGTGTCCGGAGCAGCAAAGGAAATCCACACCGAGTTTCTTGCCGTCAATAGGCATAATACCGGATGAATATGCTGTGTTCAGCAGGAATGGGACGCCATATTCCTTACAGATTTTACCTACCCCGGCAGCATCCGCCACATTACCGTAGCGATAGTCTACATGCGTGAGCAAAGCCAATGCAGGAAGAGAACCTGTTTTCCGTTCAACTTCCTCAAACTTTTCAGCATAGTTCTCCGGATCAATGGTAAATTCAGGATATCCGCTATGAGGCACTTCCACAACACGCAACTGGTTTGCTTCGGCTGCAAGATATGAAGTGTAATGGGCAAGGGAATCCAGAACCAGAGTATCCCCAGGTTCGGTGACCATGTGCATGGCAGCCCATTTTGCATGGCGGCATCCGGCAGTATAGCGAACATCATCCATATTCAGGAATTCAGCTATATCCGAAGACAGGTTCCTTACCGGAGGATTCTGAACCAGATCTACCCTGGACTCAAAACAATAATCACATACAGAGTAACCGTCTGCAAATTCAAGAACAGCTTTCCTGGCTTCGGGTGTAAGTACACCTCCACGCTGGATGGGGTTTAAGTTTATGTATGAACTTTCAACACCCCGTTTCAGATCATTGTAAATATCCAGATTCAAAAGGACTACCTCAGTTTCAATTTATAACAGTACTCAATTCAATTACAGGAAACTGTTAATTTCCTGCTCTATATCGTCTTTGTCCACCCGCCCGATGAGAACAACTTCCCCGTCAATGGCAATTGTAGGAACTTCTTCAATGCCCAACTGCCTTGCACGCTCTGCGCCTTCGGAACCGGAAATATTGATTTCCTTAAACATAATCCCCCCCGGGAGAATGTCTACTATCTGTTTCCTGACATAATGGCAATTTGGACATGTATCAGAATAATATAGCTCTAACAACATTATATCACAATTGGTAGGGGTATAAATAACAAGTCGTATCCTGACAAATCTTGCCACACCCCGGTATGTTATACATTAATAGAAGTCATACATATTTGATAATATGGATGAAACTACCCTTAACCGTACAAAATCTGCAATTGATGCATTGATAGATGTCCAGCAGCTATGGATTGAAAATGTTCCGGAATACAATTTGTCAGATCAGGATCTTATCAAATTGAAAAAGCGCCTGAAACGTGCAATGGACAATGTACAGAAGATCTACAATGAAAATGAAGATAAGTTTGCGGCAGCGGAAGAAAATCTCAAAAAGAAGAGACGACCCTAACAAGCTTTTTTCAGGAAACAAGGCGGAGTCCTGCATAAGCCAGAGAACCCGCTATCAGTGGTGAAACCAGCCACATTGTCAGGATTCGTTTGACTGTTTTACTTCTTACAGTGTCCATTCCTTTGCTTGCGCAGCCTATTCCGATTACCGCAGCCGGTACTACCTGTCCCAATGCCACGGGAATACCTGCAATTGAAGCGGTATGAACTATTACAGCCGCAATAAATTCGACAAAAACAGCACGTATTGCACAAATTTCGGCAATGTCATTGCCGACGGTTTCAAGGATGCGACCCCCGATCAATATTGCACCGACACCAAGTGTTAGCCCACCGAGTATTGCCCCATTGAGTGGAGAAAGGAAACCGGCTCCAACAAGCGGACCTACAGCATTTGCAACATTATTGGCTCCTGCGGAATAAGCTACATAACAACCGGAAACCGTGAGAAGCATGCCTATTATTTTCCTGATCTGGGCTTCGGATTCATGATCAACCAGCCATACCAGAACCTGTGGATGAAGATATTTACCGGCTATGTACGCAAGTACAAACGCAAGGACCGGGGTTGCTACCCACCACACCACAATGTAGGATAAAAGCTGGGTATTCAGAACACCGAGAAACACACCTATACCTACAACAGCCCCTACAGCAGCCTGACTTGCGGATATGGGAACTTTTAGCCAGTTGCCGACAAATAAACTGATGGAAGCAGCCGCTATTGCAACAATAGCAGCAATAAGTGTCATCGAACTGCCGGGTATAATGCCTTCGCCAAGTGTTTTGATGACTTCACCGCCGCTAAAAACAGCACCCAGCAGAGAGAAAACAGCAATTAATAGCACAGCCTGGTTTTTTGTTCGTGCTTTTGCACCGTATGCAGCACCCATGGAAGCGGAGGCATTGTTACCACCAATATTGAGTCCCATAAAAATTGCTGCTGCAAAAGCTGCCAGTACTATTAACATATCCATACCCTCCATCACAGCCTATAAGAATTTTCCCATAAGCTAGACTCATCCAGAGAACATTTCAACAACGTTTGTTGAATATATAGCACTGGAGAAACAGGCCAAATTTACCACATATTCTAACGCAATATTTGCCTTTTAATGCAGCTATATATAAGAAATGTATGTTATACCTAGGGTAGTGAACTTCCATGGAAGAGAAAGAAATTAACTATGACAGGCTTAAACAGGGTGGTTTTCTTCGTCAGCGCCAAAAGGAAGATTTCTTTTCCATACGCCTTCGTATGGTAGGGGGACAGTTAACATCCAAGCAACTTCGGGCATTAGCAGATGCAGCGGAGAAATATGGGAAAGGGGAAATCCATATCACATCCAGACAGGGAGCTGAAATTTCATTTGTGGAACTCGAAGAAGCAGACGATATGCTAAACGAACTTGAAGCCGCAGGAGTGCATCAGGGTACCTGTGGACCAAGAGTAAGGGGAGTTATTGCATGTCAGGGAAATAGGGTTTGTACTCACGGTTTAGTAGATGCACTCGGCATTGCGGAAAAAATCGATGAGAAATATTTTGCAAAAGAACTCCCAAGCAAGTTCAAGTTTGCTGTCACTGGTTGTCCATCTTCCTGTATGAAACCACAGGAAAACGATTTTGGCATCATGGGTGCTCTTGAGCCGGAGTGGATAGACGAGAAATGTACTCGTTGCGGACTCTGTGAAACAATTTGCTCGATGGATGCTATTAAGATTGAAGATAATACGTTCCATTTCTACGAAGACAAGTGTAATCTTTGTGGAGATTGTGTTGCAGTCTGCCCGACTTCTGCATGGATAGAATCCAAATCCGGTTTCACCTTATGGGTGGGCGGCAAAGTCGGAAGGCGACCTGAACTCGCTATTAAATTAGTAAATATTGTAGATGAGAAAGAACTCTTTGAAATCATAGAGAAAACTATCGAGTTCTACAAAGAGAATGCACCTGCAGGCGAGAGATTCAGGGACACCATCGATAGGGTAGGCCTTGATAAGTACAAAGAAGCCGTGCTTGGGTAAATTTATTCTAATTAACGATTTGCAGGACAACAGCTGTTGTTCTGCAGACATATTCAGAATTTGTCCTGAACTCGGGGTAAATTAGAAAAGGATATCCTGAGTACTACATATGCTATTATCAATTATATTACGGGGATCACCAATTGCCTGATACTGATATATACTTTAAAGGAAAAGCAGAGCAGCTAGCCAAAGACCTTGAGAATAGTTCCCCACAGGAAATACTTGAATATGCCCTGGAAAACTATTCCCCGGATATAGCTATCGCATTCAGTGGTGCCGAAGACGTAGTGCTCATCGATATGGCAAAGAAGATCCGCAAAGATGTGAGAATGTTCTCACTTGATACCGGAAGACTGCATCCTGAAACATATCGTTTCCTGGAAAAAGTCAGGGAACATTATGGAATTGATATCGAGATATATGCCGCAAACCGGGATAAAACCGAAGAGCTTGTTCGCGAAAAAGGCTTATTTTCATTTTACAAAGACGGACACAAGGAATGCTGCTCCGTAAGGAAAGTGGACCCTCTCAGGAGAGCTCTTTCCAGTCTTGGTTCATGGGTAACAGGTCAGAGAAAAGACCAGAGCCCTAATACGCGTCAGTCTGTTCCTGTAGTGGAACTCGACCCCGTATTTGGCAACGGGAATCTGCTCAAATTCAATCCCCTGGCAAACTGGACATCAGAGCAGGTCTGGCAGTATATCAGGGAAAACAATGTTCCATATAATGAACTCCATGAGAAGGGATTTGTCAGCATTGGATGTGAACCATGCACAAGGCCAGTTCTGCCGGGACAACATGAGCGTGAAGGGCGCTGGTGGTGGGAAGAAGCAACAAAGAAAGAATGTGGCCTTCATTCAGGGAACATTAACAGGAAGACATGATTCACTTAAGCCATTGCAAACAAAAACATTCGATATGTGGAATGGAAGATTTAGAGTTTCAATTCATTCACAAACCGCATATCAAAAATTTCTTTTTCTTCCAATGGACGTGAAATAAAATCAAGTTCATGCAAAACAGGGCTGAACTTCATAGTGGATTCAATGTATTCCCTTGTAAGCGAAGCTGAATATTTTGGAGATATGGCGAACAATTCCTGTACGAAATCAGCATCCACAATACCAACCTTTTCCGCAACAATTCGGGAAGCTTCAAGGGGATTTTCAATAATGAATTTGCATGCCCTTTCATGTTCTTCAATGAAGCTCAAAACCAGCTCAGGTGATTGCTCGATCAGCTTTTCGCTTGCAATAATGCCGTAACTGGGATTGTTAGGCCACAGCCTGTAAGGCTCAATAACTGTCTTTGTATCACAAAATCGTCGTGCTACAACCGCCAGTGAAGGAGTGCCAACTGCAACCTGGATTTCCCCGTCTGCCATTGCATCGGGAATCATGTCAGCCCATTCAAAATTCTTAACTAAAATTTCCTTTTCAAATCCGGCTTTTTTGATACAATTTCGGATTATCACATCATGAATAGAACCGCCGGGAGGGCAGGCAATTGTTAAGCCTTTAAACTGCCCGAAAAATAAGTGTGCATCATTGTTTAGCTCATCCAGTGACTTAAATTGTGGATTTGCAATCATCACAGTTCCTTCAACGTGACCCCCTGCAACACATTTCATAGGAACTCCCCTGTCTATACCGATCATCACCGGAGGCAAACCAATGTACCCCAGATCAACTTCCCTATTTTCAAATGCCCTGACAATTGCAGGACCTCCACCAAAAAGCTTCCAGTTTGCCTTTATGCCGGATTCTTCAAGCCAGTCTGTACCCATCAGGATAAATGATGTATGGTACATTGTCGAAAGATGACCGATATTCAAGGATTCACCCATAAAATAACCTCAACAATTCTTAAAATAAAAACAGCCCTGCAATCAGGAAACCAAAAAAGGATTTCATTACAGGTACTGCACTTTTAGGAATTTAACCGCCGCTTACCGCAGGGAGAATGGAAATCTCATCGGATGCTTTGATTTCAGTCTCAAGTCCTGAAAGGTGCCTGATGTCCTCACCATTCACATAGACATTAACAAACCTGCGAATTTCCCCGTTCTCAAAGAGACGATGTTCAAATTCATCACCAAACTCCTTTATTAGTTCATCAAATAAAGCGCTGATAGTAGTATCACCTAGATCAAGATCAATAGACCTTGTTTTTGTGATATTATTCAGCGCTGATGAAAATCTTACTGATACCATTGTTTTCACTTCCTTTTTTATGCACAGGTAGCTTCATTGATATAACCATGGTTATAAGGCAATGTTTGCCGCCACATAAAAGAATGAATTGTCATACTCTGTTTCTATTATTCTCAGCAAAATTTCCATAATAATCGTTTAAGGATACGTATATTTCAGAAGAAAGAAAAGCACAATTGTTGCCCAGAACAAAATACTTTTATTGCGCTGATACTTTCTGAAATTAAATAGTACCCGCAGTAATAATCGCTTTTATGGGGTTTCAGAATTAGATCAAACAATAACGGGGCTTATGATGATTGATGATTTCACGGATGAACAAATAAGACGATATTCAAGGCATATATTGCTTCAGGAAGTAGGAGGGATAGGCCAGCAAAAATTACTGTCCTCAAAAGTCCTTTGTATAGGCGCAGGCGGCCTTGGTTCACCTATAATACAATACCTTGCGGCAGCAGGTGTAGGTACTATCGGCATCGTTGATGATGATATTGTTGACCTTAGCAACCTCCAGAGACAGGTCATACATGGTGGAAACGTTGACAGGCCAAAAGTGGAATCTGCAAAAGAGTTTGTGCAAAAACTGAATCCTTATGTCAATGTAATAACTTACAATCATAGGATTAATCCGGAGAATATCCTGGAAATAATCGAGGACTATGATATTATTGTGGATGGATCTGACAATTTCTCAACCCGCTTCCTCGTAAATGATGCCTGTGTTCTCGCAAAAAAACCACTCTCTCATGGCAGCATTTTCCGATTTGAAGGACAGGTGACCACTATATTACCCCATGATGGACCCTGTTACAGGTGTCTTTTTGAGCATGCACCCCCCGCAGGCATGGTTCCAAGCTGTCAGGAAGCAGGTGTTATCGGTGTCCTGCCGGGAATCATTGGAGTCATCCAGGCAACAGAAGTTGTCAAATATCTTCTCGGAATCGGTGAATTACTAACCGGTCGGATGATCTATTATGATGCTCTTTACATGTCGTTCGATGAGATCAAAATACGCAAGAATCCGACATGTCCGGTTTGTGGTGAAAATCCAAAAATAACGTCAATCAAAGAGGAAAATTATCAGGATTCATGTGCCTGCTCAATTGAATGATGAAAATGAAAGAGATGTTTCAATTTTTCTTGACATATATAGTAAAAACATCTCCCTCTTTCTCTATTGAAATCAGCACGTCTCCAGACTTTTTTGTCCATGCTACGATGTTCTGGGGCGTCATCGGATCGTCCGATATTACCATCAGGACTTCATCCTTTTCAAGAGTATCGAGCATCTCTTTAACTTTTACAAGAGGATATGGGCAGCACTGCCCCTTAACATCCAATTCAAAATCTGCAATGATATCAACCATGAATTACCCTTTTCATTAACACTTTGTTTCTTATTGTAGGTATTGAATGAGGCAATATTTAGATCATTGCATTTAACTTTCACGTAAAAGAAATTGTTCAACGATTAAGTTACATATATAGCTTAAATTACATGTCAAATGTTAAACAAAAA
Source organism: Methanohalophilus levihalophilus (assembly GCF_017874375.1). Taxonomy (NCBI): domain Archaea; kingdom Methanobacteriati; phylum Methanobacteriota; class Methanomicrobia; order Methanosarcinales; family Methanosarcinaceae; genus Methanohalophilus; species Methanohalophilus levihalophilus. The sequence goes on from NZ_JAGGLK010000004.1 coordinate 65,184, forward strand.
AAAGATAATGGAAATCCCCAACACATGTGAAAGGTTGTGTGGTGGAGGTATGATTACATATGTTGGGGGATTTCGCACGAGTTGTATGTTGATTTGGAAGAAGAATTGGTTATCTTCTTCATCCCTGCTGAATAGTCTTCCTGTGAGCCTCAACGATATCATCGAAGTCCATTACAAGATTCCCGTCGGCTTGTGTATATTTTATTTCCTCTTTTGGATAGGCTGCACATGCACCCTGTATTCCTTCCCCGGTACTCGTTTCAAAAGTTGTCCCACATGAATCACATACAAGGGTGTCAGATGCCAGACTAAAGCCAATCGAGTTGCACGGAGGACAGACATTGGACCTGACAATAATGTCATCATCCTGCTCATACGCCATCATGGCAATTGGACCAGTGCTCGTATCAACTGAAAAATGTACAATTGTGTTATCCTCTACTTCCTGAGCTGGAATTGAAACGAGGTTGCCCTCTATCTGTGGGGTAATCCAGGTTGCCGCTATAGGACCTGCTGCGGACATCGAGGATTCTGTTTGTGAGTCTGTTCCGGTACATCCTGACACCATGACAATTACTGAAAATACCAACAATGCCATTGCTATTGATTTTATATTCATATCTTACACACCTTATTTTCTGATTGTTCCATCTTCTAAGTGGATAATGCGATCTGATTGTTCCGCAAGCGCCTCATTATGAGTGATCATTGCGACTGTTATTTCCCCGGACAATGATTTCAGCAGGGAGATAACCAACTCACCAGTTTTGGCATCCAATGCCCCTGTTGGCTCATCGGCAAGCAGTATTTTCGGATTCATAACCAATGCGCGTGCAATGGCAACCCTCTGCTGCTCCCCACCGCTCAATTCACTTGGTTTATGGTTCATCCTGTCGGAAAGACCGACACGTCCCATGACATCTTCCACGGCCTTTTCGTTTTTCCTGCCGGCAAATATCAGAGGAAGAGCAACATTTTCATACGCGGTCAATGAAGGAATTAGATGGAATTGCTGGAAAACAAATCCAACGGATTCACGCCTGAAATCTACCAATTCTTTTTGGGATTTATTTGTGATATCCACACCATCTATCAGAATTTGTCCGCTGGTAGGTCTGTCAAGCATCCCGATGAGATTCATCAATGTTGTTTTCCCCGAACCAGACTGACCCATTATTGAAACAAACTCACCTTCATTGATGCCGATATTGATACCATGCAGAACTTCAACATCAACAGGACCAATGCGATAATTTTTGGTTACATCTTTAGTCTGTATGAAGCTTGTATCAAACACTTCTGAGCACCTCCGCAGGATCAATACTCAATGCACGCTTTGCCGGGATAATGGATGCAACCATTCCCACAACTACGGATACACCAACTACTGCAGGGAGGAGAATCCATATAGGAGACGCAGTTGCCGAAACGATTATCGGAGCTGCCACATACGATACAGCCGTACCGAGTGCAAAACCAATGGTTCCACCAACAACACCGATGACAAGACCTTCAAGGAACAGCATCCTGACAATCTGGATATCATTGGCCCCAATTGCTCTCATTATGCCGATTTCTTTGATTTTCTCATTAACAGATGCAATCATTGTGGATGCAGTGGTAAGAGCACTCACAAGAAGTGTGATGATTGAAACCGCCATCGCAGAAGATTGCATGTGGCCTATGACAGCCATCTCGCTTTCTACTATCTGGCTCATTGCACGTGCTTCAAGGCCCGGAAGAACTCCTTCAATCTGCCGGCTCATTTCAGGAACCGGACATGAGTTACACAGAGCCCTCACTTCCAGGCTGCTAACCTTACCTTCCTTGTCCAGTAAGTATTGTGCAGTTGCAAGTGGAAGTATGATTTGACTATCCTCTGTCCCGCCAGTACTTTCAATAACACCGACAACGTTTGCATCCATTGTCCTATTTCCACTGGTCAAAGTAATAGATGAGCCGGGTTCAAGTCCCAAAGGAACAGCAATATCCGATCCTACCATTACCTGTTCACTTCCGGAGCCTGTATCCGAAATCCATTCCCCTTCAATATTCCACCAGGGTTTCAATTCTTTTTCATCTTCTACAGAAACTCCCATTACAACAACGGAAGAATTGCTAATTTCCGCAACTCCATACAATCGTGGAGCAACAACTGCCAGGTTGCCGCTATTCTGTATTGTATAGATCTTTGGAACATCCGATTCGGGAATATAGTTTTCACCTGTAGAAAGGGAACCAATTGATGTTGATCCAACTACAAGCGGAACATCGGTTACCTGTGGTCTCACAATGATATTTGCACCGAACTTGGTCGACTCTTCATAAAGACTATCAGACGCAGCTGAGAAAGTCGTAACAACCGCAACAATTGCAGCTGCAGCAACCACCACTCCCAGTATTGCAATCGCAAGTTTGGATTTCCTGCGAAGAAGATCTTTCAATACAATAGAATCTAAACGCATTTTTAACCTCAAAATTTAATGGCTTGAAACAATACCCTGTTACACCAACCTGTGTAACACCCCACTATACACTAGGTGTAAAACGTATTTTAACTTTACGCCTATTGTAAAACACACCATATACCCGGCTCATAAGGTTTATATTCGTTTACAACAATTGTAAACCATGGTTAAAGTGGATAGGATTAACCTGTCAAATGAAGGATTAACTAAATTCTTCAGCCCTACTGAAGCACAAATAATGGGTGTTCTGTGGGCACATGACGAGCTTACCACATCAGAAATCACTACAAAAACCGACATTTCACTTTCCAGTGTCGCAGGCACTTTGGATAGACTGGTCAAAGCAGGTTTTGCACAGCGGCATATTGACAAGAATGCGCATCCTGTAAGGTATGTCTATTCTGCATCAGATTCAATTGAGGAAACCGCTAATTCAATAACAAGACGTGTGCTTGACAGCCTTGTAGATACTTTCGGGAAAGTGGCTGTCGATAATTTCCACAATTACCAAAAGAAAGAATAATTCTTTTTGATGATTGGCATGGGTGTAATAGAAGAGGGAGTGGCATGCTATGTAGCATGCGTAAATAATTCAGGCTACCTGCCTATTATACTCCTGTTGGCAGTATCAACCATGCTTCTACTCCTTGCTTATCTGAAAACCCAGACACCTCTTTTGCGGATATTCTCATTTGCAGGAGTGCAACTTTCGATGATAGGAATAATTTCTCTTATCATACTTGCGATGGAGTGTAGCGGAATGCTGGCATTGCAAATATATCTTGGATATGTTGCGATTTCAACACCAGTAATCATCCTGTTTCCCAGGATGTACTATAAGATACTGATTCGAAGGTTCAATGCGAAACCTGTATCTGATATTGTCTCATGGCCTCAGGAATTTGCAAATGAACTGGCTGGCGGGGCAAAAGTGTATTATTTTGATTCTGCTGTTCCAAAAGCATTTACCTCCGGGAAAGCAATTTTCGTTTCACTCGGTATGCTTGAACTTTTCAGTGAAGATGAAATAAAAGCTGTACTTGCACATGAAATCTGGCATTTCAGAAACCGTGCAAAAACACCTGTTTTAAGGCAGCTTTCAGCAATGACTTTTACAAGATACAAGTCTGAGCCGGAACTTGAAGTTCTCGCTGATGAATTTGCACAGAAAGTTGTTAGCAAGGATGCTCTGGAATCCGCAAGGAAACAGGTTGAAAATTGATTTCTGAAGCTTATTCTTCGGCTCCACAGGAAGAATACCCCTCAGCAATAACCGGGATTTCAAATGTGAAAGTGCTTCCTTTTCCAACCTCACTTTCAACCAATATACTGCCGCCATGCATCTCAACATGCTGTTTGACAAGGGCAAGCCCTAAACCGGTTCCCTCATATTTGCGGGCATGGGAAGCGTCAACCTGCCTGAATGGTTCAAAAATAATCCCCAGATCCTCCTCCTCAATCCCAATTCCAGTATCGGAAACTGAAACCTGAATATATCCTTCAATACATCTGGATTTAACCACTACTTTTCCGTTTTCAGGTGTAAACTTAATAGCGTTACCAATACAGATTGTACATTATTTGCCTGAGCTTGGTCCTGTCAGCACATATTTTCACATCATTGGGCTTCAAATCGAGCTCAATAATAATGTTCTTTTTCTGTGCCATTAGTTTCATGGAATTTTCAACCTCAAAAATTACCTCTGACAAACTAATCATTTCAGGATTGAAATCCATGTTTCCTGCCTCTACCTTTGAGATATCCAGAATATCATTGATGAGGCTGAGTAAATGCTTTCCACTTTTTGATATATTGCTTAAATAGCGGGTTTGCCTTTCAGTAAGATCGGCCTCGGAATCTCCAAGAAGTACATCAGAGAAACCAATAATGGAATTCAAAGGAGTTCTAAGCTCATGGCTCATGTTAGCCAAAAACTCTGATTTTATACGAATCAATTCCTCAGAGATATTTCTGGCACGAGCAAGGGCATGCTCAGCAAGCTTGTAAGTTGTTATATCCACAATAATGATCAGGACATCATCATCCATGCTGCCGATTATGCGAGCCTCATAATCACGGATATCATCATTCACTGAAAGCTGGTATTGGAAATTTTGCGCTTCACCGGTTTGGAACGCCTGGTCAATTGCATGCATAACCTGCTTCGCAACATCTTTGGGGAGAACATCACAAATCTTCTTGCCCAGGAATTCTTCTTCAGGTACAAGAGTTGCTTCTCCTGAATGGGCCTGATAATCTAAAAATGTCCCATCTCTTTTGCACTCAAATGCTAAAACCGGCAATGCATCCAGTATAGCCCGGTTTTTCCTGTCGCTCTCATAGAGTGCCCATTCGCTTTTCAAAATGCTATTGTCCGTTCTTTTCAGGATGATATAATAAAGGGTTGAAAGAATTCCGAAAATAAGTACCAGAAAAACAATTACAAACTTCAGATGATTGGAAAATGCTTCCTCACTTGCAGTAACATCCTGCAATATGAACAAATCTCCTATTTCATTTCCAGCACTATCCGTCAGAGGAATCCCCGAAACCACCCATATTCTCTCACCGTTCCTGAGTTTTTTTGATTCGTGGGAAGACCCCTGAGAAACGGTAAAATCATGAATATTCGAAATATCGTACAGGAATTCATCAGGCAATGCAATAGTACTGTATGTAAGAACCTGATCAGGGTAAGCATCCCAGTTGTGATCCCTGCCAAGCATCTCCATACCTGATTCCCAATGCTCGCGGTAGAGTTCATTTTTATGAATGAAGATCATCATTTCAGTACGTGATCTGGAGGCAGAGGAATCCAGGACTTCTTTAATATCTTTGCCTATTTCGATATAGCCAACCAGTGTCCCGTTATGATATACAGGCGTCACCACACGCAATGAAAAAGAACCAAACGTACCCAGCTCAACATCGCTGGCTGTTTCTCCTGTTTGCTCGGCTTCAAGAAGGCTAAATCGATCTATTACATCCCCATTACGTTCAGGCTAATGAACACGCAGGATATTTACACGATCCGGCCCATGGAAATAAAAAAGGCTTATATTGTGAACTCTTTGAAGCCTTTCAAAATAGTCCTGGGAATTAAGGAGCAATTGTTCAGAATCATTTTCTGCCATCGCTTTTTGGAGTAAAGGATCTTTTGCTATCCATTCTAGTTCTCCCGCCAATGCAGTGGATTGCGCAGATAGAGAATAAACATACTCATCATGGGCAACAGAAAGGGAATTCTGGAGACGATCATCTGTCTGGTAATCATAATGCCAGACTAATGTTGCGAAAAATGCGGCAATAACTATTAGTGCCACAAGAGCCAGTGGAAACAAAAGAACCCGTGTGATAGGCTGAGAAGACGTCTCATCTTTGGACTCAGGGAACCTATTGCCAATTGGTTTTGATTCCGTCTTTATCTTCATTTTTGCTCCCTTCCAGAAGGTGTTTTCCTGAGTTATTCTATCGGGTTTTCGCCTGAAGCATTGAAACTCCTTAAGAATTTTGGAATTAATTCATTAGATCTGACAAATTTCTTTTTTAAAATATACTTATAGAGTATGAAGTAAGCACATATAAATTGTTTGGAAGGTGAATGCTTAATGATGGTCTATTGATACCGAAAAAAACAGAGATATTAATTTGGATTCCACTTCTGAACCAGGCCGATTAAAATTATTCAGGCAGACTAATCTGTAAAGTTAGATGAATTGAAGCCGGAAAGATTACACATTGTTATCTTGCTGCTACAGACGAGTTCTATCTTTGGACAAAAACGCATGTGACTTTCAAAGCAATAAAGCCAGTGTAAAAGAGAGTTGTACGGCAGACACAACCAGTGTGGAGAGCAGGATAAATATAGACACAGGTGTTGTGAATTCCTCATTTCCTTTCAGCATGAAAAATGTATGCGCCGTGAAAGCAAATATACCTGAAAGTGCCAGAAGTAACGAGAAGAATAAACCGTATTGGATATTTGCATAAACCAATACCAAGCCATAGAGCACGAATAAAAGAATTGGAAAATGCAAGAGCAAAAAACCATTGATTCCACCAGGAAGTTTGAAAAGGTTCCACTCTTTCCAATATGCCGAGTCTATTTCGTGACTAATCAGTAAAATAGCATTTGTGAGATAAAGCCAGAACAGGAGCTCAGCCATAATAGCAGATTTATTCCTTTATTTAATAAATTTGGCACCCTGACAGCAGCATTTATAATGGAATGAATCTATAAAAATAGATTCTCTAATTATTGAAATATATATTTCACCAAATTTTGATGTTTTGTTCAAAAGATTTATATCTGTTAGATCTCTTCTAGCAAGAGGTGTGGCGAAAGGTGATGGCTTAAAAATCTTAGCTTGATGGCCTGGATCTTAAACCGGTATTTAGACTTCACTAGGCATAGCTTTAGGCATGGCCATATTTGTAGAACACATAAAAATTTTGGTGAGCGGTAATGGGGTGCAGAGTTGTCAGTGTTGCCTATAAATCAGAAGGTTTTAGCGTAAAGGAATTCTGGAACAACCTTTCAAGTATGCAAGGAGAATCCAGGTACCAGACCGGAAAACTTGACTTCGAAATAGGAGTTGAAAAAACAAGCATAAAGCCCCATGAAGTTTTCAAAATCGATCTCAAAATGACAAATACGGGTGCTTTTCCGGTTAATCTATTGAAAATGTATGAGCACGTAAGCTACGAACTTATTTTCTGCTATCCGGATGGTTCAGAGATCCCATATGAGTGTGAAATCGTTCACAAAAGTTCGCTGAATGATAACGATCTTGTCGAACTACATCCCGGTGTTTCAATAATTGCAAGTATAGAATGTGACTGCTGGTACCTCAGGGAAGGCGAATACCAGCTGTACGCCGTGTACCATACAACAGATGAGAAAAACATCAAAACTCCATATTGGCATGGAAAAGTAAAATCAAATTCTGTCAAAATTGTAGTTCATTAACTGCACTCCGGTTTTCCTGCAATAGCAGATTATAAGCATTTGAAACAGACGAACAGCCTGGCCTGTGAAACATATATATGCAAACACCGTATAATCCACTCCAGAAACATAAGAGGCAGCAGGCATTACCATGACACTGATGGACGAGGCAAGAAAAGGAATAATCACTCCTACAATCAGAAAGGTGGCTGAGAATGAACACATCGATCCGGATACTGTAAGGAAGTATGTTGCAGAAGGCCTTGTAACAATTCCACAGAATATCAAGGGAAAATCTAGATCGATGGGTATCGGAAAATGCATGAGTGTCAAGATTAATGCCAATGTCGGAACATCAAGGGATTTTGTTGATGTAGACGATGAAATTGAGAAGGCAATAACTGCTGTCAAATACGGTGCTGACACAATAATGGATCTTTCCACAGGTGGCGATCTTGATAGTATCCGCAGGCGAATAATGGATGCTGTGGATGTGCCATTCGGAACCGTTCCCCTTTATCAGGCAGCCTCCTCCAAGGAAACCGTTGTGGACATGAGTTCTGACGACATGTTTGATGCAGTCCGAAAACATGCGGAAAGCGGTGTTGATTTTGTAACTATTCATGCAGGAGTGAATCAGAATGCACTCCAAAGGCTGCGAAAGGGAAATCGTATCATGGATGTTGTGAGCCGGGGTGGCTCCTTTACTATTGCGTGGATGCTCCACAACAATGAAGAAAACCCATTTTATGCAGAATTTGATTATCTTATTGAAATTGCAAAAGAGTATGATCTGACGCTCAGTCTGGGTGATGGAATGCGCCCGGGATGTGTACATGACGCGTCTGACAATGCGAAATTCATGGAATTCATCACATTGGGAGAATTAGTCAAACAGGCTCGTGAAGCAGGCGTCCAGACATTTGTTGAGGGGCCCGGTCACGTGACTGCCGATGAAGTCCAGCTCAGCGTAACAAGTATGAAGCAACTTTGCCACGGAGCACCTCTTTACCTGCTCGGCCCTCTTGTGACCGATATCGCTCCGGGATACGATCACATTACCGGTGCAATTGGAGGTACTATTGCAGGAATGTGCGGGGCTGATTTCCTTTGCATGACAACGCCTGCCGAACACCTTGCACTTCCAACCTGCGAAGATATCAAGGAGGGAGCTATTGTCACAAAGATAGCTGCTCATGCCGCAGACCTGACACGTGAAGGGCAGCGCGAACGTGCAAGGGCCACAGATATGGAAATGGCAATGGCACGGAAATCTCTTGACTGGGAAAAGCAGTTTGACATTGCCATCGATAAAGAGAAACCACGCAAAACACGTGAAAGCAGGAAAACAGGCAGTGACGCATGTTCAATGTGCGGAGAACTCTGTGCATTAAAAATAGTCCAGAAAGCACTGGAAGAAGATAAGCAATTGTGAGATTTGCAGCTTCTTATTAATTTTTTTGGCCAAACCCATATTTCATAGGGTAGTATTTAAGTATAGTTAATGCATTGTCTAACTTGACTAAAAATAGACGTGTTTGAACAAATCTCTGCAGATATGGCTGAAGCAATTTTCCACAAACACAGTAGTTGGAACAGGTGTTTTCTTAAATGAATATCGAAGAAAAAGCGTGGTCACAGATTTTTGGTGTTCCGTTCAGGCGCCAGACATACCTGAACATGCTTTACATTCTTTTCACTTTTCCATTGGGAACGGCATATTTTATATTCCTGATCTCCGGCCTCCTGATTGGCCTTAGCTTTTCGATAATACTACTTGGAATTCCGGTTTTGCTTCTTGTTTTCATCGCATGGTGGGAATTAGTTGCCTTTGAAAGGGAACTTGCAATACATCTTCTTGGAGTACAAATTCAACCACTTTCAGAAAAGGAAAGTGCAGATGGAGGATTCTGGAAAGAAATCAAAAACAAAATACTAAACCCGGTTGCATGGAAAGGACTGGCATTTCTTTTCATAAAGTTTCCGTTAGGAATCTTTTCACTTATCGTTTCCATAACATTAGGAGGAATTTCAGTTATCTTTTTCCTGACGCCTTTGTTTTACCAGTCATTTACTATGGGAATTATGGATCTTACAGTTTCAAGTTTGCCTGAAGCAACCTTTTTTTCCATTGTCGGAGTATTGCTCTTTGTTCTAACGTTGCACGTAATCAATACTATGGCGACAATATCAGGATATCTTGCAAGAGTGATGCTTGGAGGACATAAGAAGGGAATTAGCTATCAAACTGTGCCAGATTATCATAAAATTCAAGAATAAGACCTGTCAATTCATTTTTAGTATCAAGTTGGAAAGTTCTAATTTGCTTTCCAAGGGGTTTTTCTATTACCACGCCAACTTCAACAAGAGGGGCAATAACCCGTGCAACACTTGAATGAGAAAGACCTGTTTCTTCTGCGATTCCTGAAAGGTAGGTTGATTCATCCCGATGTTTAATAAGATTCTTGAGCACGGTCATCTGGGCAGTTTTCCCAAAAATCCTTTCAAGTGTATCCGCATCCATTGGATTTAATTATTGCATCATCGGTAATAAGGATTTCTAATTATAAACACAGTTTGTCTATATATCGATAAACAAGACGTAAAATCAGAAACCTATTAATAGACCAAAAATTAATATTATCCACCAATAAATCAGGGGTTTCACATGCAGCACAATGAATTAGACAGAAAAATCCTCAAGATTCTGGAACAAAGAGATGCTTCTTCAAAGGAGATTGCTGCAGAACTGGGTGTTGATGAATCACTAATCCAGCAAAGGCTCAATAAACTTGCTGACAATCGACAGGCGATTATGATTGTTGATGATGAACCAGATGCATTACTGGCAACACAAAGAGCCCTTGAAGCAGATGGCTATAACGTTATTGTTGCCCGAAGTGGTCTTGAAGCACTTGAAAAAATGGAAGAGACAATTCCTGATACCATTCTTCTGGACGTAATGATGCCGGACATGGACGGATTTGAAGTATGCAGAAGGCTCAAGGAAAACAAGCGTTTGAAACATATTCCTGTGATAATGCTCACAGCTAAGGGGCAAACGGACGATAAAGTTGAAGGCATTGAATTGGGAGCTGATGATTACATCACAAAACCATTTGAACTTCGTGAACTAAAAGCCAGAATTAAAATGGTCCTAAGAAGAACAGGACAATAAGGAAACATGCTATTCAGAAAACGAAAACTGAATGTCCTGATAATTCTCTTCATTGCTTTTCTTTTTATTAGTTCAATTATCTTTTTCGGAACACGTGCCAACCAGGAAGTTCAGGAGATTTTTGAAGAACAATTCACCCGACAACAAACCCTTGTAGCAATGCAAATCTCCTCCGGGATAAGTGAATTCCTGAATGAGAAATTTGTAGCGCTGGAGATTGCAGCAAACTACGAAAATGGAGTTCCACCTGATAATTTTTCCCGACATTTTGAAGCTATATACAACCATTCCGCCGGATTCTACGCGCTTGAATTTGTGGATAAAAACGGAACAATTGTTTCAGGATATCCAGAAGAAAACGTACCCCTGGGATACAACCTCTATGAAAATGAAAGAGCAATTGCATTTGAGAAAACAAAAGAGATAGGAACCACATACGTAACCGATCCAATAGAATCAATAGAGGGAGACCTCACAATATTTGTATGGGTGCCTGTTTACAAAGAAAAAGAGTTTCAGGGGACAATTCTTGCCTTAATCCATACTGAAGAAATAACAAAGCGTGTGATTCGGGAATACAATGCATCTTCCGGATATATTTACATAATAGACAGCAATGGGAAATTACTCTACGACAGTTCAGAGGATTACTATCCAGGAGACAACTATTTTGATCTTTTAAGCGAACCGGATCACAGGCGCCTCTTCATCCTTGGGGAGCAGGTAGAAGGAAACAGTGGCTCAGGATGGTATCGGGAATTAAATGAAAATGGGGAAGAAGAAATCAGATTGGTTTCATACGTTCCTATTGAATGGCATAATCAGGTATGGTCGGTGGGCGTTGTCACCCCTCTGCAAGATATAATCGCAATCATTCGAACAGTTTACCTCAAGCAGGCAACTTTCATGCTTTCAACGGGATTTTTTATTCTATTCTTCAGTGCTCTTATGGTATTGATATTCGCTTCGTGGAACCGAACCCTTGAAGATGAAGTTGCTCGCAAAACCGCAGAACTTGAAAAATCAAATCGGCACCTTCGAAAGCTGGATCGCCTGAAAAATGAATTCCTTTCAATGGTTTCACACGAATTAAAGACACCGTTGACAGCCATGCGAACATCCAGCGAATTCCTCAAAGAAGGAAAATGTGACAGTGAAACTCAGGATGAAATGCTTGACTTGATTATCCGCAACATCGATAGACAGTCAAGGATGGTTGATGATTTACTTGATATTTCCAGAATCGAATCCGAAAAAATGACTTTCAAAGAAGAAAAAGTCGATATTGCAGAAGCAATTCATAATGCCATGGAAGTAGTCAGATCAAAGGCAGAAAAAAAGAAAATTCATTTAGAGATCGATGACATGGATTTACCCGCAGCAAGAACCGATAAAGATAAACTGATTCGCACCCTTGTAAACCTTCTCGACAATGCTATCAAATTCACCCCATATAATGGGGAAGCTATTCAGATTAGTGGAAAAACCGAAGATGATTTCCTCAGGTTGACTGTGGCCGATAAAGGAACTGGCTTTCCTGCAGAGGAAATCGAGAAAATATTTGATAAATTCTATCAGATAGACAGCACTGCAACAAGAAAAGCTGGTGGAACAGGTTTAGGCCTTGCAATCATCAAAGGAATTGTGGAAGGGCAGGGAGGCAGGATTTCCGTTACAAGCGACCCGGGGAATGGAAGTACTTTCACATTTACAATAAGGAAGTGGGTGGAGTGAAAAAACTAGTTTTAGCCGTTTTGGTCCTTTTAGCAATATTCTCTGCCGGATGTGTGCAGGAGACAGAAAATAACGACGTACAGGAAAAAGTGGATCCAATAGCAGACAGACTTGTTGAAGCAATTATTGAAAAAAATTATACCAAGTTTTCCGAGGATTTCACACCATTGATGCAAAAAGCATTACCTGAAGAAATGTTTGTTGAAAACAACAAACTTGTTTTGGAAACACTCGGAGAGCCTACGTCAAAAGAATTCCTGAAAGCGGTTGAAGGAGACCGCTATACTACAGTAACCTATGTGCTTACCTTCGAAGATGAGTCGGAAGCATTTTTTAACATCGCTTTACTGGAAGAACATAACGAAACAAAGATAGCAGGCGTTTGGATTGATTCGCCTATATTAAGAGAGAAGCTTGATCTGGAGAGAAAAGAAAGGCACCCCTAAAGTGCCTCATTCATATCTCAATGCATCCAGTGGTTTCATCATGGATGCTTTCCAGGCAGGATAAAGACCTCCTATCAGGCTTGTCCCGATTCCAAAAGCAACTCCTGCACTGATGTAGAGGATTGTTGTTATAGAGAAGAAATAAGAGATGTCTTTTGTTATAAGGTAAATCAAACCCATACTTCCACCTACCGTAAGTATTCCACCTGCTGCACTTGCGAGTATCCCGAGGAACAGGGCTTCATACAAAAACATTTTGAGAACATCGTTTTTTGATGCCCCTACAGCTTTCATGATGCCGATTTCACGAGTACGTTCCATGGTAGACATGAGCATGACATTGAGAATACTGACACCTGCAACCAGAAGGGAAATAGAACCAATCCCCATAAGGAACAGTGAAATTGATCTGAAAGCTGTATCAATTTCCTGGTTAATTATATTGGTTGCAAAGATTTCCACTTTTTTTTCTTTCCTGTTCAGCGTCTCATCAATATCATCCTTGACAGAATCTACCTGATTTATGTCCTCAACTACCACCACAACCTGATCGTAGCCATCCCCTTCTTCAGGATAGAGTTTTTCGTACATATCAAAAGAGGTGAAGATACTACCATCGGCACTTATATCAATTCCAATACCCTGCTCCTTAAGAATCCCAACCACACGGAGTCTTGATCCATCAACTTCAACTTTGCTACCTGTTTTTAGTTCAAGTTCGGAAGCTAAACGATTTCCAACTACACATTCCGTAGATCCGGATTTGAAGAATCGGCCTTCTTCAAGCTCCACCAGATTTGAAAGCTTGTCTGATTCAATTCCATAAGCAGTTCCATAATAGATCTCATCCCGTGACTCAATGGCCTCGCCTGTCACCCAGAAAGGAATAATCTGCTCGATCCCGCGAACCCTCTCTATGTCCCCCACCTGCCTCTCAGTGACGGAATCTTCCCCGGCAGTAGGATAAATGATCAGCCGATCCCCAATATCCCCGAATGAATCCTCAACAGATAATTTGAGAGTGTTCCCAAGCACCCCCATGGAAGAAATTGCCATTACACCAATGATAATACCAATTGCCGCAAGGATAGTCCTTACTTTCTGCCGTTTAAGATTACGTTCCGCAAGCTGAGTGTACATATTGTTGCGAAAGCTGTCAATTGCCCTCATCAACGACCTCCCCATCCTGCAAACGTATCGTGTGGTGTGAATACTCGGTTATTTGCGGATCGTGCGTCACTACTATCAGGGTTCTGCCCCGGTGATTCAGATTGCTTAGCAGTTCCATTACCCCTTTTCCGGTTTTGGAATCCAGGTTTCCGGTTGGCTCGTCGGCAAGAATAATTGGAGGATCATTGGCAAGTGCCCGGGCAATTGCGACCCGCTGTTGTTGGCCACCGGAAAGTTCATTTGGTTTATGTGTTGCATATTCAGGATCCAGACTTGCATCTTCAAGAAGCTTGAGTGCCTTTTCCTGCCGCTTCTCTTTAGGAATACGGTTGAAAATCATGGGAATTTCAACGTTCTCAAGAGCAGTAAGTGTTGGAATCAGATTGAATTGCTGGAAAATGAAGCCGATGTTATTCCTCCTGATACGAGTCAATTCATCATCGGTAACCTTTTGGATATCAACACCATTAATGCGAACAATGCCACTGGTCGGCTGATCAAGACACCCTATCATGTTCAGAAGCGTGGATTTCCCCGATCCGGATGAACCCATGATGGTCGTAAAATCACCTTGTTCAATCGAGAAGGAGACACCATTTAGGGCATGTACTTTATTTTTGCCCATCTGGTACACACGGGTGACATCCTGAACCTCAACTATCCTGTTCATCGTTCACAACCTGGGAATCCGGCTCTTTCGAGCTTTTCCATGAGCGATAGATAACAAAGCCAATGACTCCTGTAGATAGCAAAATGATGGCCCACACATAAACCGGAATGCCACTTTCAGAACTGGAAGATGAAACACGGCCAGACTCCAGTGGAAGATTTTCTATAGCACTTGCGTAGGTATTGCCTGAATCCCTGAATTCAATAAGAACCGGTATTTCAGTTACATTATCACCTGTTACCAAAGCAGATAATTCAAACCCACTAAAATCATCTGCCTCTAATGTGCCTATAAAATAGCTACCGGAAGGCTGGACTGGTTCGATTCCTTCCTCAGGGTAAATGGATAAAATAACATTCTGGGCAGATGTTGTGCCAAAGTTATTCAGATCTCCGGTAAAAAGATAACTGTTTCCAAATCTGGTGATTTCAAGATTAGTAAATATGAGTGAAGATCTTTCCACAATTTCGAGAGTTGTATCTTCCGTAAAAGTGTGAAGATTATCGCCGTTGTAGTAGAAAACATCGAAAGATATGTCTTTGACCCCTTCAGAAGACTGCATTGTATTCAGGGTGAGACTGACAGCAGAACTGTTGCCTCCCTCAATATTGCCTACGAAGTATTCAGACGGTGTGAAGCCAACATCGTTTCCTTTGGGTATAACAATAACGCCTGTTACCGACCCGGATAGTGGGTTTACTACATCAACAGAGACTGTGGATATTTCATTGATAGTAGTTGCAGGAAAGTCGGCAATAATCAAATCGACCTTCCGGGAATCAACCTTTACCGGAACCTTGTAGTTCAAATCCTGCATATCGCTGCCACCCACAATTTCAAGATTGAGGTAATGGGTTCCAGATGAAGCATTGGCTGATGCACGAATATTGAATGTAAATGTGATTGAATCACCAGGACCCAGAAGGCCAACGTCTGTAAACGTTGTGCCACCGGATTTCACAGAATCCTCACCTTTGAGAGTTGCACTGGCGACGTATGCATTCATATCGAAAGTTTCGTCATCTTCCTCAACATAAACTTCACCACTTGCCATATTTTTTAATTCAAAAGTAATCGTGCCGGAATCTCCCGGAAGCAGTACAACGGGATCAACGGTGTAGGTCACGGAAACCGTAGGACGTATTTCAGTGTCTGCACTTGCCGGAACCAGCATAATACAAAGAATTGCAAAAAAAGAAAAAAGGAAAACTGGTTTCATCAGAAGACACCTAAATTAAAAATGGAATAAAGTATGTACAATCCTACTGGAATACCCACTGTTATAGCGGCATTTTTAGTAGTAAGGGAGCGAGCGTGCTTCATACCGAATATCCAGATGTTTGCACTCCATTACATGAAGATAATTCCGATGATGGAAACCGCCTGAAGGACTGGATCCGCAGCGATAAGTTCAGCATAGGCTGCACTATCTTCTATATTGATATTTTGCAAATTTCCCGCAAGACTCTGTATGCCAACAATTCCGACAATGGAACTGAGTATCGTAGGAATGTAACCATAGCCTACAACTTCAAGAGACCGTTTGAAAGATCCTTCCCCCCCTAAAAGTGCGGAGATTCCATGGAAGATTCCTGTGTAGATTAGCCACATAATGAAAATCGATATAAAGGCACCTATTGCCCCTCCAATTGCAGCTATTGAGGAAAAAGAAGAAGCTTCCGGGATATTCGCAAGAACAGCGTTCGTCATAATATATCCGCTTACTCCTGAAATTAGAGCTGTAACGAATACAATTAAAAAGGGAATCTTTAGTTCGATCGGATCTTGCATTTTCTCACTGAAAAATGCATTTGGATTAGTTAACACACCTGTAATTTCAGCCATTTCATTTCCTCAACATCATCATATTCTGTAATAAGAGTTAAGAGTTTCCAGACTCTTGATAAGACGCGATAATGAGACTGGAGAAAGAGGGGTGGCGTATGGTGGTGGTACAAGTTAAGCCAGTGCCCAGCCTCATCATCGATTGCAAGTATAAATTGGCTATAAAGTAAATAAACCTTTCTATTTTTAGACAGGTTTTTGGATATATCTTTTGTCCTGCAGGTTTTTCACCCCCTTCCCTGCAGAAAAAAGCTTTCATCCGAGCGAATAGGGATAAATGAAAAAAAGTCAGATAGAAAGAAAAAGACCGGACAGGTGAGCCCGGAAACTCAGCATTTAGGAAGTTTATCCCGGGCATTACAATCGGAAAGCAGTTCCAGACCTTTGTCTGTCAGCCTGTAGGATCCGCCTTCGGTTTTGATGAAATCGCCACTCAGCAGGAAGTCAACATGATACTTAATCGAAGTATCATCAGAATCAACTGCTCCTGCCAATTCATTTTCAGCGATTCCAAAACTACCAATCGCTGAGATCATTTTCCTCCTCAGGGGATGGGAAGCAGCCTTGTTCATGAGATCATGTTCCTGTTTAACAGCTTCACCCTGAGAGGGAGCACGCATCATTATATCATCAAGTTCGTCGTAATCTTCATCCATTATTCTAACCCCGTATTTTAATTTCCGACTATTCATAACTATTAATCATTTATATTGTTATTGGTAAAGGGAACATGAGAACTGCAAAACGGCAGTACCGATATTGCAGCATACAGTTATCATCATATACTGTTATAATCATAGGTCTTTCAAATAAAATTGAGGAGTTTTTGATATGAGTACAATGGAAAATCTGGAAGGTGCATTTACAGGTGAATCAATGGCAAACAGGAAATACCTCGCGTTTGCAAAAAAAGCAGATGAAGACGGACATCCACAGATTGCAAAACTTTTCAGGGCAGCAGCAGCTGCGGAAACAGTGCATGCACACAATCATCTTGGCATTATGGGTGGCATAAAGAGTACCGAGGAAAACCTGAAGGAAGCTATTGAAGGTGAAACCTTCGAATTTACTGAAATGTATCCAGAATTCATTGAAAAAGCAAATGAGGAAGGAGAAGGCAAAGCTGCATGGAGTTTCAAGGTTGCAAATGAAGTTGAAGCCATCCACGCAGAACTGTACAAGAAAGCACTTGAAAATATCGGAAACAACGAAGAAGTAGACTACTATGTCTGCGAGGTTTGTGGAAATACTGTAGAAGGCAGCGCACCTGATGTTTGTCCGATTTGTGGTGCTCCCGCTTCCAAATTTGAAAAAATTAACTAAAATCCGGTTCAACCGGATTTCTCTTTTACTTATCACGTGGCAAATTAGTTCATAGTGCTATTAGCACTTGATTTTCTTCAACTTTTAAATCAAATGTTTTCTGATCGTGGCACTTCCCGGAAAAAGCCAGTGTCATGAAATCCACGTTCTTTACAACCTTTCCTGAAGTCACATCATATTTACATCCATGAGAAGGACATTTGACTATTTTCCCCTTAGTTTCCCCGAAGGAAGATCTCCCTTCATGTGACTGCAGACAGCATCCATTGCGTAAAAGTCACCTTCAATATTGGCAACGAGGATTTTCTGCCCGTTAACTTCGATTCCTTTCATTTCCCCTTCAGGAATTTCATTGGTCTTACATAATTCAAGGTATTCAGCCATGCATTCTCCCCAACCTAATATTTGGCTAAAAGCGTAAAAAGGTTACTGGAAGGTAGCATGTAGAAAAGCGTAATTTCACACGAATTGACCATAGAGACTTTCGAGATCTTTATCTGAAACTGATTGTGCAATTGACTTATGATAATTGCTGTCAACACCCCTGGACGAAGAAAATTCCTTGTTTGCAGCCTTCATATTACTCAGGCCAATTTCTTCATAAAGACCATAAACCATAACAAATGATTTATCATAACCAAAATCTACCTGCCCTGCATTGCTGGAATTATAAGTAGCAGGTACAGACCACTCATCAAGATCTAAAGCATAAAGTGATTCCGCCTCATCATAACCCTCAAAGAAATTATCTTTCATTGAGGATGATGCAGTGGAATCGGTTTTTTCCAGTGCCAGATATGTGTAGAAGTTGGCATAACCTTCATGCATCCACAATTCATCAAAATGGCAACCACGAGTCCAGCAATGTACTATTTCATGAATAAGCACCTGATCACTGGCTGAATTTAAAATAGAGATTTTGCCGTTACCATTATTGAACCCCTTATAGCCGTTCATTTCAGAAAATGAGCATTCGGTAATGATGATATTGGTATTTCCCGGATACGGAATTCCCCAAAGTTCCTCCTGCAAAGGGAGATTTTCCTTTACAACATCAAGCTTATGTTGAGCCCATTCATCTTCCCCCTCCCAGTATTCAACGCTGATTGTCACATTGTTTAATTCAAGTGGGACAACACATGTAGCAACTTTTGTATCGGTTTTTTTGGCACATGAAACCAGAGAAGGAGATTTCCAAATGTTTCCAGATTCAAATTTATAGATTGTTTTTCCGGAATCTGAAGAAACAACATAATCATTTCCGGAAACCTGTGTTTCATACCCTTCTTCAACTATGAGAGTCACATCTGCAGATTCTACTGTTTCCTGAACATAAAAAGTGGCCGAAGAGGGAGTTGCGGGAATATCATATTCAATTGTGAAGGCATAGCTCTCACCATACCACACACGTTCATCAAACTCAAACAGGAAATAGCCATTGTTGTTTTCACTGAATTGGACAGGTGAAGAAATGTCATAGGCGATAAGATTGGAAGCCTTGTCTGGAATGTAGTAGCTCAGCGAAGAATAGTACCCTTGCCAGAAACGAGTATCTTCATCCTGGTTTGTGAAGGAAATATATTTTGTAACATGAACTGAACCGGACTTTACTTCATAAGTTGAATCAACATGAGTATCGGTTTGCTCCCACCCTGCAGAAACAGGCACAACTGCAAATAGGGCCAATATAAAAAGTACAGAAAATAAATAAAAAGTATTCCTGATCCGAAGAGTCTTCCCAGCCATCATGCATTTTTAAGTTTTTATGTACATGGACATAACCAACATGGCAACAAACGCATTATGTGTGTACATGAGTGCACAAATTGAACAGAAAAATATGCATGCAAAGTGAAAAGGAAAAAATCAGCCAACTAAAAAAGCCCGAGTGGCCGCTCATTCAATGAGTCCAAAAAGTTCCTGATATTTACTACTAGCAGCAACAGAAGGTAATTCAAGAATAGTAGCATTAGAATTAATCCTTATGAGGAAAGCACGCAGGTCTTCAACCTGTCCTTCACCTGCTGAACCCCGGTTAATGCAAATAATATCTGAGTCCCGTATCTGTGACAGGAAAAACTCCGGATATACAGGAATATCGATCCTGAATGTTTCAGCATTTACAAAGTAAACTATTGGGGAAAAAGAGAGGTTAGGAAGTTTCATTGGTTCAAGACTTTCCCTGGTTTCAAGGAGTAAAGTGCTCCCAGACAATTCTATTACGATAAAATCGGAATTACGCATTTTCTTTAGCATTTTTTCAAGAACAAAGCGCAAACTGCATGGCGTACAGTCCAAAAACAACTCAGTAACCGTAAGGCCTGGAATAGAAGAATCTTTGTAGCCAGAGTCGTATTCCCCTTTTTCAGTTATAATGAGAGCCCCTTTTTGCCCTTGCGCAACAAGCTTCTTCCCAAGAGCAAAAACGGCATCCCTTTTTCCACTTTCCGGCCTGCCGGCCATTATAATGAATTTCATAAATAACCCATGGAAGCATTACTTTTTCCAGCACCAATTCCAATCATAGATATCCAATACAACTCGGAGAGATTGATATAAAAAAGTGTTCATTGTCCCACAAAACTAATTTTCAAAGACATGGAAAACACGGCAATACAACATGAAATATTGATTGCCAAAGGAATCTATCGAAACGTTGTTTTTAGGGAAATTTGAGGCAAATACACAAAGGTATTAAAAAGCAATTAAAATTTTTAATTGAAACGAAGTTTGATGAAAGTTTTATAAACCATAGCATATAATGATATGATTGGGCCGCATTAGCGGCACAAAAAGGAGTTTGGTCCCCTGGGGAGGGGATTATCACATTGGTTCCATTTGCTTCTATATCATATATAGTTGTAAATGGAACTATTTATTAACGGCGTTAACAGTGTGTATTGAAGTCTACTATACATGAGGAGAGAGAGAGAATGCTTGACAAACTAAGCTAAAGAAGCAGACTCCATCCATCCCGCTCCATCATAGGTAGCTACTTCATGGATTGTCATGTACTCCCATAAAGATGTTAAAATGTTCTGATTCCTTTCTCCATTCAGCAACCAGAAACGCACAACTTTTTTTGAATACAGGAAGAAAGTTTCTAAAAGCGAAAAAAATTAAGACTCTACCATTGAAAAGTGGTATGTAAAAAATAAGGGAGTACACCAGCCGGGATTCGAACCCGGGTTCGAGCGTTGGCAACGCCCGGTGATAACCACTACACTACTGGTGTATATTCGATGTTTGGTGCCCAGACCCGGACTCGAACCGGGGACAACTGCCTCTTCAGGGCAGCGCTCTCCCAAACTGAGCTACCTGGGCAATGAGAGCATCACATAGATAATGTGTTTGCATTTATAGTTATCGAATTGTTGTGGTGGGCCCGCGGAGAGTCGAACTCCGGACCTCCGCCATGTCAAGGCGACGTCATAACCATCTAGACCACGAGCCCATACAATTTGCTGACATCCACAAAAACGAGGATGCCTTCTACTTCAGGAAACAAGCCCCGAAGCAAACACTCCTATACAAATTTACCCTATATATAATTTGTTCCACCCACCGGTTGCCCATATAAAGCAACGGAAAGAGTAAGAGCAAAACAGACTGAAAAACAGAATAATTCCAAAAAAGATAATTGACTTTCTTTAAATTAATCTTGAAATTAGTAGGAGTGAGCGGTAAAAACAATCCGACTGTTCTAATTTATTAATTCTTCATTAACAACAGTTATATATCGGTAATGCGATTAGGAAGGGCATGGACTCCTTTAATGCAATTGTTCTGTCAATTTTCTTACCATTTATTGCTGCTTTATTGGTGCCCCTTGTGGAAAAGGTCATCAAGCAGCGTGTTGGATGGTTCTCAGCAGCCATTGCATTTATCAGTTTTATCCTCATCGGACAGGTTACCCATAACGTGGTAGAAGGACATACAATTGAACAGTCAATAACCTGGTTGCCCTCTGCAGGCATTGAATTTGGAATTTATGTTGACGGCCTTTCAATGATGATAGGCTTCATAGCATCCGGTATTGGCGTAATCATAATGTCCTATTCAAATGGCTACATGTCACACAAGGAAGACCTGCCACGATACTACCAGTACCTGTTACTTTTTATGGGATCCATGATAGGGATGATTTTTTCATCCAACATCGTACAGTTGTTCATTTTCTGGGAACTCACCAGTATTACTTCATTCATGCTTATCGGCTACTGGAGAAGTAAACCGGCTTCCATTTACGGAGCTACCAAATCATTACTTCTCACAGCCGGAGGCGGCCTATTCATGCTGGCTGGCTTCATATTACTTCACAGCATAACAGGCACATTCGACATCCCTACAATCCTCCATAATCCGGAAATCGTGCAGGATCTAAAGGCACACCCGCTGTTCCTTGCAACCCTTATCCTGATAGTAATCGGTGCTGCATCGAAATCCGCACAAGGACCCTTTTATATATGGCTTCCTAATGCAATGGAAGCTCCGACCCCAGTGAGTGCTTTCCTCCATTCAGCAACAATGGTAAAAGCCGGTATTTACTTAATTGCACGAGTACACCCAATCTTTTCCGGAACAGATGCATGGTTCCTTCTTGTAGGAGGAATTGGTATTTTCACAATGCTGCTTGCAGGATTCCTCGCATTCAGGCAAACAGATATCAAAGCAATCCTTGCATACTCCACCATCAGCCAACTTGCCTACATGATGACAATGTACGGATACACATCATACCATGAACCCGGCATTGGAGTTGCAGCAGCTACATTCCACCTTCTCAACCATGCGACATTCAAAGCATGCCTGTTCCTTGTAGCCGGAATTGTAGCACATGAAGCTGCCACCCGGGACATTCGCAAGCTTGGAGGATTGCGAAAAGAAATGCCAATTACTTTCATAATCGCATCAATAGCAGCCCTGGCCATGGCAGGAGTGCCTCCCCTAAACGGATTCCTCAGCAAAGAAATGTTCTATGAGACTTCCCTTGAGATGGGACATGTGCTGGGAGGACCGTTCGAATTCCTCATACCAGCTGCGGCAGTCATGGCTGGCGTATTCACATTCGCTTATTCAATAAAGCTCATAGACGGGATATTCCTCGGGAAAAGACATGACGACCATCTTCCCGAGCACATCCATGAAGCACCATATACAATGCTGGTTCCTGCAGCCTTTCTGGCACTTCTTGTAATATTCATAGGAATATCGCCTTCACAGGCAGTTCATTACATAATTGAACCAACTACTGCCGGAATCCTCCTTGAGGAAGTACATTTACATGTAGCCCTATGGCATGGATTTACAACATCCCTTATGATGACGATTGCAACTTTCCTGATAGGAATTGCAGTTTACACCAAATATGACAACATTGCTGCATGGCAAAACAGGACTAATGAACGCTACCCATGGTTTAGTGTGAATTATGTATATGACAGGATAGTAAACGGAGCAAAATACAGGGCTGGAAGCTTTGCCGCACGTGCACAGCCCGGGCCCGTGAAGACATACATTAGTGCAATGTTGCTGCTATTCGTAGTTCTGGGAGCAATCCCCGCCTTTATTGTCACAGCAACATTGATTCCGGACAGCATGAATTTCAATGTTCCTGCATATGAAATATTGATCCTTGGTATGATGATAATTGCAGCTGTGGCATCTGCAGTATTGAGAAAATATCTGCACGCCATAATTGCGCTTTCATCTGTCGGATACCTTGTGAGCCTTGTATTCATCTATCTCAAGGCACCTGACCTGGCCCTCACCCAAATACTTGTGGAAACACTTACAACAATCATTTTCCTGCTGGTAATTGTAAAAGTACCCCAGACATTCAGGGAAAAAATATCCAACACAACCCTAGCAAAAGATCTTATCATCGCATCAGCAGTTTCCCTGATAGTGCTGGTGTTGATGCTTAATGCTACGCAGGGAATTGTATCCCCATTGGAATCCCTTTCATACTATTTCGTTGAAAACAGCCTGCCTCTCGCCGGAGGACACAACATTGTCAACGTTATTATCGTTGACTTCAGGGGATATGACACACTTGGAGAAATCTCAGTCTTGTGTCTTGCAGCCCTAGGCGCATACAACCTTATAAGCAGCAGAGGTGATAACCAGTGACGACCCTCATCACAAAAACTGTTACTAAAATATGCATTCCGCTAATTATTTTATTCTCAATCTCCCTGCTACTCGCAGGTCATAATAACCCGGGAGGAGGATTTATAGGCGGAGTTATGTTTGCTGCGGTAATTTCCCTCACATACGTAGTTTTTGGATTAAAGAATATGAAAACTATATTTAATCCGGGTTGGGACAGAGTATTTGCATTCGGACTCTTGCTCGCATCGCTTACAGCTTTCGCAGCCATTCCCTTTGGACACCACTTTTTCAGAAGTGCGGTTGCTTTTGTGCACCTGCCTCTTTTCGGGGAAATTGAGTTAGTATCGGCTGCACTTTTTGACACAGGCGTTTACTTCGTAGTAATTGGAAGCCTGCTTTACATATTCAAAACACTGGGAGAGGACAAATGAACAGTGCGTTACTTTCGATAACCATAGCTTTACTTTTTGGAATCGGTACTTTCCTCATCCTCAGGAAAGATCTAATCAAAATAGTCATCGGGCTTTCCATACTTTCACATGCAGTTAACATGTTAATTGTTTCAACCGGATTGTTTGAAAACGGGAAAGTTCCAATTATAACCGGCGAGCACGCCGAACATTCATCCGGCATAGTTTTTACAGACGACCTTGCAAACTCGGTCCTTGCACCAGTAGTTCCGGAGTCTGCTGAAATGATATATGTTGACCCACTGGTTCAGGCCCTCGTACTTACTGCAATTGTAATCAGTCTGGCAACAACCGCATTCATTTTGATCCTTGCTTATCGCATATACGAAGAATACGGCACAACGGACATCTCAAAACTACGGAGGCTATGGGGATAATGGAAATAAACCACATCCCAATACTCCTGATAGCACTTCCAATAGTGCTCGCAACTCTTACCATAATACTCAGGACGAGGCCATCCTTCCAGAAAAACATCAACATTGTTGCATCATTCGTACTGTTTGTGTTGAGCATAATGCTTCTCTTCAATGTCTGGAATAACGGCATCATAGTATACGAAGTTGGGGAATGGGGAAAATACGGGATTCTGCTTGTAGCGGACCTGCTGGGTTCCGGGATGGTCGTACTCAGCTCGCTTGTATCCCTTATGGCGTTGATATACTCCCTTGATTACATGGACAGTAAGGCACTCAACACCACATATTATGCATTATTCAATTTACTGGTTGCCGGGCTTAACGGGACATTCCTCACAGGCGATATTTTCAACATGTTCGTCTTCTTCGAAATCCTGCTCTTATCATCATGTGGTCTTGTGGTCACTTCCGGAAAAGGAGGTTTTACAAAAATCCCTGACAAGATGGAAGCCACGTTCAAGTACCTCATGCTTAACATGCTGGGCTCCATTGTCATGCTTATTGCAGTAGCTGCACTATATGCCACAGTCGGAACACTCAACATGGCAGACATCGCAGTTAAAATAGCAGCCATTAGTGCAGCAGGAGCGCTACCCTGGCATATATATGTCATAGCACTTTTGTTCATAATTGTTTTCGGAAGCAAGGCTGCAATTTTCCCACTGCACTACTGGCTTCCGGATGTGCACCCTTCAGCCCCTTCACCAATAAGCGCAATGCTTAGCGGAATAATGATAAAGGTCGGCGTATACGGAATACTGAGGACGTACTATCTCATATTCAACGAGGCATTGTTCATTCTCCAGCCAATCATAATTTTCCTGGCGCTTGCAACCATAATTGTCGGGGCAATTTCAGCAATCGGACAGAATGATGTTAAACGTTTGCTGGCATACTCAAGTGTAAGCCAGATTGGATATATATTCCTTGGAGTCGGAATGGGTACTGCTTATGCACTTGCGGCAGCACTTGTATATCTTGTGAACCACGCAATCGCCAAATCCATGCTTTTCCTTGCATCCGGAGGAATCATTCACCATGCAGGTACAAGAGACATGCGTAAAATGGGAGGCATGGTGAAAACAGCACCCGTGATGAGTGGAGTATTCCTCATTGGAGCCATGTCTATTGCAGGACTTCCACCCATGGGAGGGTTTATTGCAAAATTTTTCCTTTTCGATGCAGGACTTCTCGGAGAGTATTATGTCCCCATAGCAATTGCATTACTATTTGCAATTTTGACTCTCTTCTACATGTTCCGTGCATGGCTCCTCATGTTCTGGGGAGAGAAATCAGATCTGGCCGATTACGATACGTTCAAGAGACACCGGATGTCAAACATAATGATCTACCCCATTGTCCTGCTGGCAGCACTTGTTGTAATTCTTGGATTGTACCCGGAGCCTTTAATAGCACTTTCCACATCAATTGCAAATGAATTGCTCAATCCGCAACCATACATAACAGCAGTACTTGAGAGGAGTGTAAGATGAAACAATATGTCATCTATTCAGTGACGTTGGGAATAGCATGGTGTTTCCTTCATGGTGCTATCAATTTACCTAACTTCCTCGTAGGCCTTGTACTGGGTTTCTTAGTAATCAGACCTTTCAGGGAACTTTATGATTTTGATGAACAGGCAACATATAGCGATTTCATCAGGCGCATTCCAAAGCTGGGAAAATACCTTTCCATACTCATGGTGGAAATCATTAAGGCCAGCATTGTTGTAGCCAAAATTGTCCTGCAGCCAAAAATGAATATCAATCCGGGCATTATTGCAGTCCCGGTACGCACTACAAAAGATGTTTCCATAACTGCAATTGCCAATACCATTACCCTGACACCGGGGACACTTACAATTGATGTTTCAGACGACAGATCGGCACTATACGTTCACTCAATAGATGTTTCTGATCCAAAAGGTCTGAGTGATTCTATTCGTGATGATCTGGAAGAATATGTACTGGAGGCATTTGAATGATTTCGGAATTACTCTACATCACCCTGTTTTTCATGGTTCTTGCATTAATTCCATGTATCTACAGGGTAATAGTGGGACCCACCATCCCTGACAGGGTAGTCGCCCTTGATGCGCTTACTATAGTACTCGTGGTTATACTTGGTGTTTATTCATTTGTGCAGGAATCCATCTTTTTCCTTGATGTTGCCCTTGTACTTTCAATTATTTCCTTTGTCGGAACAGTTACAATATCCAAATATCTTGATGAGGGGTCGGTATTTTGAGCATACTAGCAACTGCAATTGACGCTATCAGCATGTTTTTTTTCCTGATAGGACTGGCTTTTGTATTTCTCGGCATGATTGGTTTATTGCGTCTTCCTGATGTCTACAACCGCCTTCATGCCACAACAAAAATCGGAACTGTAGGCGCATTGGCGGTGATGATCGGGATTGTTTTGAAAGTAGGTCTTTCGGCCATGGGACTAAAAGCCATAACCGTAGGTCTCTTCCTGCTCCTGACAGCACCGATTGCAGCTCACATGATAGCAAGAGCAGCCCACAGGCATGGTGTCGGTTTATGCGAAGAATCAATCATGGATGACTACGGAAAAACTTACAAATAAAGATGGAAAGAATCTTATGAAGATGCATACCCATCTTTTTGTTCCGGAAGAGAAAAACTTCGAAGAGATTATGCAAACCGCCGGAAAAATAATCAGGAAAGGCGGACTTGTTGCATTCCCCACGGAAACTGTTTATGGGCTTGGAGCAGACGCCCTGAATCCGGATGCTGTACAGAAAATTTTTGATGCAAAGGGAAGACCCGCAGATAATCCCTTAATTGTACATGTTGCAAAAAAAGAACAGTTTTCGCAGCTTGCAGAGGAAATCACACCAACTGCACAAAAACTCATGGAGCATTTTTGTCCTGGACCCCTAACACTAATCCTGAAAAAGAAAAAAAATGTACCTGACATCACCACGGCCGGACTGGACAGCGTGGCAATCAGGTTACCTTCAAATGAAATTGCCCTGGAGCTTATAAGTGCAGCCGGAACACCTATTGCAGCACCAAGTGCCAATCGATCAGGAAGCCCAAGTCCTACTTCCGCCTCACATGTGATGAATGATCTTGAAGGAAGAATTGATGCCATCATTGATGGAGGAAGTACGGAAATTGGCATCGAATCAACTGTTGTGGATGCCAGAGGCAAAATCCCAATTATCCTGAGACCAGGAGATGTTTCCAGAGAAGAACTTGAAAAAGTTGCTGGAAAAGTCGAGATTGGATACAAGGATCACAAAATATCCATGGAAAAGCCCCTTTCCCCGGGAATGAAATATACCCACTATTCCCCCAGTGCCAAAGTCATTTTGTTGGAAGGAAATGCGGAAGCTATAAAAAAGAAGATTGCAGAACTTATACAGCAATATTCATCAGAAGGAAAGAAAGTCGGAGCACTTCTAACAACAGAACTTCAAGGCAACTTTAAATCTATGAAAACAATATCTTTAGGATCAGCTTCCGAGCCTTCTATAGCAGCAAACCGAATATTTTGCGCAATGAGAGAAATGGATCTTGAAGGAATGGATATCATACTGGTAGACGGTTCATTTACAGCACAGGGAATCGGTGCTGCCGTATTCAACAGATTGCGAAAAGCATCCACGAATATAATTAACCTTTGAGGATACGATTATGAAAGATGAAAAGAAAAACTACATGCTGGAAAAACAAAACTACATCAGGGTACGGGACAGGAACAGGAAAATTGGGCTTGCCAGCATGATACTACTGGCCATAGGACTTGGCCTGAAATACGTGGATATGGCAGATGTGGGAGAAAATTTCATCTGGCTTGGAGTTGTCATGGTGATATACATCTTCGGCTCAAATATGATGGCTCGTTCTGCAATGAGCAAATACGAAAAGAAGTAAAAAAGGATAAGAGATTAATCCTTTCTTACAGGACAGGCACACATTTCCATAAGCGCTTCTTCTCCTGTATGGGAACCGCGCCCTATCAGGAGATCGCCGCTTTTTACTTTTGTTCTTGCACTTGGCCCATAAACCCATCTTCCAGCTCTTTTTACTGCCATGATGTGTACACCGGTCTCAGTACCCAGTTTGAGATCGCCAAAACTCTTTCCTACTATAGGAGAACAATCATCAACCTCAAGGCGAGTGATTACCTCATCAGAGCCCCTGACTGCAAGGGTAATGATTGGATGCAATTCGATATCTCTCAGGACCGTGTCAGCAATGCTATATGCTGCATCTGAAATTCCTTCTGATGCATTTGCAAGGTGAAGCAGACCTTTTAGTTGATCAACATCCTCAACGTGCTTGGCCGTTTCCAGAACCCAATGCTGGAGATCATATTTCATGGAGTCCATTTCAACTTCAAGAGCCTTGACCTCTTCTGCAATATCAATATTGTCAAAGAGAATTGCAGAGTATGCGAGGCCGACAGAAAGTTCAGCCATGTTTTTCATGTCCACAATAATATCAACGGCTTTTTCGAGATCCCTGAGAACGCGTTCATGGGCTATTCTTTGTGGGAGATATGTGCGGTTTGTTGCAAGTTCCACGAATAGGGGAACTCCTTCATCATGACCACGTGCAAATAAAACGTCACCTTCCCTTATCCTTGTTGAATGATCAGGAGCATAGACCCAATCAGTATTACGTCTGATAGCGATTACCCACATTCCGGTCTCAGTATCCAGCTCAAGATCACCAAGTGTAGTACCTACCATTGGGGAACTTTCACCTACAGTTGAGCGAACAATTGTTTCTTCGGCTTCACGTAATGCCATTTTGAGCTCAAGGGGAATTCCCAGATCCATCAGCACGATCTTGGCAATGTCACCTGCTGCATTGGCAATCTTTTCAGAGGAAGATGCGACCTGAAGAACACCGGTCATTTCCTCTGCTTCATCCACTTTCCTGGTGCTGAGCATTGCAGCCATGTTCATGTGGTAGAAATAAGTATCCATCCTCTCTTCGAGGTTGTGTACTTCCTGTGCGATGTCCTCATCATCATAGACCATTGCCGAATAGGCAAGATCTACCATCAATTCAGAAGTGTCTTTCATCTCGATAAGAAGATCTTTCAGGTTTCTAGGACAGTATTTTATTTCCTTTGGATACATGGTTTTCGGACCTGAATATATGTTATCTATTTTCGTATATTAGTGGTTTTAGTTTTAAATTATGTTAAAGAGGTTAATTGTTGCAAATATTGCCAGCACTCCCACAAGATCTCCCAGGGTCGCAATCATAGGAATAATGGTATCATCTGGATCCAGACCGAATCGATGAGATGCGATGGCAATTCCAAGTGTTGCGGCATAAACGACAATCAATTCAAAAATTTCGGCTATGATGCATAGCTGAAAAATTACAAGGAAAGGTAAAGACATAGTTAAGAAGTGGCCCGCTATCCAGACAAGAACACTAACAGCTACCGATGCACTGGTGCCTACAATAAAAGCTGCTATCAAGCTGTTTCTTACTACCGGATTCTTGTGGATCTGCGTGGTACCCAAACCCATATGGAAAGCGGAGGCAAGCCTTGCAGCAAGCATGCTTCCAGTATCCCCACCGATTTTGATGAGAGCAGGAATCAGGAGTAACAGGATGGGAAGTGAGAGTAGACTGTCAAGTCTTGTGTTCATAATTTGTCCCGCAGCAATTCCTATGATTGATGTAAATGCGAGAATTGGAGCACTGCTCCGTACAATCCCCTGAATGGTGTAGTAGCTCATAGCAGAAGCACCACCCTTGCCGCAACAAAGAGCATTATCATGGATACAATGTCCCCAATGGTTGCAATTGATGGAGTTACTACATTGTCAGGATCAAATCCGAATCTGAACATACCCAGAGCAAAGAGAACTGCTACTATTGAAAGGATCAAACCCGACGATACTCCGGCGATTACAGCAATTGTTATGAGGATCAAAGGACCTGCACTTTCCAGCCCCATTGCAAGAGTCATGAGATGGCCCAGTATACCCAGAAAAATGGATAGCATTAAACTCAGCAGAAGTGAACCAAAAATATTGTTGGTAAGCTCAGGGTTTTTCCTGTCGACTTCGGTAATCAGACCCATATGAATGGCACTGCCAAGCCTTGAACCAAGTGTGGAAGAAATATTCCCCCGCATCCCCAGCACGGCTGGAGCAATCACAATCAAGCCGGGAATCATTGCCAATTCATCGGTCATTCCTGAAAGAATAAGACCTGCAAGCACACCTCCGACTGTGGCTAACAGTTCAAAGGGGAGGGCTTCCCGCACAATAGAACCGACACTTGCATAGTCACCGAGATAGTATTCTTCTATATCGGCTTCGGTTTCATGGGATGAATCAGCCATTAACCGTAATCAGACTTTTTTATGTATAAAAAACCTTCCAAAAGAGCGACATGACTGCAAAAATGATATATACCAGCTTTTCCATTAGGGAGATGCAATAATGCGGGCCCGTGGTCTAGACGGTTATGACACCGCCTTTACACGGCGGGGATCCTGAGTTCGAATCTCAGCGGGCCCACCAAATTTCGTTTTTCTGTCTTATAATGGCAGCTTTGATTCAAATCCAAACACGTTTAGTATTTGATATCCGTCTTATCACCAAAAACATGTCTTACATCTGAAAGAAGCACCGATCTCACTCTTTCCAGTTCTTCTTCGAGGTTATTCAGATGTGTTTTCTCTGAATTAATATCGCTATTTACAGAACTTATCAGGACCTGCTGATCTTCTATCTCTTTTTCAAGTTCTTCCCGTTGTCGATAAATGCTGAGACCATTCAATTCCTGCCTCAGTTTTTCCTTTTCAGAAAGATAGGCTTTTTTCTGTTCAACAAGGGATGAAGTATTCATTTTGTCATTTAGTACATGTACCTGTTTTAGAACTTTATCACACATATGATCCTTCAGGCCAAGTTCTCCACTCTCCACCCTGCTGGCAAGTTCTGAAAGAAATGGATCGAGATCATATTCGATAGCATGGAACGGGTTCTCGTTAATTGACTTAAGAATCTCCCTGTTCTCCGGAGAAAGCACGCACATTTCATTTTTGTCCTGTTTTTCCATTCTGGAAATAGCTTTTGAGAGAGGTGTGAATAATCGCCGTGCTTCCAATCCAATATCAGATATTTTACTATCAAGCTCCCGGATCTTGTTTTCAAGATCCTTTGCCATCTCGAGATCCCCGCTGTTATCAAGTTCCGCCAACCTAGAATCATAATCAGATAGAGCTTTCTTTGCAGATTCATACTTTTCAGCCAGTTCACTTAAGGCTGTTGTGCTCGCCTTCATCCCATTCTGGATTTTTTTGATGTTTGATGCTTCTTCTGAAATCTTCATTAAATCCTCTATCCTTTCATTTCCTTCAATAACAGAGGAATATAGTCCATCAATTGTGTCTTCGAGGTCTGCAAGTCCCTTATTTATCTTCTGGTGCTCCTGCGGATAGAGTGCTTTTATGTACATCAGGCTCCTGCGAGTATTATCCAGAACAATCTTCAGTGTGGATTTTGCATCTATGCAAAACTCAGCAGCCACAACAGGAGAATTGTTCTCAGGAATTTTCAATTTATTATGGATGGTCTCCATATTATGAACAACATTATCCCTGTTCGAATCACCAAGTTTTTCACCTCTTTTGCCTGCTTCTTCGAGAGGGGTTGCTTCAAGAAGATCATTCTTTAGCTTATCCAACTCTCCGACGTAATGTGTTATATCTTCGAATTTGTCTTTAACAACAGGATCGAGTAGTTCTTCCTGCTTTTTTATTTCATCCTGAACGATGCTCGAAAGCTCAACTAATTCAAAAACGACAGGCTGAGAGGGTGCTTCTTCCTGCTTTTTTCCAAAAATCCTTTCAATGAAATTCATAACTGCAACGAAATGAGGATATGGAACTTTAAAAGTTTGTTGCATAGACCTCATTAGATCTTTTTTGTTGCCTAAATGATTAGAATTCAATTTCAAGCAACAGTATTGATCTAAACAGATCTGCAAACCGTGTCACACATCAAGATCATTCATCGTTTTTTCAACAGGTATAATAAAAGTGAATTTCGTACCCTTGCCCACTTCGCTCTCAAACCAAATATCCCCACCATGCATTTCCACGAACTGTTTTACAAGTGCAAGACCCAGACCGGTTCCTGCATACTGGCGATTGGCAGCCGAATCGATCTGTGAAAACGGCTGGAATACCAGATCGTGGTTCTCTTTTGAGATGCCAATACCTGTGTCCTCAACTGAAATAGAGACCATTTTCCCATCAAGTTTCCCATCAATGCTTATCGTTCCCCGGTCAGGTGTAAACTTAATGGAATTACTGACAAGATTATAGATAATCTGTACAAACTTGATCCTGTCAGCAACAATAGTACTCAAGTGAGAGTCTATATCTATTTTCAGTTTGAGATTCTTTTCCGATGTAAGCGGAGCGATTATCATCTTTACTTCATCAATTACGGATGGAACTGTAAACTCTTCATAGTGAAGTTCCATTTTTCCGGCTTCCACCTTTGAGATATCAAGAATACCATTAATCAGACCCAGCAAATGCTTTCCACTTTTTGAAACGTTTCGAACATATTTCTCCTGCCTGTCATTTAACTCTCCGATTTTATCTAACATAAGAATCTCAGAAAATCCAATAATAGAATTAAGAGGAGTGCGCAACTCATGACTCATATTGGCCAGGAATTCGTCTTTGGAACGATTGGCAGCCTCTGCGCTCAGTTTAGCCTGTTGCAGTCTGTTTTCAGTTTGATTGAGGTTTTCCAGCATATTATTAATTTCCAATGCTAGAGCAGACAGCTCATCGTCACCATCTAATGAGACGCGAGATGAAAGATCACCAGTTGAGCTAATGGAATTAACATCCTCTCCAAGCCTTGAAAGGCGCGAAAGTATGGACTTCTCAAGAAGGATCATTATCACTGCCCCAAACACCAGTCCGGCAACCACTATAGACAATACAAGGTAAGATAATAGTACTCTGGCCCTGTTCATAGATACCACGTGGTAAGTTCACTCGCAAAACAAGAGCAGGATCTCCATAAATATCATTAATTACTGTATATCCGGCAATTGATTGTTCGCTTAAAGGCTGGATGAAAACAGAAGATGATGCCAAAAGGGAAGATTGGGCAACCTGTACATCTAAAGGATTGGAAGAATCGTTGAAACGATGGACATCAAGAGACAACTGTGTATTTTCACTTAGCTCTTCAATTTTCGCAGAATCAAGATATCTGCACAATATCAAAGTTCCCCTTATAGGACCTTCGTCATTGCTGGTCAAAATGGGACGTGAAAACACAATCATAGGGTTTTCCGGAAAAAGGAGTATTCCCGAGATACTACTCTCTGTATCAGGGTGATCTAAGATGAAACTTCCCTCATAGATCATATCATATAATTCCGGAGGAATCGGAACCTCCTCTTCATTTTCCAGATCCATGGCTTTTCCATAAACAAGGTAGCCAGAAGAGTTTACGTAAAGCATTGCATTCACATCCAGAGCATAAAATGTTGAATCAACCAGATTTGAATCAATATATTCTTCATTATGATCCTCAACAAATTCATAGGTGTCATCCCAGGCACCCCAATCATATGCCAGAATCCCTAAACGAGTATATTCATTCGAGATGGAAACTTTGACACGTTCGAGGTTCTGCTCTGTGTCCTGTAGCTCAAGATCGGCAAATCCGGAAATCAGGATAGCCTGAGCTGATAAAAAGAGAACGATAATTAAGGTTATGATTGTAATACCAAGAATCAGGAGCGTTTTTTTATGAATTTCCATTTTTCAGCCCGATTGCCACATGTAAACTGGCTTAAAATTAATATAAAAGAAAAGATATAAAAACCTTCTTTTGTAGGTCATTTTAGAATTTATTAAAAGGAAACAAAAGTAAGTTATTATCTGAAAAAATCAAAACTGAACTAAACAATTAAATTCTGAATACTAAAAAATAAGAGTGTAAAAACACTCTTAAGGTTCGAGGATTTCATTATTCCATATTGCGGAATAGTTTGTGTATCCTGGTGATGCATGTGCACCAGCAGGAGAAACGGTACCATCACCATTTGTAGCATGTACTGGAACCATCAGGACTTCATCGACTGTTGGCCCATGCTGTCCTGCTTTGCCAGGAAGTATTGAATGATCTCCATTTGCAATATTGATTGCATTTGGATTGTGATCACCCACTGCTGAATTCGGGTTAAAAACCGGACATACAAAAGCTTCGACTTTCTTTACTGGTTCTGCTATAGCAGGACTCATCGTCAGCAAGCAGAATAAAGTGACAATACTTGCCACCACTATAATATTTCTTACATTCATCTTTCTACCTTCTTATCACTTATATTCCAGAACAGAAGAGCACCAAACCATACTCTAATGTCCTATGTGGAAACAAGCTTGTTGAGAGAGAACAGAAGAGTAAGCGGGATACCAGATCTAAGATACAGCTTTGCGCTCAAACCCCTATCAAACTCCCAGTTACAGTTAGTGTAAAGTGCATAAATACCTATCTCCTTTTATTTAGGCTGCATAATAAAAGCACTAATCTCCCTGAGTTCGATTCAATTTAAATAAGTTGAACTCCTTTCCGTAGACTGTAGCTAAAGATCATATAATCATGAAAAAAGCGTCCAATGATATCAGATATATGTTGATAATTCCGGATAAGCCATTGATTATTTCGGAGTAAATATATTTTAGCTTAATAATGTAAAAAGAGGTATGAACCTGAATAACAGAAGTTTCAATAAAAAGAAAAAAGGTCAGCAGGGAAACCCGGGAGAGCAGCAGACAACAAAAGTGCGTACTCCCAATAAACGCAAAAATGAAATCATTGCAACAGTAACCACACTTTTCGGAGGAAAGCGGGTAAACCTGAGGTGCATGGATGGAGTGACCCGCATGGGCCGTATCCCCGGTTCTAAAAGAAGGATGAGGATCAGGGAAGGCGATGTAGTACTTATTGTTCCCTGGGAAATACAGGATTCAAAAGCCGATATTGTTTGGAAATACAGGCCACCTGAAGTTACCTGGCTTCAGAAAAAAGGTTTCCTGAAAGACTTTTAAGTAAAGTGGATGGCAGGATTTGTCCTGTGCATCCAGATCTAACTTCTTTTCTTTAATCGAACTTTGCCACCTATGGGTTTCTAGATATAGCCATTCAGGCAACCATTGCGAAGATATGCAAGCCAAGGAGATACGAAAGAGTCCATGAAAATGCTGCTACTTTCATCAGGCTTCTCAGGTTGATTATTGCTTTCAATTTTCCTGACAGGATTAGATGTAGATAGGGAACCAGAAGAAAAGCCAAAAGTCCAAGACCATGATGAAGAAGTACTTCAGTCCCAAGCACCGAAC
This sequence comes from Methanohalophilus levihalophilus, assembly GCF_017874375.1. Classification (NCBI taxonomy): domain Archaea; kingdom Methanobacteriati; phylum Methanobacteriota; class Methanomicrobia; order Methanosarcinales; family Methanosarcinaceae; genus Methanohalophilus; species Methanohalophilus levihalophilus. The sequence goes on from NZ_JAGGLK010000004.1 coordinate 101,357, forward strand.
CAATAGCTGAATAGTTTGTAGCTCTCATGGCAGGTGACATGAATAGCACAATGGAAAACAGCTGGATAAGCCAGGCAACAGAAATAATTTTGCAGTGATCTCTTGTATTTCTTTTTCTGGCATATGTAATCCCGGCAATTATTCCAAAAAGCAGGATTGTTTGCAATACCATATTTATGAGAGCATAGTCTCCCGGATTAAGCGCCATTGTATATTTCCTCCAGAACCCCGATTCAAGCTGATTTTCACGATCAAATTAGTAACAAAATCATTACTTACAAAATTTTATCCTTACAATTGTTTAATAAATTGTTGCTCGCGGCAGTCCACCTATCCACATAACTGAATTTATTAAACCGAAATCAGGATTATTGCAATTAAGCACATTGTTACTCCAAACCACTGTTTCCTGATAAGGGTTTGTCTCAAGATAATCCAGGCAAGCAGCACAGTTACTCCTGTGGAGAGAGATGACAGGACGGTGGCCACATCCAATCTTCCAATCTGGGAAGCTAATGAGAAAGCAACGGTTCCCGTTACATTCGCCAATCCTGAAAAAATTATTAGCGGCAGAATGGATTTTTCCGGGATCCTAATGTCTTTGGTGAACAAAAAAAAGCTAATCAGTATGACTATTGCAGATATTCTTGCAACAGTCAGAGGCCAGAAAATTGCAGTTTCACTGAAATTGTCAATGCAAATAAAAAACAATCCGAAACACAAACCTGCAAGTACGGGATATTTGAAATCATCCAGATGCGGGATTGTCTCATGGTTCATACTCACAACGAACCAGATCCCAATGACAGCAAAAAGAAATCCCGCAATTTGATAAAAAGATGGAAAACCTTCATTGAATGTTCCGTAAACAACAGGAACCGTAACAGTGATTATTGCAGACACCGGGGCCACTACCCCCATTTTTCCTTTTGCGAGAGCTGTGTAAAACACAATCAGCCCGATACCTGCAAAAAGACCCGCAAACCCTCCCCATACAATTCCTTCAAGCGGCGGAAAGGCTTCTGAGAAAGCATAAGCAAGAATTGGCAACAGCAATATTCCCACGGACTGTGCTATCAAAACAACAACAAACACATTTACACTTTTTGAAGCAAGCCCGCCACTAAAATCACCAGCCCCCCAGAGAAGGGCTGCTGAAAGACCAAGAAATACTACGAGAAAATCTAAAGGTAACATTTTGCTTTTCCTGAAAACTGGAGTCAGATAAATGATATTGCTGATCACTTTATATATGCACCCCTTGTTCCGGGAAAAAAATCAGATCAACAGGTTAAAATATATTCTAAACTGAAAAACCTATACAGCCCTTTAAAGTGAAAATGGACTTTTACGGATTAAGCGTATCATAAAAAAAGGCGGAGGAAGCACCATTACAGACGTCACACAGAGAGAAAGATTTGTAAGATCTCTTAGAGGAGAGAAGGTTGACAAGGTACCGGTTTGTGCCGTTACGCAAACCGGAACCGTAGATCTCATGGAAGCATGCGGTGCACACTGGCCTGAAGCACACTATGATGCGGAAAAAATGGCTACTCTGGCAATTGCAGGGCATGAAGTTGCCGGACTTGAAGCAGTACGTTGCCCCTTTGACGGAACAGCAATTGCGCAAACCCTTGGATGCACAATCATGGAAGGAACAGCGGATGCCCAACCGGGAGTTGTTGATTTTCCATGTAAAAAGATAGAAGACATCAAGAATATCAGCATACCAGAGAATTTCCTTGAAAGCGAAAGGATTGCCACGATTCTTGAAGCAACCTCAATAATGCGGGAAAGAGTCGGGGAAGATGTGCCTGTAGTTGCAGGCATGCTTGGACCTGCTGCAATTTCGTTAGCACTTGCAGGAGTTCGGAACTATCTGATGTGGTCCATCAGGGAGCCTGAAGCCCTCGGAGACCTGCTGGAAATCGGAACTGAAGCTTGCACTGAATATGCTAACGGGCTATTTGATAGTGGAGCAGATGCAGTCTGTATGCCTGATTCCGAAGCAGGGCCTGATCTTGTTCCTCCGACATTTTATGAATCCTCAGTGCTGCCAGAACACAAGAAAATTGCTTCCGGAACTAAGGGAATGATGATAGCACACATGTGTGGAGACGCTACAGCTATTCTTGATCTAATACCTGAATCCGGTTTTGAAGGGATAAGCATTGAAGAGAAAGTCGATGTCGGATACGCAAAAGAAGTTATTGGAGACAGGGCATGCCTGATAGGAAATGTTTCACCTGTTCAGGTGCTTCTGGCAGGTACACCTGAATTGGTGATTGAGGAAGCAAAAACCTGTATTGAAAAAGGAGTGGACATACTGGCACCCGGATGTGGCCTTGCACCCCACACACCACTTAGAAACCTGAAAGCATTTGTTAGTGCAAGGGATGAATATTATCAGGGAATTGAATGATCTGTTAATTTCCAAAAGGAATAAAAACTTTAGACGCTTAGCCAGAGTACATGGCACTGCTTTCAAAAAACAGATTACTGGAACTTATTCACTCCGAACAACCGATGGTTGAGGGAATGAAGGATGAGTGCATTCAGATCCAGCCAAATGGAATTGAACTTACCCTAAAAGAGGTCCATACACTTCAGGGAAGGGGAACAGTTGATTTTGACAACTCGGAAAGAGTAATTCCCGAAACCACACCACTTCATTTCAATTCCGACGGATGGATCGAACTTGAAGAAGGGATTTACAAGATTCTTTTTAACGAAATCGTCAACATCCCAAAGGACACTGCAGCCCTTGCGACTCCACGTTCAAGTATTATACGCTGTGGGGCAACACTCGAAACTGCAGTATGGGATGCAGGTTACAGAGGAAGAAGCGAGTGCCTTCTTGTAGTATTTAACAGGGAAGGAATCCGGTTGCAAAAGGATGCACGTGTAATCCAGCTCGTATTTTACTCAATGGAAAGTGCTGTTGATAAAGGGTACTCCGGTCGTTATCAGAACGAGAATATATGCTAAACATACTCACACAAAAGATATGTACAATGATGTCTTAATGCGGACATATGAGTGAAATTGGAAAATCAGTGAGGATAGAACGTATATTCGATCGTAATACCGGAAATACAATTATTATCCCCATGGATCATGGCGTCGGTGCAGGACCCCTTAAGGGATTGACTGACTTACCATCAACTGTGAACAAGGTAGCAGATGGCGGAGCAAATGCCGTATTGGGCCACATGGGACTCCCAAAATACGGACACCGAGGATATGGGAAAGACGTGGGACTTATTATCCACCTTTCAGCATCAACATCCCTCGGGCCTGATCCAAATCACAAGGTTCTTGTCACAACTGTGGAAGAAGCAATTAAAGTTGGAGCAGATGCTGTTTCTGTCCACATAAATGTTGGAGCAGATGATGAAGCAAAAATGCTTCAGGATTTTGGCCATATTGCCAGCAAATGCGATGAATGGGGAATGCCACTTCTTGCTATGATGTACCCACGTGGACCAAAAGTTGCTTCCGAGCATGATGTCGAATACGTGAAACATGCTGCTAGAGTAGGAGCTGAACTAGGGGCAGATATCGTAAAAACAAATTATACCGGAGATATTGACTCATTCAGGGAAGTCGTTGATGGTTGCCCTGTTCCGGTTGTCATTGCAGGAGGACCTCAGATGGATACCGATGAACAGCTCTTGCAAATGATCCATGATTCCCTTCTTGCAGGAGGAAAAGGTGTAGCAATTGGAAGAAATGTTTTCCAGGCAGCTGATCCGACTGTAATGGTACAGAGAATTCATAAAGTTGTTCATGGCGGAAAAAGCGTAGAAGAAGCTATGAAATAATAAAAATGAAGATAGAAAAGAAACAAGATCAGACAAAAAGGCGGTATGGCCAATTAAATCGATATAAGGTGGTGGTGGTGGTACGATATGAATGCTGATCTTGTTCTACTCTCATCTATCATAGTAATCTTATATAAACTTTTCTGTTATTCTCATCATTATGATGAGATATTGATGTTGAATAATATTTATCCAGATAATAGAAAACAGACAATATTTTCAACATAAAAAATCCAGCTTTTTTATGCTTACTGCTGGAAGTGAAATAACTGTTATACTTTGATTATTTCAAAAAAAGAAGGTAGAAAAGAAACAAGACCAGACGAAAGGTGGTATGGCCAAATTAATAGCTATAAATTGGTGGTGGTGTGGTGGTACGATATGAATGCTGGTCTTGTTCTATTTCCTATATATCAGGCTACTCCTATATATAACTTATCATTATTCTCATCATAATAATGACATTTGTATTGCGATAACATTAAATGGAATGGAAATATGGAAGATGTATCCCAATATTCACTACGAACCATTATGAGGAACCATTATGGACAGGTATGAACAGGTTATTGAACTCGCTAAAAGGCGGGGTTTTTTATGGAGTTCCTTTGAGCTCTACGGAGGAACAGCCGGATTTTATGATTATGGTCCTCTCGGAAGCACTTTGAAGCGCAGGATTGAAAGTATCTGGCGCCAATTGTATGTGATTGAAGAAGGATTTATGGAAATTGAGACCCCCACAATCGGTATTGAAGACGTATTTGTTGCTTCAGGCCATGTTGGAGGTTTTTCCGATCCGCTTTGCGAGTGCAGTGAATGCGGCGAGGCATTCAGGGCAGATCACCTGATTAGCGATATCGTAGAAATTGCTGATGCACTTTCAAATGAAGAAGTGGACGAAATAATCATAGAGCACAATGTTACCTGTCCCGAATGCGGAGGCAAACTTGGGAATGCCACCGAATTCAACCTGATGTTCCAGACAAAAATCGGCCCTGGAAACGGACGTAACGGATACATGCGACCCGAAACAGCCCAGGGGATGTTTGTGAATTTCCAGAGGCTTTCAAGATTCTATCGTGAAAAGCTTCCATTTGGAACAACACAGATTGGAAAATCATACAGAAATGAAATTTCCCCACGTCAGGGAGTCATTCGCCTCAGAGAATTTACACAGGCTGAAGCAGAAATATTCATTGATCCTACAGAAAAGACACATCCTGAAATTGCACGTTTTGAAAATGAAGTCCTTACCCTATATTCCCAGGATGCACAGGAAAAGGGGGAAACAGAGTCAATGACCATTCGTGAAGCAATAGACAATAATATCATTGCACATGAATTCCTGGCATACCAGATTGCACTGACCAATAATTTCCTGCAGCGTATTGGAATTGCACCGGACAAACTTCGTTTCAGGCAGCATATGAAAGACGAAATGGCCCACTATGCTATTGACTGCTGGGATGCGGAAATCTGGATGGAGCGCTTTGGATGGGTTGAAACCGTAGGAATTGCAGACCGAACAGACTACGACTTGCTGGCACATGCTAAAATGAGCCAGGAAGAGCTTGCAATCTACAAGGAATATGATCAGCCTAAAATGATCAGGAAATTTGTAGTCAAGCCTGATATGGGCAAGCTTGGGCCACTTTTCAGGAATAAAGCAAAAGCTGTTGCAGATGAATTGCAAAAACTTGATGAAGAAACCCTGTCACAGAAAGAGATCACGGTCACAGTTGAAGGTGAGGAGTATAAGGTTCCATCCGAACTTGTTACCTTTGAAGAAGTAGAAGAGAAAGTTAGCGGTGAAACTGTCGTACCTCACGTAATAGAACCCTCCTATGGCATTGACAGGATTTTCTATTCATTGATGGAACATGCTTTCAACACTGAAAGTGTTGCTTCAGAAGATGCTGAGGACGAAGAAAGAACGGTGCTGAAATTCAAGAGTGAGGTTGCACCTGTTCAGGTGGCAGTGCTACCCCTGATGGGAAAGCCAGAGCTTGCGACCCCCGCAAAGGAAATAATCAGGAAACTCACCAACCGTGGAATACTTGCCTCCTATGATGAGTCCGGAACTATCGGAAGGCGTTACCGCCGTAACGATGAAATAGGAACACCATATGCAGTCACCGTTGACTATGATAGCCTTGAGGACGACACGGTAACAATCCGAGACCGCGACACTATGAAGCAGGTTCGCACTTCAATAGACGCACTTGAAAATACACTTGCAGAATTAATTTACGGGAAAATAAGGTTTGAAGACGCAGGTAAGCTTCAATAATACTTTCAATCCCCTTTACAAAACATTAAAAGGGGGAACTTCCTATTTTTTTACAAACCTGCTTTCTGCGAGACCATGCAGTATATTACCCACCCATTGATCAAAACGGATACCGTTGAACAGCGACTTTACCAGCTTGATCTGACGTCCCGTGCACTATCCTCCCCAACACTTGTAGTTTTACCAACAGGACTGGGAAAAACAATTGTCGCACTTCTGGTCATGTCTTCAAGGCTTGAAAAAGCAGGAGGAAAAGCACTGATTCTTTCACCTACGAAACCGCTTGTGGAGCAGCATGCGGACTTTTTCCGCAAAGTTATGAATATACCTGAAGATGAGATCCTCACATTTACAGGCAGCACTCCGCCATCCCAGAGGGAAGAAATGTGGAAAAAAGGAAAGGTCGTCGTTTCTACCCCGCAGGTAATTGAAAACGATCTTCTTGCAAAACGCATTGACTTAAAAGATGTTTCACACATTACATTTGATGAAGCACACCGGGCTGTTGGGAGATATGCTTATACTTACATTTCAGAACGCTACTTCAAGGAAGCTGGAAATCCCCTAACTCTTGCAATTACCGCAAGTCCGGGGAGTACTGATGAAAAAATAGGCGAGATCTGCGAGAATCTCCACATCAGGAATATCGCAGTAAAAACGGAAGATGACGCTGATGTAGTTCCTTACATCCAGAAAAAGAACATCGAGTGGATGCAAATCAATCTTCCTGAAGAGATGAAAAAACTCAAAGAGTTATTGGACAAAGTGCTTGATGACAGGTACAAAAAACTTGCCAACCTTGATATCAGTTTGCCGTTTGGGAAAAAAACCTCCAAAACAGAACTTCTTGCCCTCCAGAGAGGATTACAGGGAGAAATAAGAGGAGGAAAACCAGATCCAACTGTGTTCAGTGCATTATCAATTCTTGCAGAGATTATGAAAGTAAACCATGCAGTAGAAGTTACTGAAACACAGGGAATTGAAGCTCTCAACAAATATATGGACAGGCTCGAAAAAGAAGCCGGAACAAAGAGTGGGAGCAAGGCATCGAAACGGCTTGCAGAAGATATTCACATACGCCAGTTATACCATCGGCTTAAGGAATGTGGATCTGAGCATCCAAAGCTCGAAGCTGTAAAAGAGATTGTTGGAGAGCAGCTTAAAGACAAAACTGATTCCAGAGTAATCGTGTTCACAAACTACAGGGATACTGCGGAAATGGTGACTGCGGCATTGGAAGAAGTCAATGGCATCTCCCCTGTCAAATTCGTAGGACAGAGTTCAAAATATAAAGATAAGGGGCTTACGCAAAAACAACAGGTAGAGATTGTCAGCAAGTTCAGACAGGGAGAATACAACGTTCTTGTGGCAACATCCGTAGCCGAGGAAGGATTGGACATACCATCCACGGATCTTGTGCTGTTTTACGAACCGATCCCTTCAGAGATACGTAGCATCCAGAGAAAGGGGCGCACCGGAAGGAAAAACGAAGGAAGAGTTGTTGTTCTTGTCACCAAGGGAACGCGCGATGAAGGTTATTACTGGAGCAGCAAACGAAAAGAAAGGAATATGCAAAACAGTATTCGAATGTTGCAGGACTCCAACAATGGAGATGTAGTTGAGGAATTCCAGATGCCCGCCGAAAAACAACAAAGCCTTTCAGATTTTGAAGATGAAGATAAAATCCAGGTTGTGGTTGATCAGCGTGAAATCAGAAGCACTGTTGCGCGTAATCTGGAAAAGATCGGAGCAGACCTTACCTTAAAAACCCTTGAAGTAGGGGATTATGTGGTCAGCGACAGACTCGCTATTGAACGAAAAGAAACCAGCGACTTTCTGAGTTCCCTCATAGAAGGAAAATTATTTGATCAGATTTCAAACCTCGCGAATGCTTACGAAAAAGGAATCTTGCTTCTTGAAGGAGAAGGTTTATTCACCGGCAGAAAGATCAGCCCGAACTCCATTCATGGAGCATTGCTATCCATCAACCTCGACTTTGGAATCAGTGTTATTTACACCCGGGATGCAGATGATACCGCTTCCCTGATTTACCAGATTGCAAAGCGTGAACAATCAGATGAAAAAAGAGTGGTTAATGCCCACGGGAAAAAGACGGCACGCCTGCTTTCGGAGCAGCAGGAATACATCATATCTGCAATTAATGAAATTGGGCCTGTGGCTGCAAGAAATCTGCTGTCACATTTTGGATCTGTGGAAAAAGTAATGTCTGCAACTGAAGAAGAACTCCTGAAGGTCAAACTAATAGGTCCAAAAACGGCTGCAAAAATAAAAGAAATTGTTGCCAGCGAATACAAGGCATAATTACAATTTCTTTATGCGTTCGGCAAGATTGAGAGTCCTTTCAACAAGATCAAGTTTTTCGGTAACTTTTTGTATGTCTGATTCCCCTGACATCTGCAATGCAACCTTTTCAAGATTCTGCAAAAGAGCCCGTCCAAGAGCTTGGGGATCGGAAGTTGAAGTAAAATCTGTAGAAGCGGTGGTTGATTTGTCAGGAGTTACAACTTGCTCTTTTGATGAAGAAGCAGCGGATTCAACCAATTTTTCACTCTTATCCCCTTCCTCCGGGGCAGAAACGGTTTCATTTACGGAAGAAATTGTTGGCGCAACCTCTTCACTGACAGCTATTGATGAAGATTGTTTACTTTCTGCCCGAGAAACAGAAACCGATTCCTCTTTTGGAGTTGCTAATGTTTGCTCACCCAAAGTACTGCAAACCGGACATAAAATCTCACCATGATAGCGGAAAAAAGGAGCACCACAAACATTGCAATGCTGTGCAAGCATAGTTCCCCCTGATTCCAGTAAACGTGATATCTGTTGAATTTTATAGTCGCCGTCTTTGATGCTTTCAGCACTTGACATATAACCACCTTATAAGGCAACATAATATATAACGTGTTCTATATTAGTCAGGACATTAATGCTGCCTATCCACATTTCCATCAAACGAGGTATTACTCATAACTTAAGGTATTCAAAGCATAAAACTCTTTTACTACCTACAGTCAGTAACTATCCTAAGCCTGTTTTCCTATTTAAAAATCTGCATTTTGAATGGAAATCATGAATATACTTTTATAGGATATGCCTGTTTACATTACAGCAGGTAACACTTATTTTACGTATTTTTACATGTGCAAAGGTGATTAAAATGCTGTCGGCTAATACTGAAGATGTAATACAGCAATGTGTTCAGGTGCTGGAACAAATTGGAAATGATAACTCAGTACCACGCAATATAAGGCGCTCTGCCAACGAAATAGTGGAAAGACTCAACAACGTTGACGAACCAATGTACCTGAGAACTTCCATGAGTATATCAATTCTCGAAGACATCAGTAATGATCCCAACATACCACTTCACACAAGGACACTGATCTGGAACGTTGCCAGTCAGCTTGAAACAATTCCAGTCGACGAGTGATTCTCACTCAACTACTGTCTTTTTTGTACACATCCGGGGACATGGAGGAAAATGGTTCCGGAAGCAGAAACTTCTCAATTATTTGGAATTCTTGAACGTCTAGATTCAAGGGACAGGGTAAGAGAGAAAGGGCTTATTCTTGCACGCAATGTCGTAAGATGTTGCCGCAAATCCATAATGGGAATCCATCGGGGAGATATAAAACAGGCAATATCCCTGAAAGATGAGGCAGCCGGGCTTTTAAAAGAAATGCATGAATTGCTTTCACCCTATCCGGAATTATACTATTCCGGCACATTTGATACCGCGCAACAAGAGTATGTAGAGTGCTATATAACTTATGAGTTGCTTTGCGAAAAAAAAATTCTTCCAGATATTCCGGGTCCGGAAGAGCTTGGTGTAAAGGACAGTGCCTACCTCAACGGGCTAGCCGACACAGGAGGAGAACTCCGGCGTCATATCCTTGATATGATAATGAAAGGGCAGTCATCTGAAGGAAAAAAGTATTTAGACATGATGGACAACATTTACTCACTTCTGGTAATGTTTGATCATCCGGATGCACTAACGTCCAACCTGAGGCGCCGCACAGATGTGATGCGTTCCCTTACAGACAAAACCCGGGGGGAACTGGCAAGTGCAATTAAACAACGTGAACTCCAGCAGGCGTTAAATAGAACCAATTAATAGAGAATCACAGGTAATTATCATGAAATTTGATCCCGAATCCATCAAAAAACAGGCGGAGGAAGATTTTGACCGTGCATGGAATGAAACTGCCTCCTATGTAAAATTTCCTATTTTAAACGAGAGGTACCCTCAGGTATCCCTTCGGTACGGGAAACCCCATCCGGTTTACGATACAATATCAAAGCTAAGGGAAGCATACCTGAGATTGGGTTTTGAGGAAATGATGAACCCTCTTATTGTCGATGAAACTGAAGTCCACAAACAATTCGGACCTGAGGCCCTGGCTGTTCTTGACAGGTGTTTCTACCTCGCAGGCCTTCCACGCCCTAATGTAGGAATATCGGACGAGCGTATTGCGAAAATAAAGGAAATGCTCGGGGATGTAGGGGACGAAGGAATTGCAATTATCCGCGAGGAATTGCATGCATACAAGAAAGGAACAATTGAAGGTGACGATCTTGTTTCCGAAATGTCAGGAAAGCTGGGACTTTCAGATTCCCTCATTGCAGAAATGATCGAAGAGATTTTCCCGGAGTTCAAGGAACTAACGCCTGTTGCAGCAACTAAAACACTACGAAGCCACATGACATCCGGGTGGTTTATCAGCCTCTCGGAAATGATTGGACGCAGGGAACCGCCATTCCATTTGTTTTCAATTGACAGATGTTTCAGGAGAGAGCAGCAGGAAGATGCCTCTCGCCTCATGACTTATTACTCCGCATCCTGTGTGATAATGGATGAAGACGTCACTGTGGATTACGGCAAAGCAGTTTCTGAAGGATTGCTTTCCCAATTCGGGTTTGAAAAATTCCTTTTCAGGCCGGATGAGAAACGCAGTAAATATTACACCCCTGAAACGCAAATCGAAGTTTTCGCATACCATCCCAAGCTAGTTGGATCAAATACCAAATACTCTGACGGATGGATAGAAATTGCAACTTTTGGAATCTACTCCCCACTTGCGCTTTCCAAGTATAATATACCTTATCCGGTGATGAATCTGGGACTTGGTGTTGAGCGGTTAGCCATGATACTTTTTGAAGCAACAGATCTCAGGGGCATGTCCTACCCACAGATTGCCCAGTATTCCGAATGGGAACTCTCTGACAGTGACCTCGCAAAAATGATTTCCATTGCAGAAATTCCAAAAACTGAAGAAGGAAAAGAGATTTTCAAATCTATTGTCCGTGAAGCGGAATTACATGCAAGTGAACCCAGCCCTTGTGAATTTGCCGCATGGGAAGGGGAACTAATGGGTAAGAAAGTCAAAGTTTCTGTTGTTGAACCTGAAGAAGAAACAAAACTTTGCGGCCCTGCAGCTTTCAATGAAGTTGTTGCATACAACAATGACATTCTTGGGCTTCCAGACACAAAGAAGTGGAAGAAAGCTTTCGAAAACCATTCTGCAAGAACTGGAATAAAGTTCATAGATGCCCTTGCTTCAAAAGCCGCAAGGGAAATCGAAAAGGCAGTTGAAAACGGTTTAACAGAAACCGAAACCCGTGCAAGGATTGTTAAAACCCCGGCCGAGATCAACATTGCACTAAATCCACTTGCACAACGCTTCATCACTGGAAAGAAAAAGAAAATTGACATCCGTGGACCTGTGTTTACAACAATACGTGCAGAAATAGAGTGAATTTGATGAAGGTTTTTAATGTCTGGAAAACTGCCGGAAATGGACAAATTATGCACGCTCATGGACGATGGAGAGCCAGTGTGCATCACATTTCTAAAATCCAGTGACGGGAAAGCATCAGATAAATTATACTGTGAGCTGGTGAGTGAAGCAAGGTATGGGAAAAAGTTCCATATCAACTCACAGCGGTGCGGTCCAGGGGATTATGTACTTGGAAAATCCGAAATCCCGCCTTCTGAGTATTATCTCAAAAGCGGAAGATATCAGGATGAAGAAGCAGCAGAAAATGCAGCTACAAATTTGCCAAGAATTGAAAGGAAATACGAGTCTATTGAAATCGTACCACTTTCCCTTACAAAAAATCCCTTTGATATTTGCATTTTATACCTGAAACCTGAATCCGCAATGAGGATTGTTCAGGCATTCGCTTACCTGAAAGGGGAGAAAAATATAATTGACACAATCGGTGCAGCCTCCGTATGTGGCGACTGCACTGCAAGACCCTTGGAGAGCGGCATCGGATTATCATTTGGTTGTAAGGGTTCAAGAAAGCATAGCTTCTACCCCGACTCCGAAGTCCCACTGGGATTGCATTACGACTTAGTGGAACAAATTAACCGGGCACTGGGGAAACTCCCCGAAACCCGGCAATAAAAATTATCTTGCATCGTAAAATGAAACTGCTTCTGCTTCAGTTACCGTAACATGACCTATCTGATTAGACAAAACCTTCCTAACCCTTCCAACACAACGGGGACGAATCTGTATCCTGATCATTGTGGTTTCTCTTTCCTCATAGTAGCTGTCATTGCTGTTAACAATTCGATGAGTCGCTACCTGATGTTGGGTAACTGAACCTATAATTCCCATGGTTCCGGGAGTTAAATCCTGTGTACTGGTTGAAGTCAGGAAAATCTCCTCACCAACTTCAAGATCCAGGGAGGCAAGGAAGTTCTGAGGACTACGTATTTCAATAGTCCTGAGCATATGATCCTTGAGATCCTGCATAGCAGAATATGAAATACTTGTTAGCGTCTTGTACTCCATATTTATCACCCGTACATCGGGAATTCTTTTCTTGGGGAAGTTGATTGTTCACTTGTACGTACATCTTCGGCCAATTTCTGCATTTCCACTTCTATTCTTTCTGCCTGTTCAATCAAGCTTTCCGTATCTATGGACAAATCATAAATTGAGTTCAGGGAGTTTATTACGGCTGCTGCAGCCCTTGGATCCGGATTCTGACTGCGTGTCGCGCCAAGAAGGCTTATTGCAGGAATAGCCTGCATGAAGCATTCAGACATTATACTGCCTGAAATACCGGAAATCGTGCCCATCTGGAAAATCTCAACCTCATTTTCAATTTTCTTCAGCATATCATCTGTCGTTGCTGCACCAAAGACCTTTGATTCATCAGCCATAGTGGCAATTCCGGCAATTGAAACCACTTCCTTAACCCCTACGGCGGAAGCCCAGTCAATCAGCACTTTGCTGACATCATAGGATGCTGATGGACTTATAGGAATATCAGAAACAACCATTATGAGATTCTGCTCCTCACTTTCGTAAATGCGAACAGGCATGTTTATTATCCCCTCATAAAGGACGGCAATCGGAGGGAAAAAGCGTGATTCCATAGAACCTATGTATTCCATGGAAAGCTCCTCGATTATCTGCTGACTTGCTATGTTACCAACCAGACCAATGCCCGGGAAACCCTCGATGAGTAAAGGATCCTTCGATTTGATCTCGCTGGTAGTTATTTTGACATCTTCAAACTCCTTGCCTGACAAAAAACCACCTCTGTTGACTAAATGTTATCCTCTTTTATTTCATGGTGAATACTTATAGATAAGATCATCGTTTGTAAATAATAAACTGATAAGGTAACAACAATTAACCTAAGACAAGAATGAGGTGTTGAAATGGAAAAGTCTGTAGTATATTTTGATAATGTTGGGAAAGAAAATACAGAAGAAGTGGCTGCTGCCGTAGCCAAAAGAGCTGAAGAACTTGGGATTAAGCACATCGTAGTTGCCAGTACCGAGGGGTACACTGCACTAAAAGTGGCAGAAGCAACACATGACATGGATGTGAAAATCATAGCTATGACCCATCAATACGGATTACGCGAAGAAGGAAAATGGGAAATGGACGATGAGAATTACAGGAAGCTCACTGAAATGGGAGTGCTTGTCACAACCCAATCTCACCCATTTGGTTGCGTGGAACGTACAATGTCCAAGAAGTACGGGGGAGCAAGCCGGACAGATGTGATTTCAGATACACTCCGTGCAGTGTTCGGGAAAGGATTCAAGGTAGCTCTTGAAGTTACAATGATGGCTGCGGACTCGGGACACATCCCTGTTTCAAAGGATGCTGAAATAATTGCTATTGGTGGCACCCGGCAGGGAGCAGATGTAGCCGTAGTCGTAAGACCTGCACACTCACAGAACTTTTTCGGATTGCAGGTCCGTGAAATCATTGCTATGCCCAGAGCAAAAGAAGATTAAAACTGTTTTTGGCAGGGAATCTTCTCCCTGCTGTAACCAATCAGAATTTTCTCTGTTTTCTTATCATCCTTTCCATTGAAGAAGTCATTTTCAGATAGAGAGTTGTAGCAATTACCATCAAGGCAAAGAAAAAAAGAACCAGTAAAAGGGCTGTATATACATTCATAAATAAAAAAGGTGGAGAAGTGTAATCACACTTCTGCCGGTTTCTCATAAAGGTTTGTCTTCTGGAGCTGGACGCCTTTCTTGGAGTGAGGCTGCCTGAAGACTGAATCGTTAGCTTTCTCGATTTCCCTTGCATCAATTGCCATCTGTGCAGCTGCCCTCATCATTTCGTGACCAGTTGCTGTTGTGAGTGTAACCTGCTCGAGTTCCTTCATCATGAAGCATGCAGGGAAGTTGATTTCTGCAACTTTGCTGGCCATGTGGAGTGCTGCGAGACCTTTTGCTTTTGCGTATGGGTTGTTGAAACCGGCACGCTCAATGCATTTCTCAGGTTTTGCGAGAATGTGTGGCAATTCAAGGTCTGCACCTGATTTACCGGCATCTACCTGTGCAGTAACCTTGTCAAGTTCTTCCTGAATGAGCCTGACTACACCGCAGGTGGAAAGTACTTTCATTGCATCGGAGTTGAATGAAGCCATTTCAACCGGGTCGAGGAATTCGGTCTTTGCGCCGATGAGTGGATCGACGGTCATAATGATGTAACCAAATCCTGCATCTTCGAGGGCCTGCCTGTCATCTTTCTTGGTTGGACCGTCAGAGAC
Organism: Methanohalophilus levihalophilus; assembly: GCF_017874375.1. NCBI lineage: Archaea > Methanobacteriati > Methanobacteriota > Methanomicrobia > Methanosarcinales > Methanosarcinaceae > Methanohalophilus > Methanohalophilus levihalophilus. The sequence continues at coordinate 116,528 of NZ_JAGGLK010000004.1, forward strand.
TACGATGCATGGAACATCCTTGTATAACTCACGAGCTGCCTTTGGGCCTGGAGCACTGGAGTTAGGGCTGATCATGATGTAGAAATCTGCACCCCAATCCTTGAGCTCTGCTGTATCTGCAGCTTCATCTTTGCCCATCTTCGGACCGGTACCATAGGAACGAATGCTAATGCCTTCACGTGCTGCAATTTCGTCCTGTACAAGATCAATAACCTGGCTCATACCAAGATTACCCAGTTTAATAAATCCAATTTTAACCATATTGAATCACAGAGGGAAAATAACTAAGTCACATATATTATTTTTGGATTTTCCCGCTAACTTGGATACAATTGTTGACATGTGAACAAACGTGGACCAAATGATCCGAAAACGTTAAAAAGAATGTGTGTAATTGTAGAGACCAATCCTCATTATTAAATGACTTATTATCTTAAATCCGGGTTTGATGACGTGAGCTTAAATAGCGATTCCAGAAACGAAAAGCCCAAACTAATCGTTTTTGATATGGATAGCACTCTTATTGATGCTGAATGCATAGATGAGCTTGCACGTGCTGCCGGGGTTGAGGATTTTGTTTCAGACATTACCCGAAAAGCCATGAATGGGGAATTGAAATACAGTGAAGCCCTAATCGAGCGTGTCAAAACACTCAAGGGACTTGACATCGAACTTGCCCAAAAAGCAATGGATGAAATATCACTTATGCCCGGAGCAGAAGAGCTTCTGGAGCACATCAGAACCCATGGTTACACCACAGCTATGCTCTCAGGGGGCTTTAGCCTGAAATCAGAGCATGTAGGAAAACGGCTTAAAATTGATCATGTCTTCTCAAATATACTGGAAATAAAGGATGGCAAACTTACCGGAAACGTTAGCGGTCCTATGACAGGAGACAATTCAAAAGAAGTGGTTTTCGAAAAACTCGCCCTTGAACACGGAATCTCAACAGAGGATTGTGTTGTTGTTGGGGACGGAGCAAATGACATCTGCATATTCAAAAAAGCGGGATATTCAATAGCCTTCAATCCAAAACCCATACTATGCCAGTATGCCGATGTAGTTATAAAGCAAAAAAACATGAAGGCAATCATACCAGTGATCGATTCACTTCAGTGAATCACTTACGGAATCGTGCATTAGAAATGCATGGAACGCCAGCCAACGTTGCTGGACAGGGAGGAAAACCTGAGCATGATGAAAGAACTCAAGAACAAGAGGCAGGATTTAAGAAAGGAAGCAGACGAACACAAAGAGAAACGTAATGAGCTTAATACTCTTGCAAGTTCACTTGCCACAAAGCGCAATGATCTGAACAAGCAAACCAAAGAGCTCATCAATGAAGCACAGGAATTTAAGAAGCTTCGTGATGAGAACAATGGTAAAGTCCAGGAATACAAGGAGAAAAGGGACGAAACCAATGCAAGAGCTAATGAAGTTTTTGCAAAAGTAGACGAGCTCAGAAGTGCCAGTAATCTTACAGGCCCATCACTCAAGGAAATTCGCAGGGACATTGACAGGCTGGAATTTGCACAGCAGACTGAAGTCATGACCCCTTCAAAGGAAAAGGAAATCGTCAAGAAGATATCCGAACTCCAGAGCCAGTATGCGGAGAAGAAGAAACAGCTTGAAGGTAATGTAGAGCTGAAAGAGTTGCTTGAAGAAGCACAAGCCATCCGCGAAGAGGCATCCACATTCCACACTACACTTTCCGAATTCGCACAGAAGGCACAGGAATATCACGACAAGATGATAGCCACCTTCAAGGAAGCTGACAAAGTACGCGCAGATTCGGACGCTGCTCACAAAGAATTTGTCGAAATCCAGGAAAAGGCAGATGAAGAGCACAAGTCATTTATTGCGATCCAGAAAGAACTCAGGGACATTGAGAAAGAGGTTCGCAAGATCAAGAAGCAGGACACTGGTGTCAAGAGAGAAGCAGACATGGAAGAGGTTCGCAAAGATGCAGAAGACATCTTTGACAAGTTCAAGTCCGGTGAGAAACTTACCACCGAAAACCTCATGACACTTCAGAAATCAGGACTTCTCTGATCGTAGAAAATTGTTCCAGGGGTTTCCCTGGAATCTTTTTTTAATTCTATTTTCATTCAATTTTATTTAGGATATACTTATCCCTGAACTCATCATCCCGCATAAGGCATGAGCCTGCATTAAATTCCGGATTACTGCGAAGTTTTTTCCAGATATCACTGATATTCTCCTGATGGATATTGCCAACTATCATTGGCATACATGCACACGGATTTACATCACCCTGTGGAGTAATGTGTATCCATTTGCGTCCTGCAAAACAACCCAGTTTTCTCAGGACATGGGGAATCGGGAAGACACGAGGGCCTTCGCGCTGGTTGGCCCATTCTACAAAATCATCAAACCTTTTAAGATCCTGTTTTGACAGGACATCCTTTTCATGATCTATCCAGCGCCCTGTGGGAACAATCTCAAAGAATGATATTTCATGGACACCCATCTCAGTTGCAAGATTGTAGAAATCCTCAAGCTCATGGATATTGAGCGGAGACAATACTACATAGATATTCACCAGCAAACCGGCATCCAGTGAGTAGCGGATGGCATTCATTGCATCATTGAAGACCCCGGATCTGCCTCTCATAGAATCATGTCCCTTTTCATTTGCACTATCAAGGCTGACACTTAGCATGTCCAGACCGGCAGCTTTCAAAGATTGGGCTTTCTCAGGGGTAAAACCTACACCAGAGGTAAACATTCCGGTAATTGCTTTTTCCCGGTCAACATAGCTTATCAGCTCTTCAAGACCTTCGTAAAGAAGGGGCTCACCACCATCAAAGACAATGAATGTGGAACCCAAATCAAGGCATTGATCAATGGCACTCTTAATTGCATCCGGAGAGAGGCTTGCCTTGTTTTTCGTGTCGGGAAGCGCACAATGAAGACATTTATTGGGACAATCCTCAGTTATGGATATCGTTACCTGCTCAGGTACAAGTTTACCCCTCATTGATCCCATCTGGCTTTTCACAAGCCTGTCAAAAGCTTTGCTGGGTATGGGAGGCATCCATGTGGAGAATATCAGCTGGTTGTCCAGTATCTTTGCAAACTTTGAACCCTCAAATAAATCGAAAAAACTAGAAACTACTGGTTTCAGGGGTTTTGATGCGACGCCTGAAGTATGCATTCGGACATGGCCATCTTCAACTGTTGCATATACCTTAAAAAATGGATTTCTGTAAAAGTAATATTTCATGGCTTAAAATCACCTGTTCCTGAGGAGTGCCCTGAAATTCAGCATTGCAAGAGGATCATGTCTTAGCATATACATGGAAACCTGAACAGACTTATGCAATGGCGTTCCCGTAAGGAAGGACATATCCTTGCCTTCAAAGACCTGCATTACCCTGTCAATTTCACTGTCATCCATTTTTCTCAGGGTTTCAAGCCCGATTCTGCCAAGCCAGTGTTCTGTCCTGTAGGCTTTGTTCCATGCACGACGGTAAACGGATAATGTACGCGTTGAAAAATCACCTTTTTTCACTGCATCTGCAGCGACACTTCCACAGATATTGCCGGCATGCATGCTGTAGCCTATACCGGATTGCCCCGCAGTACCGCCTACAAGCATAAGACCGTCTGCAAGAATGTCCTTAGGGATTGTGATAATAGGATCTCCGCCGACAGAAGGTTCCAGAACTTCCAGATCTGAGATTCCCTTTAATTTCTTGAATTTATCAACCCACCTGTCAAAGAATGCAGAAACATCAGTACCATGTCTTCGGACATAGGTTCCCAGTGTTGCACGGTTTTCTCCACATGGAGAGTAAGTGCATTTCCAGCCAGGTGCAAGGCTGCCCAAGTAATATTCAAACAAATCGGGTTCCCCTATACCATCAGCTTCAATTACAGCTTCCTTTGCCCAGGCAATATCCTGAGGATAGCGTATTGGAGATAAGCCGCATAATGAAGCGAGATCAGATTTTATGCCATTGGAAACTACTACCAAAGGAGAACTATATACTCCTTCTGAAGTGCTTACAGCCATTTCCCCGTCTTTGCGGATAATATTGTGCGCTTCTACACCAGATATAATTTCGACTCCTGCATCAATGGTCTTCTGTGCATAAAAACGATCAAAAGCAGGCCTGTCAAGGAAATAGGCCGGACTTATGATTTCAACAGTGCCTCCAGAGGGAGCAAACAGTTTTGCACCACGCAATTCGCGGAGAACATAACTCTTGTCCACAACTTCTTCGGCACGATCAAACATCCCTTTGAAAAATGTATTTGCAGGGTGGCCTGGATTGCCTGGTGATTCCTTTTTATCCAGCAAAAGAACACGGCATCCGAGTGATGAGGCTTTCCTGGCAGTTGCAAGCCCCGCAGGAGAGCCACCGATTACAATGACATCAGCATCCATTTTAAATACCCTTACCAAAGGATTGAAACATATTCTGCAAAGCTAATAGACAATATCACATCAATTATCAGGGAACCGAACATGACTCCACGATACCTTGATCCCTGAAGGAAAAGCTGGCCACCTCTCTTAGGTGTTGGGTTGCGGATGAAATCAAATGACTGGTAAAGCATCCAGAGACCAGCTAAAATTGCCCCAAGGAAAAACAGGGGCCCAAGATGAGCTGTCCATCCAATGATTATTGAAGATGCAACTCCTGCAAACCAGCATAGTGTCACAAATTTTGATGTTGCAGGCACACCAAATGTTACAGGAAAGGTAGGTGCACCCCGTGCCCTGTCTCCCTCAACATCTCTGGCAACGCCTGAAAGGGTGAATCCCCAATCGGCTACACACATCATTATGAAGAAGAATATACCCGGTAATGGAAGGATTACCCCATCACTACCTTTGAGAATTCCAGCGGGATCAAATGCAAGCCAGATTCCAACCGGAACAAGACCGTATGCGATTCCCACAGGTACAAAACTCAGGAATGTCAGCCTTTTTGCGAACCTTGAATAGATGCTGATTGTGGTAACAGCAATAACCAGTACTACAAATGATTCCGGATTCAGGTAAAATGAAGCAACTGAGGCGATTAATGCTAAAAAACCGGCATAACCAAGCCCTTGTTTTTGGGAAAGGGTAGAAGAGGCGATTGGCCTGTCCGGGAGGTTTATCTGATCAATATCAATATCACAGCAGTCATTATAGACGTATGAGCTTGTGATAGCAGCATAGCCACCGATGACTGCAATTATGAAAGGAAAAAGAGCCGGGAGAGCACCCATAGCAATATAAGATGCAAGCAAAGCACTGGCTGCAGGAAGGGCCAGATCCATGTCAGAGATCTCTGGCCTGAGCAATTCGAGATACGGGTTCCTAGTTTTTGAGCCGGCAGTAGATACCAAATGTATCACCAGTGAGAGTATTTAATCTCCAGTATGTTATATTAGAGTTGTGAAGAGAAAGCATCTGAGCTTCCTCTGATGATTACTTCCACGTTTTCCGGAAGTTCGGTAAATCGGGGATGATTGGCCACTGATTCGTCGCATATAAAAGTAAACTGTGCATCAGCATTCCGTGACATCAGGTCTATAGTGTTAAGAAGTGCCTTGTCCATGGCTTCATAATCTATGCTTTCAGGAACTTCCGCATTGAAAGGGTAAACTTCGGAAAGTTCAATTGGGTAAGTTCCGATTGGTGGCTTGAAACGAAGATATTGATCATATTCCTCCGATTTTCTTATTGGGAATGCAGATATCAATACCTTGCCTTTAATTTCCAGACGTCCAAGCCTGTCTGAATAGCGCTTGATTTCCGGCCTCAAGCCAGATTCAGGACCTGTGTAGAAAAATGTTGATTTTGATGCGGGATCGAGAGTTTCAATCCAATCAACATGTGAATAGAGTCTCTTGAGTGCTTCCACCATTGAGGGATGACTTCTGCAACGCATGTCAACAAGCTCCAGCAGGTTTCCTTCCCTGATAGATTGCTTTATCAGGTTAATTTCCTGAAATGTTACGTAGAGGTTGTGTCTTGCAAGCAATTCCACCTTGTTCGGAGCTTTTTTAATTTCTTCTGCTGTATGTTCAAGACAAACCGGACAGCAGCATGGAAGATAGCTTAGATCCTCTATGTGGTAAGTTCCGGAAGTCGTGATGTACCTGCCATCCTTGGCATAAAGCGCATAAGCAGCAGAATCGAAAAGATCGCAACCCAACGCAACAGCCAGTGCAAACATCATGGGATGTCCTGCACCGAACAGATGCACGGGAACCACAGGAGAGAGACCTTTTTTGGAGGCTACTATGACATCAACAAGTTCTGCGTACCTGTAATTCTCCATTAGCGGAACAACCGCACCTATGGGGTAAACATCGAAATTATGAGGCGTGAGTTCTTCAGCGCTGTATTGCCTGAGATCATAATATGTTGAACCCTGAACCGGGCCTGCAAGAAGCATGCCTTCTTTTACCATTGAGCGAGCTTCTTTAAGTCTTTCAAGGGTTATTTCCAGCTCACTCTCTGCCTGATCCCTTGAAACATCTGGTGCAGTCGGAATATCAAGAGGAACACCGATGTCAGTTCCAATTTTTTGCTGGAAATCAATGATCTGTTCATTGGTCACTTCAACGTCACCATAAACAGACAACTGGAATGAGCCTGAATCGGTCATTATCGGACCGTTAAACCCAAGTAGTGCATGAAGACCGTCCTTAAGGGCAACTTCCCTGAGTTCATCTTTCCGGGAAATTATATAGGAATTGGTAATGAGAATCTGAGCGCCAAAACTGCGCATCTCGTGAGCCGGAATGGTCTGAATATTGGGATTGATGACTGGCATGACTGTTGGTGTTTCAACTACACCGTGTGGAGTTGTCAGTTTACCAATACGTCCTGCGGCGTCTTTGTGGAGAATCTCAAACACAGTTGGCATGATGGCAGTAGATGAGGATGATAGTATATATTTGTATTTACATCAGTGATGGATAGCGAAAACTACCTTGAGGAAAGGTAAAAAAGGAATAAGAAATAATAGGACAGTGGAGAATCAAAATGGAAATTCCACAGCCTCTTGAGTGTACAATTAAGGGTGAAGGTGACGTCAGGAAGCTGGCAGAAAAATTGCCTGATGAAAAGAGCATGGAAAAACAAAGCAGAGTACATCATGCACTTTCATCACCATTGAGAATTAAAATTTTACATCTCCTTACACTGAATCCTCTTTGTGTTTGCCTTATTAAGGAAATAGTGAAAGTGCCTGATTCAAAGCTTTCATACCATCTTTCTATCCTCAGCGATGCAGGCCTTATTGAAGGTAAGCGAGAAGGAAACTGGATAATCTATTACCCAACAGAAATGGGAAAGATTATTGTTGAAAAGACTGAGTGATGTTTCTAAACAAATAATCGCTTTTTTGTTTTAACTACTTGTATATCACGTTTAAAATGGATTACGTGAAGAGCTCCCAAAATTCTCCATTTCTCTTATAGATAAACTCTCCAGAAATGTAGAGATGGAACTCATTGTTAATAGATTAATCAGGAAAAAAATTGAGTAGGTAAAAGTAGAGTGAGCACAGCCGACGCCCGAATTGCGCTTCGGGAGAACGCGTCTGTTTCGCTCCACTCAACAAGACTTCCAGCTCATTGGAAGTAGATTACTCAGAAAAAAATTGAGTAGGTAAAAGTAGAGTGAGCACAGCAGCGATGTATAGTTCCCAAAGACTCGCGTACTTTAGTACAATATACAA
>NZ_JAGGLK010000005.1 GCF_017874375.1 Methanohalophilus levihalophilus
AACCTTTGTGCGCCCTTGATATCTTTTCAAGGGCGTCCCGCCCCAGGCAAACTGCCCACCTATCGGGGTCCTCAGATGAGTTAGGGTCGTAATTCTGGAAGGGTAGTGTCCCAATTGTGACTCCACCCACGCTGGCGCGCGGGTTTCGACGTCTCCTACCTACACTGTACATCCAAAACCACAACCCAACGACAGGCTGCAGTAAAGCTCCACGGGGTCTTCACTTCCCCCTAGAGGTCTCTAGACTGTGCACTAGAATGCAAGCTTCACCGGATTCTGGCTAGGGACAGTAGAGCTCTCATTGATCCATTCATGCAAGTCGCCAATTAAGCGACAAGGTACTACGCTACCTTAAGAGGGTCATAGTTACCCCCGCTGTTTACAGGCCCTTCGTCCCGTTGAACCGAGGTTTCAGGTACCTGCACTGAGCAGGATTCAGAGATCGTACTAGCCCTTACGGGTTTGCGATCTCCTATGTTGATATTAGACAGTTAGAGCTCCCTGGTCACTGCGACCTGCTATCTTCATAGCAGGCACTCCTTCTCCCGAAGTTACGGAGCCAATTTGCCGAATTCCCTTAGCCAGTTTAATTCCGACACGCCTTAGCCTTTTCAGCTAGGGGCACCAGTGTCAGTTCTCGGTACGGACACTTGACTCCCTTTTCACGGGTCCCAGGGTGCAGTTGACTTTCGCCATAACATATTCGCCTGCTTCTCGCCATTACGGCTCTCCACAGGGTTCGATGCTTAGACGGCGCGACGACGCCGTTCAACCTGCCCCGAGACGTCAGTTTTATTGTCAAGTGGTACAGGAATATTAACCTGTTTCCCTTTTGGCGTACTCGAATTACGGTACGTCTTAGGACCGACTAACCCTCGGCTGACGATCATTGCCGAGGAAACCTAGCCCCTTCGGCGGTCAGGATTCTCACCTGACTATGCTGTTACTATTGCCAGGATTTTCGTTTCCGCACGGTCCACAGGACTTCACAGCCCTGCTTCTACCCGAGCGCAACGCCTTCCTACAAGATTACTTTTCAGTACTCCGTGGTATCGGTGGTCGACTTGAGCCCCGTCCATTTTCGGGGCCCCAAATCTCGACTGGTGGGCTGTTACGCACTCTTTAAAGGATAGCTGCTTCTAAGCTAACCTTCCAGCTGTCTAGGACTTGGGACACCCTTTAGTATTAACACTTAGTCGACACTTGGGGACCTTAACCACGGGCTGGGTTGTCTCCCTTACGGACTACAGGCTTACCCCAGTAGCCCGGACTCCGACCTTCTACGACGACGGTGGGTTTGGAGTTTGACAAGGGACTGAGGGATTTCTCCCCCGGGATCCCCAATCAGTGCTCTACTCCACCGACTATCTCTGGTCAGGTCATGCTACGACATGTTTTGGAAGGAACCAGCTGATGCCGGGTTAGATTAGCCTTTCACTCCGAGACGCAGGTCACACGAACGATTTGCAGATCAGTACCGCTTGCGGTCCTCCACGTAGCTTTCGCCACGCTTCAACCTGCCCACGCCTAGATCACCCGGCTTCGGGTCGTATTCCCATGACTCCACGCACTTGTATACGCCGTGCCTCTCCGAAGATGCGCACTTGTTGCTTTCGCTTCGGCTGCCTTTCTGCAAAGTTAGCCGTCGCCATGGAAATACACTCCCTGGCCCGTTCTTCAAAACGTAAGATATGACATCGGCAACATTACTCGTACTGCAGCCTCGCGGCTGTTTCCTTCGTAATGAAGATCCTTTCATGCCATATCGTTCTATCACCAACAGGTTTCAGGCACTTTTAGCCTCCCTTCTTGGGGTACTTTTCAGCTTTCGGTCACCCTACTAGTTCGCTATCGGTCTCAAGGAGTATTTAGTTTTGGAAGTTGGTGCCTCCCAAATTCACGCGTGATATCCAACACACGCTACTCAGGAATTGACCAAATCCGCCTTCTCATGTTTACGTGACTTTCACACTCTGTGGTTTAACGTTCCAGAAAAATTCAACTAAAGAAGGAGAGGATCTGAAGGTCAGTCCTTTAACACCACATTTCCCCACCATTTCCGGGGGGATTCGGTTTGAACTGTGCCGAGTTCACTCGCCGTTACTACCGGCATCTCTTCGATTTCTTTTCCTGCCCCTACTAAGATGTTTCAATTCGGGGCGTTCCCGATCATTACTGATCGACAATAGTCAAGAGGTCCCATTCGGAGATCTTTGGTTCACAGGCTCCATGCGCCTTCCCAAAGCTTATCGCAGCTTGGCACGTCCTTCATCAGCTCTTGAGCCGAGCCATCCACCTGCTGGCATATTTGCCAGAATTCCGCTTCACTTATTCCAGTAAGCGTCAGGTATAACGATCTTATACACGATCTCATTATGCTCCCTGTTGCAGGGGGAGCACATCCATCCTTCCCGGGCGACACTACTCGCCTGGTGCACTTGTAATGGACTTGCTGGGATTCGAACCCAGGGCCTTCGCCTTGCAAAGGCGACGATCTTCCAACTGATCTACAAGCCCTTGGTGAATTCTCCAACGAATTCATTTGTCAGTTTGTTTTCATGACATGGCAGTTTATCGATTTCTGATCGGTATTGGACAGTTTGTTAACCCTTCTTTGAGGGTTATGCTTAGGAGGTGATCCAGCCGCAGATTCCCCTACGGCTACCTTGTTACGACTTAACCCCCCTTGCGAAATTTAGGTTCGAATACGACACGATGTTCGTAACCTCACCCATACCTCACTCGGGTGGTTTGACGGGCGGTGTGTGCAAGGAGCAGGGACGTATTCACCGCGCTATGTTGAAACGCGATTACTACAGATTCCAGCTTCATGAGGGCGGGTTTCAGCCCTCAATTCGAACTACGGTTGGGTTTGTGAGATTACCATCACCTTTCGGTGTAGGGACCCATTGTCCCAACCATTGTAGCCCGCGTGTAGCCCGGGAGATTCGGGGCATACTGACCTACCGTAGCCCGCACCTTCCTCCGATTTAGCATCGGCGGTCCCCACAGAGTACCCATCATCCCGAAGGATATGCTGGCAACAGTGGGCACGGGTCTCGCTCGTTGCCTGACTTAACAGGATGCTTCACAGTACGAACTGGCGACGGCCATGCACCTCCTCTCAGCGATTCAGGCAAAGTCTTTAGCTTGGCCTACATATTGCTGTCGCCCCCGGTGAGTTTTCCGGCGTTGAGTCCAATTAAACCGCAGGCTCCACCTGTTGTGGTGCTCCCCCGCCAATTCCTTTAAGTTTCAGCCTTGCGGCCGTACTTCCCAGGTGGCTCGCTTCACGGCTTCCCTGCGGCACCTGAAACGGTCGCACCATTCCAGACACCTAGCGAGCATCGTTTACGGCTGGGACTACCCGGGTATCTAATCCGGTTCGTGCCCCCAGCTTTCGTCCCTCACCGTCGGACCCGTTCTGGTAAGACGCCTTCGCCACTGGTGGTCCCACAGGGATTACAAGATTTCACTCCTACCCCTGTAGTACCTCTTACCTCTCCCGGTCCCAAGTCTAACAGTATCCCCCGGAAGCCTAACAGTTGAGCTGTCAGATTTCCCGGAAGACTGATTAAACCGGCTACGGACCCTTTAGACCCAATAATAGTGATTACCACTCGGGCCGCCGGTGTTACCGCGGCGGCTGGCACCGGTCTTGCCCGGCCCTTGCTAACACATGCTATTTACACATGTGGACAGCCAACATAGTATGCTGGCACTCGGTGTCCCCTTATCGCGGTTTCCCGCATTGTAAAGTTTTCGCGCCTGCTGCGCCCCGTAGGGCCTGGATTCATGTCTCAGAATCCATCTCCGGGCTCTTGCTCTCACAACCCGTACCCGTCGTCGGCTAGTAGGTACGTTACACCCACTACAACCTGATAGGCCGCAGACTCATCCTTGGGCGCCGGAACTTTGAACCAAAGAGCATTCCAGCTTCAATGGCCTATTCAGGATTATCCCCAGTTTCCCGGGGTTATACTGAACCCAAGGGCAGATTGTCCACGTGTTACTGAGCAATCCGCTATGTTCACGAAGAACATGTAACTCGCATGGCTTAATCGAACACCGATAGCAGTAACCTCTGGCAGGATCAACCAGAATTTACTATTACACACATTAAGATATTTGGTCAATTAAGGAATTGT